>CBFHSJ010000075.1:0-8802 GCA_965658485.1 Luminiphilus sp.
GCAGTGTCTCCAGGCCGCCAGCATTTGTGGCTTCAGTGAACCCCTTCTCTCGGAGCGCCTGTTCGGCCTGACCCGATCGGTTGCCGCTACGGCAGTACAGAATCACCGGCGTCACCTGTGTAACGCCTAACTGATTCAAGCCGTCCAAGATCGTTTCGTGGGGGATATTGATGGCGCCAGGGTAGTGGCCATCGGCAAATTCCTCGGGCGTGCGGACATCGACGATGAGCGCTTCATGTTCGATCGCCAAGAGCACCTCGGCGGTGATCGTGTCCCTGGTTTCGCTGGTTGCGCTGTAACAAGCCACGGTGAACACCATGGCGAAGGAAAAAAGAGCTGCTGTCGATTTCACTGAGGGGCCCCTCCTGTGAGAGGCGCTCAGTGTATCAGCCCTGTCGCTGAAGGCAGAAGCAGCGGACTCAGGCGGTAGCTGGGTCGCCGTTCTGTGGGCCGGCCGGCTTCTGTCCTGTGGAGGCTGTGTTTTCGAAAATCCAGTCGCGTGCTGCAGTGAGGGCGTCCAAACGTCTTGTAAAGCGGATCCCCTCGGGCAGATGCTTGCTCACGCCCAGCCCTTCAAAATTCGCGGCTACATCATCATTGATGCCGCAGACATACAGATGCTTGCCCGCATAAGCGGCGTCTTGAGCAATGGTCTCCACCGCTCGCACAGCGGACACGTCCATAAACGGTACGCGGCCGAAGTCGAGCACCAGCGAGGTATGACGCTTCTGGCTGATTCGTTCGCGCACATGGTGGCCCAAGTCTGCAGCAGCACCAAAGCTCAGTGGTCCACCGAAGTCAAAGTAGGTAAGCCGGTCACCGCACTCCTTCAGCAGCGCAGTCTCTGCGTCTGAGAGGCTCTCGTCGGAGTCATCGTTATCGCCCGCAGCCGCTGCGAGCTGCGCGTCGGCAACCTGCTTCACAAACGCGACGGCGGCCACCACGACGCCGGCGACGACTGCAGTGATGAGGTCAACGAAAACGGTCAGACTCAACACCATGACCATGAGTGCCAGATCGAAACGCGGTCCGCGGTGAGCGCGCTTGAGATAAGACAGGTCGATAATGTCATAGCCTACCTTGACCAAAATACCGGCCAGTACAGCGTGGGGGATTTTTGATGCCAGCGGCGCCAGAATGAGCACCACGGCGAGCAACAGCAGACTGTGCAGCATGCCGGAAATCTTGGTAACGCCCCCAGTGCGAATGTTGACCACGGTACGCATGGTGGCGCCGGCGCCTGGAATACCGCCAAAGAATCCTGCGGCGACGTTGCCGACCCCCTGCCCGATGAGCTCCTTATTGGAGCGGTGGCGCGTTCGCGTCATGTTGTCCGCCACAAGCGAGGTCAGCAAGCTGTCGATCGCGCCGAGAATCGCGAGGATGAGCGCCGCCTCAAACACAATCAAAACAGTGTCGCTCGAGAGCGAAGGCATGATGAACTCGGGCAAGCCAGTGGGTATCGAGCCCAGTACTGGCACGTTGCTCAAGCTCAGGCTTGCCGTCGTGCCGACTATCAAGGCGGCCAGCGGGCCAGGCAAGTACCGCCCCCAGCTAGCTGGCCATAAGAACACCATGGCCAGGGTCAATACGCCAATGCCCAGCGCTTCCACGTTCGGGTTGCTAATTGCATTTGGCACCTCGAGCAGCGCCGGGATCGTGCCACCGCCCTCTGGCTCGTGTCCGAATAATCGGGCGAGCTGCAGGGCAATAATGATGCAGCCAATACCGCTCATGAAGCCTGAAACCACAGGGTAGGGCACCAGCCGGATGTACTGCCCAAAGCCCAGCACACCGAAAAGAATCTGTATCAGACCCGCGAGAATGACCGTGGTAAATACCAGCGACAGGTCGCCACTCAGCGACGCGAAGACACCCGCGAAGACGACAATCATCGGCCCAGTCGGCCCGGATATCTGCGATGGCGTTCCGCCAAAGAGGGCCGCGAAGAAACCGACCAATATCGCGCCATACACCCCGGCAATCGGTCCTGCACCGGAGGCCTCTCCAAAGGCGAGGGCCAGAGGCAGCGCAACAACACCTGCGGTTAGTCCGCCAAAGATGTCGCCGCGGAGGTGTGAGAGGTCAAAAAAACGAGTCATCGAGGTGATCTCCGAGAGCGTGAATCAAGAAGAGAGATGTGCGTAATGGTCAGCAAGCGGCACAAACTGACCCGCCGTGGTGTCGTGACAAGTCACGGCACCGGAGCCGATGTGATAGACCCAACCATGCAAATCAATGCTGCCTGCCTCAATGCCCGCGCTGACCGCAGGGTGCGTTTCGAGGTTTTGCAGCTGCAACAGGACATTAGCCTCTGTCACTGCCAGTAGCGGGTCGTCGGGGTTGTTCGCCGCAGCGCTTGCGGCTTCCTCGGCGTAACCCAGCCATTCGTAAACTTTGGGCAGAGAGGCAACGGCCTCGCGATTCATGGCGCCTTTCATGGCACCGCAATCGGTATGGCCCATTACGATGATGTGTTTGACACCCAGTGCCGCGACACCAAATTCCACGGATGCCGCAATGTCACCGCTATAACCCGGGAGAGGCGGCACGATGTTGCCAGCATTGCGGCAGATAAAAAGTTCGCCAGGCTCGGTTTGTGTAATGAGCCCGGGGTCGATGCGCGAGTCTGCGCACGTCACCAGCAGTACGTCGGGTGATTGCGCGCCGGCCAGCTGATCGAACAATGCCTGTTTGGTGGGTTGCTGCTCGTTCTGGAATCGGAGCACGCCGTCAACAATCGCTTTCATGGTCTGATAAACCTTCCTTGATCGAGAGTTTGTGTATTGGATGTGATTTATACGTGATAGAAAAAATAAAGATCATGACATTTTGTGATAGATTTAATCTATCGATGGGCTTGGCGGCGATTAACCGCGCACAAAGACGCGGTGCCCGCTGATCGAGCTGATCAGAGATTGATGCGCGAGGACGGGTGGCACCGTCGTGGCAACAGCGAGGTAAAGAGATGTCCACGTCAGAACAGATCACGTTCAAACAAATTCGCTATTTTCAGGCGATTGCCGAGGCGGGCAGTTTCCGACGTGCCGCTGATCGGTTGGGTGTGAAGCAGCCAACATTGACTGTGCAAATTGCTGCGCTGGAGGAGACGCTGGGGACTAGCCTTTTTGAGCGACAACGTAATGGTGTGGTGATGACGCCGGCGGCTCGCGAGTTGCTCCCCAGAGCGCGACGCATTGCCGAAGAAATGAAGGGCTTTGCCGATCAAGCCTTAGGTTTATCGGGACAAAGCACCTATCGGCTGGGTGTGACGCCGACGCTAGGCCCTTATCTACTGCCCCAGGTGCTGCCGTCGGTGCATCAGCGCTTCGAGGATCTTCGACTCTACGTGCGTGAGGGTGTTCCCAATCAGCTCAACAACGACTTGAAGTCTGCGGTTCACGACGTGCTGTTGACCACGCTCCCACTGCAAGGGGACGAGCTCGAGATCGTGCCACTTTTCAGGGAATCTTTGAAACTGGCAGTGCCGCTTGAGCATCCCCTGGCAGCCAAATCCGTCATCTCAGGGAAGGACTTGGTGGGGGAGGCAGTGCTGACTATTGACGAACAGCATCTGTATCACCGGCAGGTCAGTGCGTTATGCGAGAGTCTTGGAGCGACTGTGAATCGTGACTACGAGGGCACCTCTCTGGACACGCTACGGCAAATGGTGGTGATGGGAATGGGCATTACATTTCTGCCCTCTTTGTACGTCGCCAGTGAAATCGGCGACTCGGACACGCTTCTGGTAACCGATGTGAAAGACGTCAATATGAGTCGCGATCATGCGCTGGTTTGGCGGCGTCGATCACCCGCTCGGGTGTTCTTTCGGCAGTTGGCAGAAACCATGAGAGCCATCATCGATGAACAGTTGGCGGACGAGGTGACGCTGCTCTGACGCGACCGGCTTTTAGTTGCCGATGATCGAGACATTGGCAAGCCATACCGGCGTGCACAGCCGTATGGACCGCGTTTGACGCAAAATCGTCTTGGCAACCTCGCAAAGCCGCCCGCAATCACGCACAATGCGGCCCCTTTAAATACTCAAACCGTTGTTATGCATCGCATCAGGACCTATAACACGATCTCTGCCAAGGGTCTCGACCGTTTTGAGCGCGAGCGATATGAGGTCGGCCAGGATATTGCTTACCCCGACGCGCTGCTGTTGCGCAGCCATAAACTGCAGGAGGGAGAGATACCCGGCTCGGTCACGGCCATCGCGCGCGCGGGTGCGGGCGTCAACAACATTCCGCTTGCGGAGTGCAGTGAGCGAGGCATACCTGTTTTCAATACGCCGGGCGCAAACGCCAACGCGGTGAAGGAACTGGTTGCCGCGGCCATGCTGCTTGCTTCCCGGGACATTGTTGGCGGGATCGCCTTTGCGCGGGCACAGGACCCTGCGATGTCTGCTCAGGATATGAATACGCTCATGGAGCAGGAAAAAAAGCGTTTCGCAGGCGCGGAGCTCGCAGGAAAAACGCTGGGAGTGGTCGGTCTTGGGTCCATAGGGAGCCTCGTCGCAAAACAAGGTTTTGACTTTGGTATGGAAGTGGTGGGCTTTGATCCGGCGCTGTCGGTGGAAGCGGCGTGGCGACTGCCCAGCGAAGTGCAGCGCATGGAAAACGTACAGTCGCTTTTTAGCCGGAGTGACTTTATCAGCCTGCATCTTCCCGTTTTAGACAGCACTCGAGGCCTCGTTAATGAGGAGATGCTGACCCATTTTAAAAAGGGGAGCTGCTTGCTCAATTTCGCCCGGGAAGAAATTGTCTCGACCGAGGCTGTCGTAGCGGCACTGGATAACGATCAGCTTCGCTGTTACGTGGCTGACTTCCCCAACCCGATGCTGTTGGGGCGCACCGACGCGTTACTGATGCCACATATCGGGGCCAGCACCGCCGAAGCGGAAGAAAATTGCGCCATTATGGCTGCGAGTCAACTTAAGGCGTTTTTGGAGAACGGCAATATCCGTAACTCAGTGAACTTTCCTGCGATCGAGTTGGAGAGAACCACGGATTACCGGATCACGATTGCCAACCGTAACGAACCGGGCATGTTGAGTCACATTCTCACGCTGATTGGCGATGATGGATTAAACGTTGCCGATTTGCTCAACAAGAGCGTTGGTGATATCGCCTACAACATCATTGATTTTGACGAAGCGCCCCAAGAAGGGTTGCTGAACCAGATCAGGACTCTCAAGGGCGTGATCAATCTGCGCTTGATTTAGGCCGCGCCGGGCTAGTGTCAGGCGTCCATCTGGGCCATTTCTTTATTGGCTTTGCGGAGCCGATACGCACAAACATTGCCGCTTGTGCTCAAGCGATCCAGCACATTTCTGACTAGGATCTAGATGCCGCCTGTGATTACCGCGAGGCTGCCGCCCACCAAGCGCATCTCGCGCTGCAGGTAGTGACCAGCGACCCGCTCATAAAGGGGTTTTAGGGCGCCGAGATCAAAGACGAGGGCGCCATCTGCCAGCAGTAGGAGGCTCAGTCCCAGACCAATCGTCGCGTAACCGAATAAGCGCATGGCATCCCTCATTATCGCGAGTCGTTATAACATGGGGATCGGGGCGGCAAGCCTTGCAACGATGGGCTGACAGTTAAAAAGGGTGAGCAACAATCTGATATGAACTTTATCTCTGATAATCAGGCCGGTGCTCATCCTGCTGTCTTGGCGGCGATCTCGGACGCCGCTGTGGGATTGGCTGAGGGGTACGGCGAAGACGCACTGACTGCGGCCGCCGAATCTGCGGTGCGTGATGTCTTTGAGACCGACTGCGCGGTCTTCTTCGTGACTACAGGTACCGCCGCCAACGCGCTGGCGATGAGTGCATTATGCCCGCCATGGGGCGCGATTTACTGTCACGAGGGCGCCCATATCCAGAACGATGAGAACACAGCGGTTGAGCTCTTTACTGGCGGCGCGCGGATGGTAGGCATCGCGGGAGAAGGTGGCAAACCTGATGTGGCGCTGATGCGTTCGCATATGGAGATCGCCACGGTTCACGGCGTGCATAACGCGAAGCCAGGCGCTATCAGTCTTTCCAACGTGACGGAGTCGGGGACCGTCTATCGCCCGGAGGAGATCGCCGGCTACCGTCAGCTTGCCGATGAGTTTCAGTTGAATCTGCACATGGATGGCGCGCGCTTCGGCAATGGGGTAGTGGCCTCGGGCGTGAGTCCCGCCGATGTGACTTGGCGGGCCGGGGTAGACTGCCTCAGCTTTGGGCTCACCAAAAACGGTGGTATTGCCACCGAGGCCGTGGTGATGTTTAACCCCGCCTTGGCCGAGGATTTTGCGTATCGGCGCAAACGGGCTGGGCATCTTTGGTCTAAGCAGCGATTTTTGGCGGCGCAGTGGCTCGCGCTCTTGGAAAATGACTTGTGGCTGGATAACGCGCGCCATGCCAACGCGATGGCTAGAGAATTAGCGGCGGGCTTCGCCGCACACGCTGCAATCTGCCTTCCTTGGCCGGTGGATGCCAACGAGTTGTTTCCAGTGATTCCCGAGGCGTTACGTGGGCGCCTGCGAGACGCCGGTTTGGTGTTTTACGACTGGCCCCAGGAAGCGGACATGACGCGCTTCGTGACTCATTTTGGCACGGACCCTGCCGAGCTAGCCCGAGCGGTCGAGGTGATCTCCACCTGTCAGTGATCGGGTGCTAGTAGTGTCTCTCGGTAGTCCGAGGGCGTCTTTCCCGTCCAGCGCTTGAACGCCCGGGAAAACGAGGCCTGCTCGCTAAAGCCGCAGTGGTAACCCACCCCTGACAAGCTGCAGTCCGGGTCTCCCAGCAAACTCTCTGCTCGCTCCATTCGGGTCTGATCAAGCAGGGCCCTGAATCGCGTACCTTCATCTTCTAGTCGACGCTGAAACGTTCGCAGACTCATGTTCTGCGAGGCGGCGGCTTCCTCTTCGGTCAGTGTGTGATCGGGCAGGGTGTCGAGGATGGCGAGTTTGATCTTTGCGGGCAGGTTGTTCTCCCGCACGGCGCGCACCAGTGATGCGAGCAGGGGCTCATTGGCTGTGAGGATGTCGACGTTGCTGGTCGAGACTGGCTGCTCAAGCGCGGCGCGAGGTATCGTCATGCTGGCCTCGCCGCTCGCAAAGCTGACCTTGGGGCCAAAATGCCGCCGGTAGTCCGCCTCTGGTCCCTGCGGTGCACCGGTAAACGCGATCCCGGTGAGGTCGCCCGTGAAGCTGGAGATATTGCGGATCGCGGTGAGGATCACGGCAAAGACAAATACCTGAATAAGGTGCTCGGCGCTGTCATTGTGGACTGCGGTTTTGCTCAGGGTGACGGCCTGTGCGTCTTCTGTGACGGTGAAGGGTTCTCGAGTGGATACCAGCGCCTGGTAGCGCACCAGCCGGCGCAACGCATCTAGGCCGGTGGCGGAGGCAATAGCGGTAAGGCCCAGCACATGGGTATCCGTCATGTGGTGGTGGTTGGCCAATGCCAGACCGAGATTGCGATCCGGGAACTGCGCTACCAGTTGGGTAAGCAAGTCTTCGACCTGCTGCGCCGAGACGCGGCCTCGAGGTTCACTCAGTGCCGCCGCATCAATACCGGCCGCCGTCAGCACTGGCGCGGGGTCCATGCCAAGGCTTGTCAGGTAGCGCATAATGACCCTGAGGTCACTGGCGAGAATAGTTTGTTCGGTCACTGAATCACGCCTGTGTCTGCTTCACCTCGAGACACGAAAGACATTACCCTCGTCGGTGACTGCGATGATGCTGCCGTCGGCCAGTACACGCACATCGCGCACCCGGCCGGAGATCTCGGGAATGATGGCCTCATCGATGACGACAGTGTCGCCATCGAGTTTGAGGCGACGCATCTCTTCATTGATCAAAGAGCCCAGCAGCAAGTCGCCCCGCCACTCGGGGAACAGATCGCCGCGATAAATCGCGAGCCCGGAAGGCCCGATACTCGGCACCCAGTAATTGAGGGGTTGCTCCATACCATCGGCTTCGGTGAAGGGTGAAATCACCGCGCCGCTATAGTCGACCCCGTAGGTGATCGCAGGCCAGCCATAGTTTTTGCCGGCAACGATATGGTTCAGTTCATCGCCACCTTTTGGGCCATGCTCCATCATGAGAATGCGCTGAGCGTCTTTGTCGTATACCAGACCTTGCGGGTTGCGATGTCCGTAACTGAAAACGCGGGGTGCCTGCTCGGGAAAAGGATTATCCGCAGGCGCTGAGCCATCGGTATTGACTCTAAGTAGCTTGCCCAGCTCCCAATCCAGATTCTGTGCTTCCTCGCGGTACTTAAATCCTTCACCCACACTCACCAGCAGCGTGCCGTCGGGAAGAAAGGCCAATTTGCCACCGTAGTGGGCCGGCCCTTCTTTATCCGGCGCGACCTCGAGGATGGTCTCCTTATCTGTGAGCGCATCGCCATCCAATGTGGCTTTCACCACGGTGGTGCGATTGGTGGATTTGTCACCGCCGGCAAAGCTCAGATAAATCGTTCGGTTGCTCGCGTATGCGGGGTCAGGCAAGACCTCGAGCAAACCGCCCTGATTGGCGAAGTAAACCTCGGGCGTATTGCTAATCGCAGTGATGGTGCCGTCGGCGTCGAGCCTCACGAGGCGGCCGCTCTTTTCGGTGACCAGAAAGGCGCCATTATTGATGGCGGCAATAGACCACGGCTTGTCGAGACCCGTCGCCAAAGAAGTCACCTGATAATTTTGTGCAGACACCGCGCTGGTCGCCGCGAACAGCAATGTGGCGATGACAATTGAGACCGTGTGAGACGCGCGCAAAGGCATGGGCATGGGCATGGGCATGGGCATGGGC
>CBFHSJ010000076.1:0-6160 GCA_965658485.1 Luminiphilus sp.
CGACGGTTTGGAGGCTTTCTTCAAAGAGTTCAGCGAAGGATTCGCTCATGATGCTATTCCTGCATTGCGGAGTGAAATCACTCCTGCCGGCTTCAAGACCCAGCCGGGTTCATGGTCTTGACGCTTCGGCGGGGTCCAGCCGTGACTCCGATGCGTCGCTCTATAAATCGCGGGCGGCTGCCAAGTCGCGCGCTGCCCGCAACACCTCGTCAGCAGACAGCGTGGTGCTGTCTATAACGATGGCATCCTCTGCCGGCACAAGTGGAGATACGATTCGGGACTGATCCCGGGCGTCTCGCTGCTCTATGTCAGTCAGAAGGCGCGCGAGACTAACACTCTCCCCCATACCCTGCAACTGATGGTAACGGCGCGCGGCGCGCGCCTTAGCGCTGGCAGTCAGGAAGATTTTCAGCGGAGCCTGCGGGAAAACGACCGTGCCCATGTCCCGGCCATCAGCAATCAACCCGGGCGGCCTGGCCAGTTCCTGCTGCCTTCGCAGGAGCGCTTCACGCACCGCGGGTAATGCAGCCACCGTCGAGGCATCCCGGCCTCCCTCCTCCGTGCGGAGGTGCGCTGTGACATCCTCACCCGCTAGCCACACCAACACGCCGTCAGAGGTGGGTCGAAAATCAACGTCAAGGGATCTCGCAATCCCGGCAACGGCGTCGCTATCCTCCAGCGAGACGGATGCGAGCCGACCGGCAAAACCCACTACGCGATACAGCGCACCGCTATCTAGCAAATGCCAACCCAATTCAGCGGCGAGATGCTGGCTGAGCGTGCCCTTTCCCGCACCGCTTGGACCATCGATACAAATCACCGGCGCGGTGCCAGTCATTCGTCGGCCACCTCTAGGCGCAAACCCGTTTGCAGCGCCAGGTCGGCAAAACCGGGAAAGGACGTGGCCACATGGGCACAGTCACTTACCTTGATGCGGTCGGACGCCCTGAGCGCCGCCATAGAAAAGCTCATGGCGATGCGGTGATCGTGATGGGTGGTGATCACGCCTCCCGACATGTCTCCGCCCACCACCTTGATCCCATCAGGTTGAACGGTATTGTTGATACCCAGCTGCGACAGTCCTTCAGCCATACTGGCAATGCGATCACTCTCCTTCACCCGCAATTCCTCGGCCCCCTGCAATACGGTGACACCCTCGGCACAGGCAGCGGCAATCAGCACAGCGGGTAATTCGTCAATCGCAAGCGGCACCGCCTCGACAGGAATCTCTATTCCTTTCAACGGCGCATATCGAACACGAAGATCGGCGACCGGCTCACCCCCAACCAGTCGCTCGTTCAGAACTTCGATGTTGGCGCCCATGGCGCGCAAAATGGTGATGACCCCGTCGCGGGTCGGGTTTATGCCCACGTGTTCCAGTGTCAGATCCGAACCCGGCGCAATGGAGGCACCCACGAGAAAAAAGGCGGCGGATGAAACGTCGGCAGGGATATCGATATCTGTGCCCTTAAGTGAGCCCCCGCCCTCCAGACTGATCACGCCCTGATCACGATCGACGGCATAGCCAAAGCCGGTCAGCATGCGCTCGGTGTGATCCCGAGTCGGGGCCGGCTCAGTCACGCTGGTGCGGCCATCGGCAAACAAACCCGCTAACAAGACACTGGACTTCACCTGCGCGCTGGCTACCGGCATATCGTAATGAATGCCACCCAGTGCACGGCCTCCTTGAATTTCCAGAGGAGGGCAGCCCTCATGTGAACTGATGAGCGCCCCCATTTGTGACAATGGGGTAATCACTCTCGCCATGGGACGACGCAACAACGACTCGTCACCCGTCAGGATGCTGTCGAAGAACTGCCCAGCAAGCAGGCCCGCCATCAAGCGGATGCTGGTGCCTGAGTTACCGACATCCATGATCCGTGTGGGCGCTGTCAGTCCACGAAGACCGACGCCGTCAATCGTCAGTCGACCCGATTGCGGATCCGTAATAACCACTCCCATCTCGCGAAAAGCGGAAAGGGTCGCCAGCGCGTCCTCACCCTCCAGAAAGCCACTCACGGTGGTGCGACCCTCAGCAATAGACCCCAGCATGATGGCCCGATGCGACATCGACTTGTCTCCCGGGACGCGAATGCGGCCCGTGAGCGAGCCACCCGGGTCGAGATAAAAATGCATCAGTCCGTCTGCTCCAACCGAGGGTTAAGGGGGTTCAGAACGTCATCATGCTCGCGCCGCACCTCTCTGCAGCGAGCAAAAAAAGTTTCTATGGCGTCGCCATCAGCCTCGGCGATCAGGGTTCGCAAATGGTCATGCTGCTGCGCCATGGCCTCCATAGCGATAAGAATGGCATCGCGATTGGTCAATGCAATGTCGCGCCACATCAGCGGGTCAGATGCGGCAATACGGGTCATATCTCGCAGTGCGCCCCCACCATGTTTCATGGGCGACAACGCATGATCGGCAAGCATTGATGTCAGTGCGTAAGCCACCATATGAGGTACATGGCTGCTGGCCGCCAGTGCCGCGTCGTGATCTTCCACGGACATGTGGGTAATCCGCGCGCCCGCGGTGGTCCACAGCCGCTCCACGGTCTTGAGTGCCGACGTGTCGGTGTCGCCAGAGGGTGTCAGAATCACCTCGCGCCCATCAAACAACTCAGGGTACGCGGCCTCGACACCGCTGTTTTCGCTACCTGCGATGGGATGACCGGGGACAAACTTTGGATAGCCGGTGCCCGCAGCCTCTGCAATGACCCCTTTGATGCTGGCCATATCCGTGACCACGGGTTCTCCTGAGGCTGACGCCAGATCCAACACCTCCGGCAAAAGCTGAGCCGTAGCCTCGGGTGGGGCACCGATGACGATGACATCGGCCTCGGCGACAACGGCCGGCAGATCCAGACTAAAACGATCGATCAGACCTAAGGCCAACCCACGCTCAAGAGAGGGCGCGCGCGGACCCCAGGCAATGAGATCAGCGCGCCAGTTACCGCGCTTGAGAGCACCGGCCAAGGATCCGGAAATCAGCCCGAGACCCAAAAAAGCAACGATGGGGTCGTAGTCAGCGTCCACGGTCAAATAGGTGCTCGGGGATAAGAGCCCAGCCTCTTCAACATGATCGAGTGTTCTTCGATCTGCCCAATCACCTCCACCATGACGTCATCGGCGAGGTGACCCTCGCACTCGATGTAGAACACATAGGTCCACTTTTCGGTTTTAGAGGGCCGGGAATCGATGCGTGTCAAACTGACGCCGTTTTCCTCGAAGGGACGCAACAGACCGAGCAATGCTCCGGGACGGTTACGCGCAGAGACCAACAGAGAGGTCTTGTCGTGACCGCTGGGTGGCACACTCTCCTTACCCAGCACTAGAAATCGTGTGGTGTTGGTGGAACTGTCCTGTATGGCGCTCGCCAAGGTGTCCAGCTGATGCAGACCTGCTGCCAGCTCACCAGCAATCGCTGCAACGCCAGCCTCAACCCCCGCCCTTCGCGCTGCCTCACCATTGCTGGCAACTGCCTCACGGGGGACGTTCGGCAGGTGACCGTCGAGCCATTGTCTGCATTGCCCCAGCGCCTGCTCATGACCCAGGATCAACTGGATATCAGACTGCTCGGCGCCCCGACCTGCGAGAAGGTGGTGGACGACCGGCAGTTCTATCTCACCCGTGATCTGCAGCGGCGACTCTAGAAAGCAGTCCAGTGTCTGACCCACCATGCCCTCGGTTGAATTTTCAACGGGCACCACACCGTAGTCACACAGGCGCTCTTCAACCTGCCGAAAGACTTTGTGAATGCTGGCTTGACCTTGCGGCAGTGCCGATTGACCGAAATGCTTCAGAGCTGCGGCTTGCGAGTAGGTGCCCTCGGGACCCAAAAAAGCGACCGACAGCGGCTGCTCAAGCGCCAAGCAGCTGGACATGAGCTCGCGGAAGACCGAGGCAACGTGCTCGGAAGCCAGGGGCCCAGTGTTGCGCTCCTGAATGGCCCGCAACACCTGTGCCTCTCGCTCCGGCCGATAAAAGACGGGAGGCGCCTCGTCAGATTGCGACGCATCGAGCTTCACCCGCGCGACTGCTTGGGCGCACCGTGCTCGCTCGCTGATCAGCTCGAGTAACTGACTGTCGATGGCGTCAATGCGCTCGCGAATCTTGCTGAGTTGTTCATCAGGGTTCATGGGGTATCCCCTCGCCGGGTTTCCTAACCGTGGCGTTGCTCGAAATCCTGCATGAAGTCACACAGGGCGTCCACCGAAGCTTCTTCCACCGCATTGTATAGGCTCGCGCGCATCCCGCCGACCGAGCGATGCCCTTTGAGGTTCAGAAGCCTAGCCTCCTCGGCTTCTTGCAAGAAAATCGGGTCAAGGCGGTCATCTGCCAGCGTAAACGGCACATTCATCAACGAGCGACTCACGGCGTCTACGGGGTTGCCATAGAAGTCGCTCTCGTCGATGACACGATAAAGTTTGCCGGCTTTTCGACGATTGATCGCCGCCATTTCCTCCAGCCCACCAAGATTTTCCAGCCACTCGAACACCAGGCCTGTGAGATACAGCGCGAATGTTGGCGGTGTGTTGTACATCGAGTCGTTATCAGCCGCCGTCTGCCAATTCAGCATGGCAGGTGTCTCGGCCCGGGCGCGCCCCAGCAACTCGCGATGAACAATGACCAGACACAACCCTGCAGGGCCAATATTTTTCTGGGCGCCTGCATAAATCACGCCGTATTGCTGCACGTCGATCGGCCGCGAGAGGATGGTCGATGACATATCAGCAACCAGCGGTACCTCGACGCGGGGGACAAAATCAAATTCCAACCCCCCGATGGTTTCGTTGGGGCAATAGTGCAGGTACGCCGCATCGGCATCCAGCTGCCATACATCCTGTGGAGGCACCGTTGTGAAGTTCGAGGCTTTTGAGGTTGCCGCAATGTTCACCGGCCCAAAACGCTGCCCCTCCTGCCATGCCTTTTTTGACCACTGCCCCGTCACGACCTGGTCGACGGACTGGCCGGCCGCGCTCAGATTTAGCGGCACCGCGGCAAACTGCAGCGAGGCGCCGCCCTGTAAAAACAGCACAGCGTAGTCATCTGTCACACCCAGCAGGCGGCGCAATGCCGCCTCCGCCTGACTCGCCGCGTCCACAAACGCGGGGCTACGATGACTGACCTCCATGACAGAGGTACCACCACCAGACCAATTCAGTAGTTCGGCCTGCGCGTGCTCGAGAACGGATTGCGGGAGCGCGGCGGGACCCGCGCAGAAATTATGGGCTCGAGTCACTCTCCAGTGTCCTCGTCCCCCTCTGCAGCCGAACCGTCAGCATCGCTTGGTTCTGCTGGTGCAGCACTGTCAGCCACCCCGTCAGGGGTGGCCTGAATCTCGGTGGCATCCACGTCGTCTTCAGCAATCCGGCTCACGCTCACCAATGCTTCACCCTCTCGGGTGCGGATCACGCGCACGCCCTGCGTGTTGCGTCCCTGGACACTGACCTCTTCGACCCGGGTTCTCACAGCAGTGCCCTGATTGGAGATGAGCATCATCTCGTCACCGTCCCAGACTTGCTCGGCACCCACCAGCGAACCGTTGCGCTCGGAGGTCGTCATACCGATCACTCCTTTGGTGCCCCGGCCTTTGACTGGGAACTCACTGGTTTCCGATCGCTTACCGTAGCCGTTCTCGCTCACGGTGAGAATCTTGCTACCTTCTTGGGGTACCACCAGTGAGATGAGACGGTGCCCCTCACCCATTTTGATGCCCCTGACGCCACGTGCTGTCCGGCCCATTGCGCGCACCCCTGACTCGGCAAACCGCACCACTTTGCCTTCACTGGAAAACAGCATGATGTCCTGACTGCCATCTGTCACCGCGGTGCCGACCAGCACATCGTCTTCCTCGAGCTCGATCGCACGCAAGCCAACGCTGCGCTGGCGGGAGAACAAGCTCATATCGGTCTTCTTTACGGTGCCGTTGGCAGTGGCCATGAAAATGTAGTGGTCCGTCTCATAACCTTCGATGGGCAGAATTGAGGTAATGCGCTCGCCCTCATCCAGCGGCAAGAGATTAACCATTGGTCGCCCACGGGCCGTCCGACTGGCCAGCGGAATATGGAACACTTTGAGCCAATAGACCTTACCCAGATTGGAAAAGCACAGGATCGTGGCGTGGGTACTCGCAATCAGCAGGTGCTCGACAAAGTCCTCGT
>CBFHSJ010000076.1:6258-7967 GCA_965658485.1 Luminiphilus sp.
TCCTTGACGGCCGTCGCGCTTCTGCCCGTTCCGCCGCGTCGCTGGGCCTGATAGTCCGTGAGTGACTGCGTCTTGGCGTATCCACCATGAGAGATCGTTACAACGCGATCCTCCTCGGTAATCAGGTCCTCGACCGTCAGATCATGGGCTGAATCGGAAATCTGCGTCTTGCGCTCATCTCCGAACTCTTCGACGATTTCCTCAAGCTCTTCACGTATCACCTGCTTGAGCCGATCCGGGTCGCTGAGGATTTCCAGATAATCTGCAATTTCGGCAATCTTGTCAGCATACTCTTGAAGCAACTTCTCGTGCTCTAGGCCCGTCAGGCGGTGCAGCCTCAGATCCAGAATCGCCTGCGCCTGCGCAGGTGACAGGTGATACTGGCCGTCGTGCAGACCCAATGTCTCGGGGAGATCGTCGGGTCGGCAGGCGTCAGCCCCGGCCCGCTCAAGCATGGCCATCACGTCACCGGGCGCCCAGGATCGCGCCATTAAACCTTCGCGAGCATCGGCCGCGGTTGGTGAAGCTTTAATCAACTCAATGACGTCATCAATGTTGGCCAGCGCGATCGCCAGGCCCTCCAGCACATGCCCTCGCTCACGCGCCTTGCGCAAAAGATACATTGTGCGGCGGGTCACAATTTCGCGTCTATGGCGGACAAACGCGTCAATCATTTGCTTCAGATTAAGTACCTTGGGCTCGCCATCGACTAGGGCCACCATGTTGATGCCCACCACCGACTGCAATTGGGTTTGCGCGTACAAATTATTCAGCACCACATCCCCGACTTCTCCGCGGCGCAGCTCAATCACGACACGAAGACCGTCCTTGTCAGACTCATCACGCAGCTCGGTGATGCCCTCGAGCTTTTTCTCTTTCACCAACTCGGCGATGCGTTCGATCAATCGTGACTTATTCAGCTGATAGGGGATCTCGTGAATGATGATCGTGTCTTTGCCCTTCGATTCATCGGTGATGACCTCGGCCTTGGCCCGCACGTAGATGCGCCCTCGCCCCGTCCGATAGGCTTGCACAATACCTGCCCGACCGTTGATCTGTGCGCCGGTGGGAAAATCCGGTCCGGGGATATACTGCATTAACTCGTCGACGCTGATATCAGGATCCTGAAGGGTCGCCAGGCAAGCCGCCACCACCTCACGGAGATTGTGAGGTGGAATGTTGGTGGCCATACCCACCGCGATGCCAGAAGAGCCGTTGACCAGAAGATTAGGGACCCGGGTAGGCATTACCGCGGGTATCTGCTCCGTACCATCATAGTTATCGACGAAATCGACCGTTTCCTTGTCGAGATCAGCGAGCAACGCATGAGCGATTTTCGACATGCGAATTTCGGTATAGCGCATGGCTGCGGCGGAGTCGCCGTCAATCGAGCCAAAATTGCCCTGCCCGTCTACCAGTGTGTAGCGCAGAGAGAAATCTTGAGCCATTCGCACGATAGTGTCGTAAACCGCCGAGTCACCGTGAGGGTGGTACTTACCAATCACATCTCCCACCACGCGGGCCGACTTTTTGTAGGGCTTGTTCCAGTCGTTGTTCAGCTGATTCATCGCAAACAGCACTCTGCGATGCACCGGCTTCAAGCCGTCTCGGACATCCGGCAAGGCGCGACCCACGATCACGCTCATCGCGTAGTCCATGTACGACTGTTTCAGCTCATCTTCTATGTTGACGGGGAGGATTTCCCGCGC
>CBFHSJ010000076.1:7976-8609 GCA_965658485.1 Luminiphilus sp.
AACGATCACGCTCATCGCGTAGTCCATGTACGACTGTTTCAGCTCATCTTCTATGTTGACGGGGAGGATTTCCCGCGCCATTTCCTGCGGATTTTCTGCCATGCGGGCTACTTAACTCGGTCTCGTAATTGGGCCGTTAAGGGCCCGTATACGTAAAGTGAGAGTGTACCAAACAACCCCGTCTCAAGCGAGTTTTTAGCGCCTAAAACAGGCGGTTTTGAGGCCCCGGCCCCTGTATAATCCTTGGCCCGCATGAGGAGTCTCCATGTCCGATTTTGACACGGTCCTGCACCCCGATTTTCTGGTGCCGATGGTACCTCGCCGCCAGATCCTGACGGGGCACAGCGTCGCCGTTCGCGCGGGCCAAATTTCCGCGATCTTGCCCACCCCGGACGCGAAAGCCGCCGACGCTGGAGAGCACATTGAACTACCCGGATGCGCTCTCATGCCGGGGCTCGTCAATCTGCATTGCCATGCCGCCATGTCTTTGCTGAGAGGCTACGCCGACGATCTGTCACTGATGACCTGGCTGCAACGCTACATCTGGCCGACCGAGAGCCATTTCATCAGCCCGGAGTTCGTGCGCGACGGCTCGGAGTTGGCGATTGCCGATCTATTACTGGGCGGCACCAC
>CBFHSJ010000077.1:0-8603 GCA_965658485.1 Luminiphilus sp.
GACTCGCGATAGACGCCCCAACCTCCTGTGTTCTGGATAAATCGCGGTCGTGCCCAGAGCGCGCTTGTTGTCAAAAACGACAGCACTTACCATCCCATTCCCGCAACGCACGATTAACTCGACCTACCGGAAAACAGGTAATGACCGACACTGCTGTCTATCCCATACCCAACCACTTCAGCGAGGCGCACGTGACGCCTGAGCGATACCACACACTGTATCGCCAATCTCTGGATGACCCCGAGACCTTTTGGTCAGAGCAGGCACAGTTACTCGACTGGCATGCACCTTGGACCGCCATATCGGATACCGATGTCGCCAAAGGCGCTGCTCGCTGGTTTGTCGACGCCAAGCTGAACGTCTCGGTGAACTGCATTGACCGGCACTTACCAGAGCGCGCTCATGACACTGCGATTATCTGGGAAGGGGATGACCCCGATGACAGCCAGTCGTTCACCTATCAAGAAGTCAAGATTCAGGTCTGTCGCTTCGCGAATGCACTGAGAGATCAAGGGGTCGGCAAGGGCGACCGCGTGTGTATCTACATGCCGATGATTCCCGAAGCCGCGTTCGCCATGCTCGCCTGTGCGCGTATCGGCGCCATCCACTCGGTGGTCTTCGGTGGCTTCTCCCCTGAAGCGCTCAAAGATCGCATCAATGACGCAGCGTGCCGCATGGTCATCACCGCCGATGAGGGCGTCCGTGGCGGCAAGACCGTGCCGCTCAAACACAACGTCGACGCGGCGCTGGCGCAGGCCGACTGCGTTGATAGCGTCATCGTGGTAAGACGCACCGGATGCGAGACCAACTGGGTCGACAGCCGAGACGTCTGGTACCACGACGCCACGGCCACAGTCAGTGATGACTGTGAGCCTGAGTGGATGGACAGCGAAGACCCGCTGTTTATCCTCTATACCTCTGGCTCCACAGGCAAACCCAAAGGCGTCCTGCACACCACGGGCGGCTACCTGCTGCAGGCAGCCATGTCGATGAAGTATGTGTTCGACTATCGCGCAGGTGAAACCTACTGGTGCACCGCAGACGTTGGCTGGGTCACTGGCCACACCTATATCGTCTACGGCCCGCTCGCCATCGGTGCGCGAACTTTGATGTTTGAGGGCGTCCCCACTTATCCTGCGGGAGACCGCTTCTGGCAGGTGATTGCCAAGCACGAAGTGAATCTGTTCTTCACCGCGCCCACGGCGATCCGTGCTTTGCATGGTCTCGGCGACGAGCTGGTCACGCGGCACGACCGCAGCTCGCTACGAATTATTGGCTCGGTCGGGGAACCCATTAACCCTGAAGCCTGGGAGTGGTACCACCGTGTGGTCGGCGAGGGTCGCTGCCCCATCGTTGATACCTGGTGGCAGACGGAAACCGGTGGGGTCATGATCACGCCGCTACCTGGCGCGCATGCCCTTAAGCCAGGCTTTGCCAGCTTCCCCTTTTTCGGGGTAGAACCGGCGCTTTTGGATGAGCAGGGCGCAGAAATTGAGGGGGCTGGTGCGGGATACCTGGTGATCAAGCGATCCTGGCCCGCCCAGATTCGCACCGTCTACGGCGATCACCAGCGCATGATCGATACCTACTTTACGACCTATCCCGGGTATTACTTTACCGGTGACGGCGCGCTGCGAGATGAGGACGGCTATCTGCGCATTACGGGCCGCGTGGATGACGTGCTGAATGTATCGGGCCATCGGATGGGAACTGCAGAGGTAGAAAGCGCACTCGTGCTCCATGAGGACATCGCCGAGGCCGCGGTGGTAGGCTTCCCCCACGACATCAAAGGTCAGGGCATCTACGCCTATGTCACGCCCATGACCGGCGTTGAAGACAGCGAGTCACTCCGCGAGGAACTGGTTGCCCTGTGTGTACGTGAGATCGGACCCATCGCCAAACCGGACCGGATTCAATGGGCGCCAGGGCTACCAAAGACGCGATCTGGTAAGATAATGCGGCGAATTTTGCGTAAAATCGCCGAAAATGAGCTGGCCGCCCTCGGCGACACCTCGACGTTGGCAGAGCCCACGGTGGTGGAAGACCTCATCGCTGGCCGCATTTCAGACTAGCTAGCTTCAACACAGCCTCCGCGCTTCAGTGGGCGCCACCAGCGTCAGCCGCAACCGCTCTCAAGCCATGTCGTTAAAAGATGGAGCTCACGCCTATTTTTTTGTCGACAAGACCTCTCATCTGCGCATTTTCTTCAGAAAAGTCTTGTAAGTTTGCCGTATACTAGCGCCCGCTTGGCTGTTGCTAGATCCTGACCGCATAAAAAATTCAATATTAAGGTTAAAGGCATCTGGGGTTAATCACCCACAGTGATGTCTGAGCATTTGTGTTTTTAGAAGCCACACAGCGTTAATAGGAGACAACAATGAGGTCATCAATCAAACGACCCATCATGCGTGCATCAGTCCTCGCACTTGCGGTAACCGCTGCGCACAGCGTGATTGCACAAGAAGCCGATCTCGAAGAGGTCATTATCACCGGTACCCGACTTGCTGACCGATCGGCAGCAGATTCCCCGGTACCCGTAGATGTCATTAGCGGCAGCGACATGCGCGTCAACGGATCAACAGACATCCAGGACATGCTGCGCACGCAGGTGCCATCATTTGATATTAATACCCAGCCGATCAGCGACGCGGCGACGATTTCGCGGCCACCTAATCTGCGCGGACTGTCGCCGGATAACGTACTCGTTCTCGTTAACGGCAAGCGGCGCCACAGAGGCTCCATCATTTCTTTCCTGGGCGGCGGCATCTCAGATGGCGCACAGGGCGTAGATCTGGCATCAATTCCCGGCCTGGCGCTCAAGCAGGTAGAAGTCCTCCGTGATGGCGCCTCATCTCAGTACGGTTCAGATGCGATCGCCGGCGTGCTCAACTTTATCTTGAGAGACGACTCGGAAGGCTTCGAGATTGTGGCGCGAGCTGGATCTACTTTTGAAGACGACGGCGAGAATTATATGATCGCCGCCAACCTGGGTTTGCCACTTGGCGACCGCGGATTCGTGAACATCACCGGTGAGATGCGTGAAGTTGACGGCACCGTGCGATCAGTCGTGCGGAATGATGTCGCCTATCAAGTGGCCAACGGCTACACACCGGTTGCAGATTTTCAGGCGATCAACTCCTACACCAATGAGGCACCGCAGTACTGGGGCCAGCCTGATGTTGATGACGATTTCAAAATCTTTATCAACGCAGCCTTTGAGATCAACGAAAACGCTGAGCTCTATGCCTTTGGCAACCAAGCTGAGCGAAGCGTTGCAGGCGGCTTCTTCTATCGTAACGTCGTAGGCGGCCCCAGCGGCCAGCGAGGCGGCGTTTATAGGGGTCCTGTTGTAGACCCCACGACTGGACTGAAAAGTGATGGCGGCGTGCCTTCGGTGCTCGTAGGTGACATGGACGGCGGGAGCAGCTGTATCGACGGGATCCCGCTGGGCGGTCAGGGCGGCATCACGCCTGACCCAGATTTTCTCGCGTCCGTCACCGCAGACCCGAATTGCTTCTCCTTCATTGAAACGATTCCTGCTGGATTCGTGCCACGTTTTGGCGGAGACAACGAAGATCAGGCAATTGCGGTTGGTCTGCGTGGCACCATCGGAATGGGCTCCGGTCTCAACTACGATATCAGCGCTCAGCGCGGATCCAACAAGACGGATTTCTTCATTAACAACACGATCAATGCGTCGTTGGGTCCCAACACCCCCCGCAACTTCATCCCAGGCGGTCAAGAGCAAACCGAAACAGTTTACAATCTTGATCTTTCCTACGGGTTTGAAGTGGGCCTGGCATCTGAGCTCAACATTGCGGTAGGTGCCGAGTACCGGGAAGAAGAGTTCGATCTCTTCGCGGGTGACGAAGCGTCCTACATCCTGGGACCGCTCGCCTCACAAGGGTTTTCGTCCAGCTCTAACGGGTTCGGGGGCTTCCCGCGTAACACATCTGCCGAGCAAGACAACACCGCCTATTACATCGACGCAGAAGCGGACGTCACCGAGAGGCTGACACTACAAGCGGCGGTTCGTCATGAAGAATTCAGTAACTTCGACAGCACGACCAACTACAAGCTGGCTGGACTGGTCCACGTGACTGATGCCTTCAGAATCCGGGCTGCCATTTCAACCGGCTTCCACGCACCGACGGCGGGTCAGGCAAGCATTACCAATGTCACGACGCAAAACGTGGCGGGCGTATTGGTTGATCAGGGTACGCTGCCGCTGTTCTCTGCAGCGGGTCAGCTTGCCGCAGATTACGTAGAGAGCTTCGGTAACGGCCGCCCCGAGCTGGGACCGGAAGAAGCCGATAACTTCTCGATCGGCGTCGCTTTTGATATTGGCAGCTCGAGCTGGACGATCGACTACTACGAGATCGATGTAGAAGACCGTATTGCACTGGGTGCCAACGTCGACTTCCTCGCGGCGCTTAACTTCGCGGGTGGCGGTAGCGACTATGAGTCAGTGTCCGATGCACTTACAGGTCTGGATGCAAATGGCACCATCAACCGACAGGAGTTCCTTGGTCTAGATGACCTGTCACAGTTCCGTTTCTTTACCAACAGCTTCGACACCAGTACTGAGGGTGTGGATATCGTGGGTAACATGAACTTTGAGCTGATGAGCGGAAGCTCTACCGTCACCGTAGCCTTCAACTACAACAAGACCGAAGTGACTGATGCGGGAACCATCAATCCCATCAGCGGTGGTCGGATTGAAGCACTGGAAGATTTGCTGCCCAACATCAAAGGCAACGTCTCCTGGTCGCACTCTCAGAACAAGTGGACGACACTGCTGCGCGCTAATTACTACGGTGATTGGACGTCAACCGGTAATGGGTACGACGTCGACGCAGCAATCCTCGTGGACGCGCAAATCGCGTATCAACTCACGGACAATCTTGAACTGGTTGCTGGCGTAGAGAATCTATTCGATGAGTATCCTGATGAAACGCCCAACCCCGGCGGTCTTGGACAACTGTATCCAGAGGACAGCCCATTCGGCTTTAACGGCGGCGCTTGGTATGTCCAGGGTCGGTACTCGTTCTAAGCCAATTAACTTTTGGGAGTGCGCGTAGCGCGCTCCATCACTAAACGCCCTAAATGAATTGCAGGGCCAAATCTAAGCCCGGGTCATCGGTGACTCGGGCTTTTTTGTGTAAACCAATGCGGTAGGTATACCTCAGCTTGTCGATCGAGTAGCAGGCTCGGCACCAGCGTCGGGATGGCAATGAACCTAGCGTCGCAAAATCACGCGTCACGCTCGCTATTCTCCTGCCCTGCCGGCGTAGTAATCTACCGCAGCATCAGCACAAATCGAGAGAAATTACTTGGGCACTGCGACATGTTTCTGCGAATAAAGCGCTTGAATTACTGCGTCATGGCCACACTGCTGATGGCCTGTCAGCCTGCGCCGACCCCACCTGATGTCGTCATCTTGGGTGACCTATACACGATGGACCCCACTCAACCGCAGGTCGATGGTGTTGCAGTGCGTGATGGTCGATTCATCTATGTCGGTGATGGCAGCGGCGCACTTGCGTTGCGCGATAGCAATACGCACGTGATCGATCTTCAAGATGCTACGGCTTACCCCGGGCTCATCGACGCGCACGTCCACGTCGCTGGCATCGGGTCTGCGCAGCGCTCAGTGGACCTCACGGGCGCCAGCAGTTTCAGCGAACTCATTGATCGCGTGGCCGCCAGAGCGAGCACGCTGCGAGCGGGTGTCGTGGTAAAGGGCCGTGGTTGGCACCAGAGCAAATGGCTGAATCCACCTTCCGGTCACGTCGAAGGATTCCCCACCCACCACGCGCTGTCCGAGGCCGTCCCCAACCATCCGGTGGTGCTTGAACACGCCAATGGCCACTCGGTGTTACTGAATCAACGTGCCATGGAGCAGCTAGACATTGACGCCAACACGATCGCCCCAGAAGGCGGCGTCATTGTCATGTTAGATGGGCAACCCACCGGCCTTCTACACGAGACAGCCATTGATCTTGCCGCCCCATTACAAACCTACGACCTTCAAACGGCTGAAGAGCTTGTCGAGCTAGCGCAACAATACCTCCTCAGTGAGGGCATCACCACCGCGCACGATGCAGGAGCGCTACAAGTGGACCTCGAAGCGCAGTGGGCCATGGCACGCCGTGGAGATCTGGATGTGCGCCTGTACTCCATGGTGTCCGCCTCTGACGCGGGCGCGCTGAGTGATTGGCTTGCGCGAGGGCCAATGATCAACGCCGGAGACTCTAGGCTGACCGTGCGCTCCATCAAGGTTCAAATAGATGGAGCACTGGGTTCCCGCACAGCGTGGCTCCACGCACCCTATACCGACGCACCCAATACCTCAGGCGTTCTGACCTATGATCTGGATGCGCTGTCACAGCTGATTCGAGACTCGAGAGAGGACAACTGGCAGATCAACGTTCATGCCATCGGCGACCGCGCCAATTCTGAGGTGCTTGCCGTGTTCGAACCTTTCACCGCAGAGAGCCGTAACCACCGCTTCCGTATTGAGCACGCCCAGCATCTGCGATTGGGAGACGGGCCGCTTTTCGCCAAGCAAGGCGTGATTGCTTCTATGCAACCCATCCATCTCAGCTCCGACCGGCCCTGGGCCATCGACCGCCTCGGCAAGTTGCGCATCGAAGAAGGTGCGTACATTTGGCGAGACCTGCTTAACGCAGGGGTAGTCGTCGCATCCGGCACCGACGCGCCCGTGGAGCCCGTCGACCCTATCGCCAACTTCTATGCCGCCGTTACCAGAAAAACCTTGCAAGGAGTACCCGAGACCGGCTTTGAGCCGGCGCAGAAACTCACGCGCATGGAGGCCTTACACGCCATGACCCTGGCCGCAGCCTATGCCGCGTTTGAAGAGCAGGATAAAGGCTCAATCGAAGTCGGCAAGCTGGCAGACCTGACCGTAGTCAATCAGGATCTGATTACCGTGCCAGAGGCAGAAATTCTCAACACAGATGTTCTGCTGACTATAGTCGGTGGCGAAGTCGCCTATCAGCGGGATGAGAGTGCCTTCCCCTGAAGGCGCTAACGGCCAGCGTTTTCGATGCTGAAGTCATTCTCGCGCTTTGGTCGTTTTCAAGAACAACGAAACGCCCAGCACCCAATCACTGAATTGATCAATAGAGGAGAGCGCCTCTGGATTGGAGCCCAAAAAAAACCGCGGAGGAAGCCGCGGTTTTTCTTGGCGACGCAAATCAATGCGTCCCGCTATGAGCAGGATTACTCCTCAGCAAGCGACTCTTCCTCTGGCTCGGCGGCATCTGCTGGCTCAGCTGCGTCATCTGCCACCTCACGCATGGACAGCTTGATGCGACCACGCTGATCCACGTCCAGTACCTTCACCTGCACTTCCTGACCCTCGGACAGATAGTCGGCCACATTCTCAACACGCTCTTCGGCGATCTGTGAAATGTGCACCAAACCATCCTTGCCAGGCAGAATCGTGACAAAGGCACCGAAGTCAACAATGCGTGCAACTTTACCCGTGTAGATCGCACCAACCTCAGCCTCGGCGGTAATCGCCTGAATCATCTCGATGGCAGCATCTCGCGCGGCCGCGTTCTGACCAAAGACCTTCACGGTACCGTCATCATCGATATCAACCGTGGCACCGGACTCTTCTGTGATCTGGCGAATCGTTGCACCACCCTTGCCGATAATGTCGCGGATCTTGTCTTGATCCACCTTCAGTGTCGTCATGCTGGGCGCATTCTCAGAAGTGATCTCACGCGGCGCATCTAACACCGTGTTCATCTGCCCGAGAATGTGCAGGCGAGCTTCAAGGGCCTGCTCGAGGGCGCGCTCCATGATTTCTTCGTTGATCCCTTCGATCTTGATGTCCATCTGCAGAGCGGTCACCCCTTTGGCAGTACCCGCTACTTTGAAGTCCATATCACCGAGGTGATCCTCGTCGCCGAGGATATCGGTAAGCACCGCAAACTGATTGCCCTCCTTCACCAGACCCATGGCGATACCAGCCACTGGGGCAGACAAGGGTACGCCCGCTGCCATCATGGAGAGTGAACCCACACACACCGATGCCATTGAGCTGGACCCGTTGGATTCGGTGATTTCCGACACCACACGAACCGTGTAAGGAAATTCCTCTTCATTGGGCAATACCGCCGCCAGACCGCGACGTGCAAGTCGGCCGTGACCTATCTCTCGTCGGCCGGTAAAGCCGATACGTCCCGCCTCACCTACCGAGTAGGGAGGGAAGTTGTAGTGGAGCATGAAGGGGTCCCGACGCTCGCCTTCCAGCGCGTCAATGATCTGCGCATCCCGGGTTGAACCGAGCGTGACAGCACCAATCGCCTGGGTCTCACCCCGGGTGAACAGCGCCGAGCCATGCGCTTTAGGAAGGATATCTACCTCGCAGGCAATCGCTCGAACGGTGCGGTTATCTCGCCCATCGATACGCGGCTCACCTGCCAGGATACGACCCCGAACAATCTGCTTCTCAAGGCTCTTGAAGATATCCTTGATGTCATCTTCCGACGGGCCATCCTCGGTCGCCAGCTGCGTCACGACGTCATCTTTTACCTGACCTACGCGCTCATAACGCTCTGTTTTCTCAG
>CBFHSJ010000078.1:0-8587 GCA_965658485.1 Luminiphilus sp.
GTCCGAATCAAGTTGAGTGACCGAGAGATCGTCGTCATACAACGAGTCGAAAGCAAGGCGCGTGTCGCAATAAAAATGCGCGCCCCACTGCAACACTGGAATTCGACGATAACCGCCCAATAACTGATCCAATGCTCCTCTGGGTGGCTGCGCAGAGACCTGAATAGAAGACCAAGCTATACCGCGTAACCCCATCGCCAACCGGAGCTTTTCAGAATAAGGCGACATGGGGTAGTGATAGAGCACAGGGATCACTTCCAGATGTCCGACAGAAAATTCATAAAGAAGCGCTCACTAAAACCATTTATCCGACAAAAACATCAGCAATAAAAAAGCCGGCAATGATGCCGGCTTTGTGATTTGCTGCCACTCCCAAACGCGGCGCAAACAGAATTTACTTTTTCTTAGCAGGAGCCTTTTTCTTAGCAGGAGCCTTTTTCTTAGCAGGAGCCTTTTTCTTAGCAGGAGCTTTCTTAGCTGCTGCCTTCTTCTTGGCAGGAGCCTTCTTCTTAGCTGCTGCCTTCTTCTTGGCAGGAGCCTTCTTCTTCGCTGCTGCCTTCTTCTTGGCAGGAGCCTTCTTCTTCGCTGCTACCTTCTTCTTGGCAGGAGCTTTCTTCTTCGCTGCTGCCTTCTTCTTGGCAGGAGCCTTCTTCTTTGCTGCTACCTTTTTCTTAGCAGCGGGTTTTTTCTTTGTTGCTTTCTTTGCAGCGGCCATGAGTTCCCTCCTAATGTGCCCAGCCTCAAGTCAAACGCTATCAAGCTTTAGATTTGATGACAAGCAAAGTCATGCGAATTACTACCTAACCCAACGCCGACATTATGTGGCGCGTAATGTCACCAACAGCGCCGACACCATCAAGTTGGTGATAGTCCACGTCCTCAAGCTCGCGATAAAAATCTACCAGAGGACGTGTTTGATCGTGATAGACAGAGAGCCTTTTACGAATCGTATCCTCTTGATCATCATCCCGTTGAATCAATGGTTCACCGGTCTCGTCGTCCACTCCAGACTCCGCGGGCGGGTTGTAGTCCACATGGTAAATACGGCCTGATCCAAGATGAACTCTACGACCACTTAGCCGCTTAATAATTTCATCGTCGGAAACAGCGATCTCCAGTACGTGATCAATCTTGATGCCCTCGTCCACCATCGCGTGGGCTTGGGGAATGGTTCTGGGAAAACCATCGAACAGACAGCCGCCCTCACAATCGGGAGCCTCAAGTCGTTCTTTAACCAAACCCACAATAATGTCGTCAGACACTAGGCCGCCTGACTCCATGATGACCTTGGCCTGCTGACCGAGAGGGGTGCCCGCCGCTACTGCGGCCCTCAGCATGTCGCCCGTTGAGATCTGAGGGATACCAAACTGCTCACAAATAAACTGGGCCTGTGTGCCCTTACCCGCGCCTGGGGGGCCAAGGAGGATGATGCGCATATATGGATTTCTCTTATTGGGTGCTTTTCAGGTAATACCAATGTGTGAACGCTACGCTACACAGGCATTAGTCGGCTCGCAAGTTGATTCAAACCGGCTTTACACAAGACCTCAGTCAGTGGCTAAAGCGTTCGCGGCTAACTCGCGTTTAGCCACCTGCCAGCGCTCTTCCAACTGACCCAAAGGCTCCTCACTGAGCTGACTCCCCTCAACCGCCGCCGCTGCCTCCATTAGACGGAACCGGTCCTCGAAGCGACGGTTGGCATGACGAAGCGCGGACTCTGCATCTACGCCAAGATGCCGCGCCAAGTTCACCATCGCGAGAAAAATATCGCCGACTTCACTCTGAATAGCCTCGAAATCTCCCTCTATGACCGCTTCGGCCAGTTCTCCCAACTCCTCATCCACCTTCCCGCGCACGGCATCCAGCTCGCCCCAGTCAAAACCAACACGTGCCGCCCGCTTTTGCAGCTTTTGCGACCGACTCAAGGCCGGCAGCGCTCTAGGCACATCATCAAGCGCACCCATCTGGTTTTTCTGCTGCCGCTCCTCGCCTTTGATTTGCTCCCATCGATCCTTGACCTCTCTTTCCGATACGCGTCGACCGCCAGTCTCGGCAAAGATATGCGGATGCCTACGCAGCAATTTTTCAGCGATGCCGTCTACAACGTCCTCAAAGGTGAAAAGCGATTGCTCGCTCGCCATTTGCGCGTAAAACACGACCTGAAATAACACATCACCCAGCTCATCACGGATCTGTACAAAATCCTCGGCGGCGATCGCGTCAACCAACTCGTAGGTTTCTTCAATGGTGTAAGGGACGATCGTGTGAAAGTTTTGCCTGAGATCCCAGGGGCACCCGCCATCCGGGTCCCGTAACTGCCTCATAATATTGAGTAGCGAATGAATCCCGTGGTGAGCTGTCGTCTCTTCATTGGTCATAAATTTTCACTCACGTAATAGAGAAATGCCTTGAGCCTCATCCTTGAACTTCACCCAAACGGGCAGACGTCGCCGCCCACCCACCTATACAAAGACACCCGTCGACAAATAACGATCTCCGCGATCACAAATGATCGCCACGATGGTTGCTCCCTGGAGCTCTGAGCTGAGCTTAAGTGCCGCCGCGATGGCGCCACCGGACGACACACCTGCAAAGATACCCTCCTCCCTAGCAAGCCGCTTCATCATCTGTTCTGACTCGCTCTGACTAATATCCATGACCCGGTCCACCCGCTCATGCTGATAGATGTCGGGCAAATATTCGGGTGGCCAACGCCTGATTCCTGGAATCTGCGAACCGTCCGTCGGTTGCAGACCAATAATCTGAATGTCGGGATTTTGGGATTTCAGGAATCGTGATACGCCCATGATGGTTCCGGTAGTGCCCATAGAGGCAATAAAGTGCGTCACACTGCCGCCAGTTTGCTCCCAAATCTCGGGCCCTGTTGTGGTGAAATGACCCCCAGGATTATCCGGATTGGCGAACTGGTTGAGCACCAGGCCGTCACCCCTGGCCTGCATCTGCAAGGCCAAGTCGCGAGCGCCCTCCATTCCCTGCTCAGGTGATACATCAATTAACTCTGCGCCGTAGGCGCGCATTGCACCCTTTCTCTCTTCGCTTTGATTGCTGGGCATGATCAGCTTGAGCCTGTAACCTTTCACCGCTGCGGCCATCGCCAGTGCGATACCCGTGTTGCCACTGGTCGCCTCAATGAGTGTGTCACCGGGTGCAATCACCCCTCGCGACTCTGCCTCGTTAATCATGCTCATCGCCGGACGGTCCTTCACCGAACCAGCAGGATTGTTCCCCTCCAGCTTCCCTAAAATGGTGTTGCTGGTCTCTCCCGGAACACGCTGAAGCCTTACCAACGGTGTCTTGCCTACCGTATGCTCAATGGTCGGGTAGTTTCGAGGCGCACTCATAGGCGACATCCCTTCTCAGCCGCATTACTCTCTTCTACAGACTGACGCTCGATTCTTATCGCGCCGGTGGGCACCGTTCTCAAACTCCCTTACCCAGGCTTTTTAGATCTTTAAAGACCTCTCGCGCGCGGATTACCCGACCCCCTGTTAGTTGACTGACCGCGATACGCGTAATCCCTTTGAGTAGCGATAGCTCCTCATTACCCAATGAACCCGCTCCTTCCCGCCACTGCCCGAGGCGAATAATGTGCACACCCGACAGTAATCGGTCGCCTCGAGACGGCGTCGCAGACACATCCGCGACACAAAAACCACGATCCACCTCAAATCGGTAATGCGCATCAGCTCTGATGGGCTCGCGTTGCTCATCGCTATCCCATGCGACTCGGTAGCCCAGTTCACTGAGCAAGTCGAGCTCAAACCATCGCAAGCCCTCCTCGCCCGCGCCCTCGTAGAGAGACTCAATCGCCTGCCCATAAGCCAGAAACAAGGGTGGCGACACATCCATCCGCGGCAGCGACCGGACCAAGAGTTCATTCAGGTATAAGCCGCTCATCAATGCATCACCCCGTAGGAAATAGCCTGGCCTTGGTGCCTCAGCTGCACGTAATGATTTCAATTCACTGCGACCTGTCAGAGTGATCAACAGTGGATGAAACGGCTGTAGCAGTGCGGCGAGACTCCCACCTCGCTTGCGACGGTGAGCGCCCCTCACGACGGCGCCGCAACGCCCCTGTTCTGCACTGAAAAACTCCACCAGCATTCCACTGTCGCCGTAGTTTTGCCGAGACAGAACCCAGGCTGGCTGCGCCACACTCATTGATCGCTCTGCGGATCCAGCCCCAAGGTTTTCAGGGCACGGACATCATCTGACCACCCAGACTTCACCTTCACCCACAGCTTGAGCATTACCTTGCTGTCAAAAGTGCGCTCCATATCACGCCTCGCCGACGTCCCAATCGATTTCAATCGGCCTCCCGACTCTCCAACCAGAATTTTTTTCTGGCCTTCTCGCTCGACCAGAATGAGCGCATGGATGTGCAAGATACCTCTCTCATCTTGCTTGAATGCCTCAATCTCCACCGCCGTGGAATACGGCAGCTCATCACCCAATTGCCTGACAATCTTCTCTCGGACCAGTTCAGCAGCCAGGAATCGCTGACTGCGATCTGTGATCTGGTCCTCGGGAAAAAGGTGGGGCCCTACGGGTGCCTGCGTCGCCACAAAGTCAACGAGTTCATTCAATCCTTGTGCGCGCAGCGCCGAAACTGGGAACACAGCCTCAAATCCGCAGCGCTCGGATAGCGCTTTGGTAAAGGGCAGCAATTCATTCTTCTGTTCCATCAAATCCACCTTGTTAATCACCAGAGCAACCGGTGTGCTCTGCTGGGCGACAAGATCCAACACGAAATCATCTTCCTCAGTCCACTTAGTCCGGTCGCACAAAAATAAAGTCAGATCTACATCGTTCAGCGCCGATGCAGCCGCTTTATTCATGGCCCGGTTAATGGCCTTCGTCTGACCCAGGTGCATGCCGGGCGTATCGACATAAATAAGTTGAATGTCCTCAACCGTAGTCACCCCGAGTACCTGATGGCGTGTAGTTTGGGGTTTACGCGACGTAATGCTGAGCTTTTGTCCCAACAAGTGATTAAGCAACGTCGACTTACCCACATTCGGGCGCCCGACGATAGCCACCATGGCGCAATGCTGCTCAACCATTCGCTTGTCCAGATACTTGACTCAGCATTTCCGCCGCAGCGGACTTCTCTGCCCGGCGTCGGCTTGTGCCCGCTGCCTCGGCCTCACACTGTCGACTCGGCAAGCGACAGCAAACACGGAAAGACTGCTGATGATCGCTTCCAGAGACCTCCAGCACCGTGTATTCCGGTAACGCCTCTCCGCGAGCCTGACACCACTCCTGCAGCTGCGTCTTGGCATCAATAGTGTCAGTCGGTGACGCTAACTCTACCGCTGATCGCAGCCATACAGCTGCCACCTCAAGCGCTTTCTCGGGACTCGCATCAAGCGCTACCGCGCCAATCAGCGCCTCGAGGGTGTCGGCCAATATCGAGTCTCGGTGTCGACCACCACTCTTGCGTTCGCTCTCTCCCAGAATCAGGCAAGAGGACAAATCCATGTCTTTGGCGATCGCCGCCAGAGATTGGCCACTCACCACCAGAGCGCGAAGACGACTCAGCACGCCCTCGTCAGCCTCGGGAAATCGCTCGTAAAACGCGGCCGCTGCCGCCAAGCCGATAACAGCATCACCGAGAAATTCCAGCCGCTCGTTGTGCTGCTTCCCAACGCTTCGGTGTGTCAGCGCCCTCTTCAATAGCGTCTGATCAGAAAACTGGTAGCACAGCCTGCCCTGCAATGCTTCGAGTTGAGCTTTGCCGGGCTCGCTCAAGTCCGACCCGTTGGCGCCGTCTCGACAATCAGATCATCGAATCTCATGACGCCATCCAGAATCCAAAAAAGCGGAAAGCGCTTCTCGTAGTTCGCGTCAATCACGATGGCACCCCGCTCTCGATAGATCTCAATATCATCAATACTGGTGTCGTAAATTTGGTTGGTATTCAGCAGCTTCGCCAGACGCACTCTCAAATCGGTGAGCGTCTCACTGCGGGAATCATATTCAGCTGCGACGCGGGTAATCAGGTCTTTTACGGTGAGATACTCCGCGTAACTCGGCCCAATACGCAGCGCCATGACCAGCAGTGCGCCGAGCAACAGCAAATTGATCGATACCACCCACACATTGAAACCCTGAGCACTAGCGCGTCTCACGAGCTGCTTCTGTAAAACTCGATGTCTTCTCATGACCTACCCTCCTGGCTGGTCAGTCAATAGCTCCCGCACGCCCAAAAGAGGGTGCGCTGAGAAGCTCCTCCCAATGCATCCAGATCGCCACCGCTTTGCCGACGATATCTCGCTCCGGAACCTGGCCCCACACGCGACTGTCGCTGCTGTTGTCGCGGTTGTCTCCCATCATAAAATAGTGACCGGGCTGTACGACAACTGAAAAGTTTCGCGGCCCACGGCGATTATCAACCTGCATCAGATGACCATCTGTTCCAGCCAACGCCTCACGCCCCATATTGATCGTATACCGACCACTCGGAAACTCGGCCAACCACTCCTGTGGCACCGGCTCCCCGTTGATCAGCAATCGCTTGTTCCGATAAGCGACGCGGTCCCCCGGAATGCCGATGACCCGCTTGATGTAATAGGTGTCATTTTGATGAGGCGGGAAAAAGACCATGACATCGCCGCGCTCCGGCTCACCGACGTCGAGAATCTTGGTGCGTGTCACTGGCAACCGGAGGCCATATGAAAACTTGTTCACGAGAATGTAATCGCCCACCTCGAGAGTGGGCACCATTGACGACGAGGGGATCTGAAACGGCTCGTACAAAAAAGAACGCAGCACCAAGACAACCGCCAGTACAGGAAAAAATGAGCGAGCGTACTCCACTACTGCCGGCTCACTAGCCTCCCTATCGCAAGCCTGGGCAAAAGCTTGCGCTGCCTCTGACCCAGTTTGATCATATCCGGGGAACTGCTCAGCCAACTGAAGTCGCCGAGCCGCTCGGCCGCGGGCAAGCAGCAAGCTGTCGAGTAGCCAGATAGCGCCACAACCCAGTACGACAATCACCAGAATCAGCGGAAAATCAATCTCCATAAACCTAACGATAGCACCACAACCCAGCACGACGATCACCAAAATCAGCGGAGAATCAATCTTCATAACCCGTACTAACCTTTACACGCGGTGGTATACCACTAATAGAGACCAACAACGCCTATTGCCTAAGGCTCCAAAATCATACACCGCCAAGGGCGCCGCGCCTTTATCCATCAACCTGCAATACCGCCAAAAATGCCGACTGGGGTATTTCAACATTGCCCACCTGCTTCATGCGCTTCTTGCCGGCTTTCTGCTTTTCCAACAACTTCTTCTTCCGCGTTACGTCCCCGCCGTAGCACTTGGCTGTCACATTTTTTCTCAGCGCCTTAACGGTCTGCCTGGCAACAATCTTGCCGCCAACAGCCGCCTGAATCGCAACATCGAACATTTGTCGCGGGATGAGCTCCTTCATTTTTTCCGTCAACACCCGCCCGCGCGACTGCACGTGGTCGCGATGCACAATAATGGCCAAGGCATCGACGCGGTCTCCGTTGATCAACACATCCAATCGGGACAGCGGGGCTGCCTCAAATCGCTCAAAACCGTAGTCAAGCGACGCGTAACCCCGACTGACCGACTTCAACCGATCAAAGAAATCGAGCACGACCTCCGCCATGGGAATGTCATAAATCACTTGCACCTGCTGGCCGAGAAACTGCAAATCCACCTGCACGCCGCGCTTTTCCACACAAAGAGTAATAGCGGCCCCCAAATACTCCTGTGGCGTTAAGATGGTGCAGCGGGCGATGGGCTCGCGCATGATCTCGATGTCCGCCACATCTGGCAATTTGGACGGGTTGTCGACGTAAATAGTCTCCTGACTCTTTTTGACAATCTCATAGATAACGGTGGGTGCCGTCGTGATGAGATCGAGGTTGTACTCTCTCTCCAATCGCTCTTGGATGATCTCCATATGCAACATGCCGAGAAAGCCACAGCGGAAGCCGAAGCCGAGCGCATCGGATGTCTCGGGCTCGTAAAACAGGGATGCGTCGTTGAGCGTCAGTTTACCAAGGGCATCACGGAAATCTTCGTAATCATCGGCGTTCACCGTGAAGATGCCGGCATAAACCTGAGGCTTTACGCTCTGGAAACCTGGCAGCGCCGGCGTATCTTGCTGCGAAGCAGAGATCAGGGTGTCGCCCACTGGCGCACCCTTGATGTCTTTGATGCCGGCGACCACAAAGCCCACCTCGCCCGCCATCAGGCATCCGGTTTCTGTCCTTCTTGGGGTGAACACACCAATCAAATCTGCTTGATGCTGCTTGCCGGTTGAGCGAACAACAAATTTGTCCCGCTTGCTAAGCTGCCCCTGCTTCACTCTCACCAATGAGACAACACCCAGATAATTATCGAACCAGGAATCGATAATGAGTGCCTGCAATGGGGCCTCCCGATCTCCCTCAGGGGCAGGCACCTTTTCGATTAGGTACTCCAGCACATCCTCGATACCCATGCCAGTCTTGGCGCTCGCGGGCACTGCCTCTGAGGCATCTATCCCAATGATCTCCTCGATTTCTTGCTGAACACGCAC
>CBFHSJ010000079.1:0-8561 GCA_965658485.1 Luminiphilus sp.
AGCGTCTGCAGGTCGCCGAAGGTAATATGCGAGTCGAGGTCGAGTACATCGCGCAACCCAGATTGAGGCGCGCCCACTATCTTTACACCCCGACTTTCTCCAGCGTGGCGCAGCAGGGCCGTGCCCTGATGAAAAGGAGTTGCGGCGACCACGGCGGGCTGCTCAGTCGCGGCCGTTAGCAGATCACCGAGTGCCGCCTCGCTCGGATTCGTGGGCTCGAGGACCATGTCCGGCGTCACGGTGAGCAAGCGCTGATGCAGCTCACCACCAAATCCATTCATTACCGACAGTACGGTAATGAGCGCCGCAACACCCAGCAGCATCCCCAAAAGGGAGGCGAGCGCGACAAATCGGGTAAAGCGGCGTTGGCCACCACCGAGTGTGAAACGAATAATCAAATCCCAGGAGAGCGGCATCGGGCTCGCAGCCGGTTCAGGCCCGCCAGAACGCGATCCCGCTTCGCTCAGCGACCGTCCTGATTCGGGTCATATTGTCGCACCGGTGCCGGCTCCAAATTGCTATCGCATCGCTGGGGGTCACCACCACAGATCTCGCAGTCCTGATCAATGCCCACTGCTCCGAGTCCACCACAGGACCCTTTAATGGGGCCACGACCAAAGATCACGCCAACCGCCATCGCGGCCATAATGGCCATAAACACCAACAATGCGAGTACAAATGTCATGCTTCATTCTCCGGGTTGTGGCGCTTCATGAGCCCCCCTCATCCAGCCATTGTGCCATGGCCGTGCTGGAAAACACCTCCAGTGTGTCGCCGGAGCGCTTGAGCAGATAGACCGCGAGGCCACGCTCTTCGGCGAGCACCAAGGCCTCAGCGGAGCCTATGACGGTCAGTGCGGTAGCCCACGCGTCCGCCATCATTGCAGAGCCGTGCACCACTGTCACGGATACCACGTCATGCTGAATCGGGTAGCCGGTGCGTGGATCAATCAGGTGAGAGTAGCGCTCCCCATCGTGCTCAAAGAAATTACGGTAATCGCCCGAGGTGGCGATACCCGTGTCAGTCACCGCCAGCGCGGCTTGAATACCGCCGCGCGCACCTGCATCCGGGCGCTCCACCGCAATCCTCCACGCGTCTCCTCTCGGGCTCACACCCCGCACTCTGACCTCGCCGCCCACCTCCAGCATAAAATGGGGAATACTGAGGTCCTCAAGTGCATCGGCCCCCAGATCCACGGCATAGCCTTTGGCCAGGGATGAAAAGTCGAGCTTTAAGCCTGGTGCGCGTTTGCTCAAGGTGCGCGAGGTCGACTCCCAGTCGAGCTGCTCCACACCCACCTGACTCCGCGCTATCTCAATATCGGCGGCATCGGGAAACTGTTTGGGTCCCTCTGGCCCGAAACCCCAGAGGTCCGACAACGCACTCACACTCACGTCATAGGCGCCACGGGTCGCCATAGTGAGCTCGAGGGCCGCCGACAACACATAGGTGAAATCCCAGTCGACCTCGATCGGCGTCTGCGCTGGCAGCCTATTGAACCCACTGATCAGACTCGCGGGATCGTAGTGATTCATGCTCTCGTTCACCAAGGCGAAAGCTGCATTGATCTCTGACTGAACTTGTGAGGGGCTGACCTCGTCAGGAGCTCCTAGGTAGGTCAGCGACCAAGTTGTACCGAAGATAGCGCCGCCCATCTGCACCGGCCGCTCATCTGCGGCACAGCCCGCCAGACAGCAAAAGGCCAGCAATAGAGCTGGCCTCAAGCAACGTATATTGAGCAGTAGCGTCATCCGCCGAAGTCGTCGAGGAAGATGTTCTCCCGCTCCACACCTAGGTCCAACAGCATGTTGATCACAGCGGAGTTCATCATCGGTGGGCCACACATGTAGTATTCGCAGTCCTCCGGCGCAGGGTGATCCTTTAGATACTGCTCGAATAGAACGTTGTGAATAAAACCCGTCAGGCCATCCCAATTGTCTTCAGGCTGCGGATCCGACAGCGCCACGTGCCAATCAAAATTCTCGTTTTCCGCGGCGAGCCCGTCGTAATCCTCGACGTAGAACATCTCTCGAAGTGATCGAGCTCCGTACCAGAAGCTGATCTTGCGATCAGTCTTGATGCGTTTCAATTGATCAAACAGGTGCGACCGCATCGGTGCCATACCTGCGCCGCCGCCAATGAACACCATCTCGGCGTCAGTTTCCTTAGCAAAGAACTCGCCGAACGGACCGTACACGTTCACCTTGTCTCCGGGCTTCAGGTTAAAGGTCCAGCTGGACATGAGGCCGGGCGGGATGCCTTCGCTACCAGGTGGTGGCGTGGCAATGCGGATATTGAACTTCACCACACCCTTTTCCTCGGGGTAGTTGGCCATGGAGTAAGCGCGGATAGTGGTGTCCTTGCAGCCCGACTCCATGTTGAAAAAGCCAAAACGTTCCCAATCGCCGCGGTACTCGTCTTCGACATCAAAATCGCTGTACTTGACCGAGTGGGGCGGACACTCGAGCTGTACATAACCCCCCGCGCGAAAATCAACGCTCTCGCCTTCCGGCAGTCTCAGTACCAGCTCTTTAATAAAGGTCGCGACGTTTTCGTTGGACTCTACTGTGCACTCCCACTGCTTGACCCCAAATACCTCTTCGGGAACCTGAATCTTGAGGTCCTGCTTGACGGGTGTCTGGCAAGAAAGGCGCCAGCCTTCATTAGCTTCACGTCGAGTGAAGAAAGACTCTTCGGTGGGCAGCATCGCGCCGCCGCCCTCTTCCACAACACACTTGCACTGCGCGCAGGTACCACCGCCGCCGCAGGCGCTCGCCAGGAAAAGATCGGCATCGGCGAGCGTCTGCAGGAGCTTGCCACCAGCCGGCACTTCGATCGTGCGCTCGCCGTTGATCTCGATGCTAATGTTACCGCTGGCGACCAACCGGCTGCGCGCCGCCAGGATCACAAGCACCAATGCCAAAATAATCGCGGTGAACATGCTGGCGCCGTAAGCGATTGTCATATCCATCGAATCTGAGCTCCTGTCAGTCGCCTGTTAAATATCGATGCCGCCGAAAGACATGAAGCCCAAAGACATCAGTCCAACGGTAATAAACGTAATCCCCAAGCCCTGAAGCCCGTCGGGCACGTCGCTGTACTTGAGTTTCTCGCGGATACCCGCGAGCGCCACTATAGCCAAAGCCCAGCCCACACCGGCACCGGCTCCGAATACAGCGCTCTCTGCAAAATTAAAGCTGCGCTCCATCATCAGGAGCGACGCGCCCAGAATGGCACAGTTCACCGTAATCAACGGCAGAAACACACCCAGCGTCGCGTAGAGCGCTGGCACGTACTTATCAAGGAACATCTCGAGGATCTGCACCAGTGCGGCAATTACGGCAATGTAGCTGAGCAGATGCAAAAAGCTCAGGTCTACGTCGGGTAGGCCCATCCAGGACAGCGCACCATCAGCAAGCAGGTTGTTAAGAATCAGGTTGTTCACCGGCACAGTGATTGACAGCACTACGATCACTGCAACACCCAGACCGGCCGCAGTCGCAATTTTTTTCGATACCGCAAGAAAGGTGCACATGCCGAGGAAGAAGGACAAAGCCATGTTTTCAATAAAGATGGCGCGGACAAAGAGGCTCAGATAGTGCTCCATTACGCGCTCTCCTCTGCCGGATTATGGTGGGCAATCCTGAAGTCAGGCTGTTCCACCTGCTCCGTGTTCACCGCGCGAATCGCCCAGATCAAAAGACCGATCAGGAAGAACGCACTCGGCGGCAGCAACAATAGGCCGTTGGCCTGATACCAGCCACCCTCGGTGACCAGCGGCAGGATTTCCACGCCAAACAGTTTGCCGGTGCCGAACAGTTCTCGAACCACTGCCACCACAAGCAACACAAAGGAATACCCCAATCCGTTACCAAAGCCATCGATAAAGCTCGGGACCGGCGGGTTCTTCATTGCAAAGGCTTCAGCCCGTCCCATCACGATGCAATTGGTGATGATAAGACCAACGAACACCGATAGTTGCTTGGAGATGTCGTAGGCCACCGCCTTGATCACCTGATCCACCACGATCACCAGCGAGGCAATGATCGTCATCTGCACGATGATGCGAATGCTCGAAGGAATGAATTGCCGAATGGTCGAAATAAAGAAGCCGGAGAATGCCGTCACCACCGTCAGGGCGATGCACATCACAACAGTGACACGGAGAGAGGTCGTCACCGCCAGTGCGGAGCAGATACCCAGTATCTGCAAAGCGATCGGATTGTTCTTGAAAATCGGGTCGGTCAGCGTGTCGCGCATACTCATGAGGCTGTCCCCTGTCGCAGGTTTTCAAGCAACGGCTTGAAGCCCTGCTCACCCAGCCAATAGCGCACCAGTTTATCCACGCCCTTAGTCGTCAGCGTCGCACCTGAGAGGCCATCCACCTGCCATTGCTTCTCATTAGAACCCATTGGCACCGAGCCTTTCAGAACCTGAATGGCCACCTGACCACCCTGGTAAACCTGCTTGCCAGGCCAAATCGACTTCCAGTTGGGGTTATCAATTTCTCCACCGAGACCAGGGGTCTCGCCGTGTTCATAAAATCCGAGTCCCGCCACCGTGTTGCCGTCAGACTCCAGCGCCATAAAGCCGTACATGGTTGACCACAGGCCGTAGCCGCGGATCGGTAAAATAATTTTGTCCAGACCGCCGGTATCATCCCGCACAAGATAAACCAGCGCCTGGTCCTCGCGACGCACCAGCTTGGCGGGATCCTCGTCACCCGCTAGCGCGCGCGACTGGCTAGGGTCTTTTGCCGCCTCGCGCTGGTCAAAGCTCGCGGGATCAATGCCGTCAATGAAGCGGCCCTCATCAAGGTCCACAACGCGGGTTTCCACCTGCTCAAACTGTTCTTCCACAGACATCGACGGATCAAGCAGACCCGCCGCCATCAGAATATTCCGCTTTAAGTCCAGGGTTTTATTGGCTTGCTGCGCCGGCTTTAACAACACCGCTGCGGTGGAGACCACCATGGAACACACCAGGCATAGCCCCACCGCAACCGTAAGGATGCGTCCCAACCCTTCTCCGCTAGCTGACACGTGCAGCCCTCCTCTTAATATTGGCGCTCACTGCAAAGTGATCAAATAATGGCGCAAACAGATTGGCAAACAGGATTGCCAGCATCATGCCCTCCGGGAACGCTGGGTTGACCACGCGAATCAGCACACACATTACGCCGATCAAAATGCCGTAGAGCCAGCGGCCCTGATCAGTCATTGCGGACGAAACGGGGTCAGTAGCCATGAAGAAGGCACCGAAGGCAAAACCGCCGACTACCATGTGCCAGTGCCAGGGCATGGCAAACGCAGGATTGGAGGCTGACCCCACACTATTCAGTAGCAACGCGAAACCGATCATGCCGACGAAACAGCCCGCCACCACTCGCCAGGATGCAATCCCCTGAAGAATCAGCAACAAACCACCGATCATGATCATTAGGGTCGAAGTCTCACCAATAGAGCCCGGGATCGTGCCCACGAAAGCATCCCACCAGGTGTAGACCTCTGTTAGACCCGCCATACCCTCCGCCGCGACAACACCCAGGGGTGTAGCGCCGGAATAACCGTCTACCGCCGTCCAGACAGCGTCGCCAGAGATCTGCGCGGGATAGGCAAAGTACAGAAACGCTCTGCCTGTAAGCGCCGGGTTCAGGAAGTTCTTACCGGTACCACCAAACACTTCTTTACCGATGACCACACCAAAGCTAATGCCCATGGCGGCTTGCCACAGAGGTAGATCAGGCGGCAGTGTCAGGGTGAAAAGAATAGAGGTGACGAAAAAGCCTTCATTCACCTCGTGACCTCGCCGCATGGCGAACAGTACTTCCCAAAATCCACCAGCAATGAAGGTCACCAGATACAGCGGCAGAAAATGCACAAGACCGTAGAGCATGTTGTGCCAGATATTCGCGGCGTCGTGCCCGCCTAGCGCTGCCACAATGCCGCCCCGCCAGCCGTCCAACGCGCCGCCGGAGACCGCCAGCACATCGTTAGCCTGCAGGCCAATGTTGTACATGCCGTAGAACATGGCGGGGAATGTCGCCAGCCACACCGTGATCATGATGCGCTTTAAATCAATGCCATCCCTCACATGGGCGTTGGCGCGGGTGACGCTGCCGGGCGAATAAAAAATCGTGTCCACGGCCTCGTAGAGCGCATACCAACTTTCGAACCGGCCTCCCGGCTTGAAGTGCGGTTCAATGGCATCTAGCTGTTGTCGCAGTCCCATGTATCAGCCTTCCTTCTCGATTCGCGTCAGGTTATTCCTGAGAATTCCGCCGTATTCGTATTTGCCCGGGCACACATAGGTGCAGAGCGCCAGATCCTCTTCATCAAGCTCAAGGCAACCCAGTGCCTGCGCCGTCTCGGTGTCCCCCACCAGTAGGGCCCTCAATAACTGAGTTGGCAAAATATCCAGCGGCATCACTTTTTCATAGGCGCCCACCGGCACCATCGCGCGCTCTGACCCGTTGGTGTTGGTCGACATGGCCAACGGCTTGCTGCCAAACCAGCTCGACAAATAAATCCCCTTCACTGAGTGTTTGCTCACTCCCGGTGATAGCCAGCCCATAAACGCGCGCTCGCGCCCCTCGGGCAATAGCGCCACCTGCTGGTGATAGCGCCCTAAATAAGCGGTATCGCTCTGCACCGCTCTGCCACCCAGCACCGAACCGGATAACAGTCGGGCGTCCTCTCCTTCACCCTCGCCAGCAACCAGCGCCTGCAAGTCAGCCCCTACCCGGCTCAGCACCAGACGCGGGCGGCTCACAGAGGGGCCGGCCAAAGCAACGACACGCTCGACATAGAGCGCACCATCCAAAAACAGTCTCCCCACAGCGATCACGTCCTGATATCCAATAGTCCAGGCTATTCGCTCTAGTGAGGCGCCCATCAAGAAATGGACGTGAGTTCCGGCGAGTCCCGCGGGATGCGGCCCGGCAAAATCGTGTCGAGAAATGCGCTGATGTGCCGCCTGCGGCATGTCAGCACCGGGTGCGGCGCACAGATACACGGGGCAATCCACCAAATTGGCGAGCAGTGTCTGGCCTAGCTCAAAGGCCTCGGCCTCGCGTGCAATCACCTGCTGCGGGTCTGGCGCGTGGGGCTGGGTATCGATTGCGGTAATAAAGAGTCCGGCCGGGCTCGTTGCAGGGTCTGCAACACGTCCAAAAGGCCTCGCCCTCAGGGCAGTCCACTGTCCCGACTGAATCAGCTGGTTTTTGATGACATCGGCAGACAGCTCGCGCGCAGCCTCGGCAGCATATTGGTCAAACGACGCGGCGCCATCGCCGTCAATCTCAACGACCACTGACTGGAACGTTCGCTTTGCGCCGCGATTAATGGCGGATATGCGCCCACCGGCTGGCGAGGTGTAGCGAACCCCTTCGCACTTTTTGTCGGTAAAGAGCAGGTCGCCTCGTTTGACGACATCCCCTACCTGCACGGCCATGGTGGGCTTCATGCCGTGGTAATCGTCGCCCAACAATCCCACCGCGCGCGCGGCCACGGCAGTATCCAGATCCCCAGACGGCGCGCCGGCCAGAGGGATATCCAAACCGCGCTTGATTTTTATCATGTCGTTGCTCATTTGCCTGTCCGCGTTTTCCCCCAAGCACACCATCGCCTGCACCGCATGTCGAAGTCTTTACTTCAGGGCGGCGCTGGCACTGTCGTATTAGGGGAACCCCCCCAGACATGTTGCGCGTACTGCAGACCGGGGGCTTCTTAAGGCCGGGCCGTGAGGCTCTTGTCGGTCGCACGTATTCTATTCGACTTGCCCTGCCAAGGCCAACCCAAAACGAGGGCAAAATCAGAGCGGATAAGAACCTCCTGCGGGGTATGTCTGGTAACGGATCCCCGCCATTCGCTCCAGTACACGGTAGACCTGGCAGCTGTATCCGTACTCGTTGTCATACCACAGATACAGCACCGCCTGACTACCGTTCACAATGGTCGCTTTGGCATCAAAGACGCAGGCTGCACGGGAGCCCACGAAGTCGCTGGACACCACCTCGGGTGAATTCGAGTAATCGATCTGCTTCTTCATGCTGGAGTGGAGTGCTGTCTCGCGCATGAACTCATTCAACTCGTCTCGCGTGGTCGAGCGGTTCAGCGTCAAGTTGAGAATCGCCATGGACACATTGGGGGTGGGCACCCGGATCGCGTTACCAGTGAGCTTGCCCTCAAGCTGAGGGAGCACTTTCGAGACCGCCTTGGCAGCGCCCGTCTCGGTCAGCACCATATTCAACGCCGCGCTGCGCCCGCGCCGCTCAGCCTTGTGATAGTTGTCGATGAGATTCTGGTCGTTGGTGTAAGCGTGAACCGTTTCCACATGTCCGGCACTGATGCCGTACTCGTCGTCCGCGGCTTTCAACACCGGCACAATCGCATTGGTAGTGCACGAGGCTGCTGACAAAATACTGTCATCGTCGGCAATCTCGCCGTCGTTGATACCGGCAACAATATTTTTAATATCGCCCTTACCAGGCGCAGTCAGGATGACCTTGGCCACACCCTTGGCCTGAAGGTGCCGCGACAAACCGGCCTCGTCACGCCACA
>CBFHSJ010000080.1:0-8362 GCA_965658485.1 Luminiphilus sp.
CTCGTTTCGGTGGTTATGAGTTGGATAAATCATTCGCGCAGAATCTGAAAGACACGGTGCAGAGGTTCAATGAGTATGCAGTGGCAGGCCATGACGCGGACTTCGGTCGCGGTGAATTGCCTTATGACAATGCTTGGCAGCAGTTGTGGGCGTTGCCGACCTATACTGAAACACATCCCGCCAACCCGTACCCCAACCTGTCACTTCATCCCTTGGCGGCGGGAGGGCCTTACTACGCCATTATTCTGGCGCCGGGTTTACTCGATACTAATGGGGGACCGCTGACAGATTCCTCTGCTCGAGTGGTCGACAAAGACTTTCAGCCCATACCGGGGCTATACGGTGCGGGGAACTGTATTTGTGCGCCGACCCGTAACGCCTATGCCGGAGCAGGAGGAACGCTGGGTCCCGCGCTGACCTATGGTTACATCGCGGGTAAGCACGCCCTGACCCAAGGCGCACGAAACTCTGACAGTCGAAGCGCTTGAGACCAGGCTTGCTGTGCCAGCAGCGTCGCGTTTAAAGCGCCACAATCGTTTTCCCGAAGTTCTCGCCCGCAAAGAGATCCGCGAAGGCTTTGCCAACGTTCTCGATGCCTTCGAGGCGATGCTCAGGGGACTGAATGACGCCTTCGCGCAACCATTGGGAGAGCTGCTCCCGGGCTTCATCGTAGCGATCGTGTCGGAAGTGGGTCATGAAGCCCTCGACCGAGAGCTCTTTGGTGATGAGTTCAAACAGGTTGTTCGGTCCGTGAGGCGTCACACCGTAGCCTGATATTGCGCCGCATAGGGCTAGCCGGCCGCGGTGATTCATATTGCTGATCACCGCTTCAAGGGTCTGCCCACCGACATTATCGAAGAACACATCTACTCCGTCGGGGCAGGCCTCACTAATGGCCTCTGCTAGAGATGCGTCTGCTGAACGCAAGACGGCTGCGTCGTAGCCCAGCGTGTCGCACAGCCAGTCAGCTTTGGCCTGCGATCCCACAATCCCGACCACCCGCGCGCCCGAAAGTTTGGCAATCTGCCCTGCGATGGTGCCCACGGCGCCGCCTGCTCCACTGATCAACACGCAATCACCCGCCTTGGGTTTGGCAATGTCGGTCATACCAAAGTAGGCAGACATACCGGTGTCGCCTAAGACGCCCATGTAGGCACTGGGATTGAACTCGAGTTCAGCGGGGAGTCTGGCAATGAAGTCGCTGCCATCGCTCAGACTGTGGGTTTGCCAGGCAAACCGAGCCATCAGCTTATCGCCGACGGAATAGTCGGGATGCTGCGACGCCATGACGTCCGCCAACACTAAGCCCATAACGGGCTCGTCCAGCCCCATGGCCGGTAATACCTCGTCACCCGAGTCCTCGTTCATCCAGTTGCGAAATCCGGCATCCAGCGAAACAAAAGTATTACGCGTAAGAAAAAACCCCTCATCCACCTCGGGCAGGGGTGCTTCCCGGACAGCGAAATCGGCCTCAACGGGGTTACCTCGTGGCCTTCTTGCCAGTACGACGGAGTGCATCATCTCGCGTTCCTTTTTATTCACGCTATGCTAGAGGAGAGTGTCTGATCAGGCATAAAAAAGCCACCCGAAGGTGGCTTTCGTGTTTGCAGGGATTGGATCAGAATTCGTAGCCAATCGTGATACCGAACTGCTGACGGGGCGCAAGTTCTGCCCAGGTAAACGAGCCGGTAGTGTATCGACGTTGGACTCGATTACCGTCTTCTAGCACATCGGTGCCATACACAATCACCTTAAAGGTACCCGCGTCGGTATCCCGCAAGTAGGTCGCGGAGATATCTAGACTCTCCCAGCTGTCGATGGTGATCTTGGGGAAGGTCGTTGGGTCATAGATGGCCCATGGGGTTTGTGTATACACATCATCCTGGTAGCTGTAGTTCAAGGTAAAGATGAGATCGCCGCCAAAAGCCTGAGAAACGTGCTCTGCCCCAAGGCTCCAAGTCAGCTCCGGCGCGTAGAGCAGCTCAGCGCGGTTGGAGATGTCTTCCCCGTTGTAGTCGTAGGTATCGTAGCTGGCGTTCAGCGTACCCAGAGCCGCTCTTAATGTCAGCGCACTGGTGGGCATCCAGATGCCTTCTACCTCAATACCATCCATGCTGGTTTCGCCGACGTTCTTAATGAATGAACAGGTGATGCCCGCGGCGTCCTCCTCTGCTCCGCCTTTGCCGCACTCCGGGAAGCTTGCTGGGGTAATCACTGGCAACTGCATATCGGTATATTCGGCAGTGTAGTAAGTCAGATTAAGCTGGGTATTCTCGGTGGGGTTGGAGCGCAGTCCGATCTCGATGCTGTCCACCTCCTCCGATTCATAGGGCTCTACCTCAGCCGGTGTCGTACCGCGGTTAAAGAAGCCGCCGCTGCGGAAGCCGGTCGAATACGACGCATAAGCCATACCCTTGGAAAAGTTACGCTGAATCACAGCGCGGTAAGTCAGGTTGTCATCCGAAAACTCTGGCGTAGCTGCCATTTGCAAAACGCTGGGATCGGTGTTCCCAGCAATGCGATCGGCGTCGCCGACGACTGGGGGCCAAGAATAAGACTCCATGTTCTTATCTTCCTCGGTGTACCGCGCCCCAAGGGTCATGGCCCAGTTGTCGTTGAAGTCGTAGGTCAACTCACCGTAGAAAGCCTGTGCTTCAGCTTCGTGCGTCACGGTAAAAGGCTGAATGGGCCCCGACGTAATAAACGAATCCGCTTCGAGATAGTAGAAGCCCGCGACGTAGTTTAAAGGCCCGTCGGAATCAGAGCTGACCTGAATTTCATGCGAGGTTTGCTTGAAATCCTGGTCGCGGTTTACGGGGAAGAATACCGTAGCAGAGCCCCACGAAGATTCATGAACCTCCTCCTCGTAGTCCATGATGCCCATGGTGTACTTGAATTGATGTCCTGCCCAATTGTGAGTCAATTGCAACGTGGAGTTGTCGCCCCACATGTACGCTTCCAGCGGGTTGAGCTGAGGAGAGGTTTTGTAGTCGTTTGACTGTGAGGCCAGGTAGCCAGTCAGTGGTTCCGGGAAGGGGCCCACCATTAGGTTGTCGGGGGCGATGGTGTCGTGGTCATAGTCATCGTAAGTGAATATGACTGACGTGTTCTCGGTGAAGTCGTATCGGATTGTCGCAGACACTGTGGTGGAGTCGCGGAACTCTCGACGGCCGTTAAGTGTGGTGTTGTAGACGTGAGAATCAGATTGGATATTTTTGAACGCGAGCTTGATGCCGCCGTTCGCGCCCAATGGCATATTGAGTACGCCTTTGACATCCGTCATGTCCTGATCGCCAAAGGTGCCCTGTAACTTCACGCCCCACTCACCGGTGGGCTTGCTGCGCGTGACATTGATGACACCACCAATAGTGTTCCGACCAAACAGGGTGCCCTGAGGTCCGCGTAATACTTCTACAGATTCGACATCAAATAAGTCGAAGACGGCGCCGGAGTTGCTCGCCATGAACACGCCATCGACTGCCACGCCTACCGTAGGCTCAAGCGACTTTTCAATATCGTCAAAGCCGATACCTCGGATGGTGGCGCTGAGCGACTCGGAACCAATGTAGGTCTGGTGCAGCTCGACGTTTGGCACCATCTTGTCGATATCGGTGGTGCGTTGGATGGAGCCTCTCTCCAGCTGATTTGGCGTGAGTGCCGTTACCGCCACGGGCACATCCTGCAGGGATTCCTGCCTTTTTCGCGCAGTGACCACCACTTCTTCAATCAAGCTGTCTTGGGCTTGCACTGGTGTTGCGAGTGGAAATGAACCTACTGTCCCCAGCGAAGTAGCTACGATCGCGATAGGGAAGATCCTCAGGGGGTGCTGTCTCATGGCGTGGCTCCAAAAATGCTATTGGTTTTATAAAGGCCAGCGTGGCCATGGTGGTGGAGGGTATACAAGGCGTAACAGAAAGCAAACAAATCTGTTTGTTTTTTTTCACGCATAGGTGGGTTGGGGGCGTAGGCGCACCGATTATTAACAACAAATCCGTTTATAAATCTTGCAGATCAGCAAGAGGGTCGAAAAACGACCCGTTAGCAATAGATGAGTTGTTCTGCCCGCCGCTAGCTACATGAGGGGTCGCGGCGGGACTGGCAGGTTTATTTTTCGGGGTTGCAATCAAAGGTGGCGGTATTGCCATCGGGCGGTAACCAGTCACGCGCTGTGCTGGTCCAGCACGTGAAGTCTATCGAGAGCCAGCTGGTGTCTTCCATACCGCCGGCTTTGATGAACATCTGGCCGGGGATTTCATCAACGAAGGTGAACATCTGGCTGCCGCATGTGGGGCAAAACCCGCGGTTGACGTGAGACCCGTCGAAACCGCGTGAGGCGAAGGTCTTGTAGTCGCCCTCAATCTTGACAGAGTCTTGGGGAAACATAATCACAGTGGCCTTGCCTGACCCGGTGACGCGTTGGCAGTCTTTGCAGTGGCAATGAAGCGCCATACCGACTTGTGTCTCGTCAAACTCGTATTGGACGCTGCCGCACAAGCAATGACCGTTTTGCATCATGCACTCCCGTTTTGGTTTTGAGTCTCGAGGACTGTATCAGGCTAGATGTCGCGCACAAAGGTTAGAGCTCGGCGACGAAATGTGTGGTTCAGTAGACATTCGATATCAGCTCTGCATGCCCGCTAATCGTCGGATGGCCGCATAGCGTGTCGCCCAGATTCGCTGGCTCAATGCTGCCTGAGGCGCGAACAATTCTGAGGCGTGGTAAGCACCAGTCCACAGGTGAAATTCCACCGGGACACCCGATGCAGAGAGCCGTTGCGCAATCTGGATGTCCTCGTCTCGGAACAGGTCAAGGTCGCCCACGTCGATGTAAGTAGGTGGCAACCCCGATAAATCCTCTGCTCTGGCCGGCGCTGCATAGGCGTCGGGTGCCGAATCGCCGAGGTACCAGTTCCAGGCTTCAATAGAGCCCTCTCTATCCCAAATGCCGATATCCAACACAGTTTTAGATGAGGCCGTGTGATGACGATCGTCGATCATGGGATAGATGGGGAGTAGATACTTAAGCTTGGGTCCCTCACGATCGCGCAGCATCAGTGCGGTGGCGAGCGCGAGGCCTCCACCAGCGGAAGCCCCCATCAGGCCAATGTTGTGGGTGTCCATTCCCAGCGCTGCGGCGTTTTCAAAGACCCAGCAGACGCCGGCGTAGCAGTCCTCTGGTGCAGCGGGGTAGGGGTTCTCAGGCGCCTTGCGATAATCAATAGACGCAATCGGGATGCCCAGCTCAGAGGCGGTAATTTTCAAAACCTCATCCTGACTCTCTAGGTTGCCCATGATCATGCCGCCGCCGTGTATGTAGATGAGCCCGGGAGCCGGCGCGGTGGCGCTTTTCGGTTGATACAACCTCAGAGACAATTCACTTTCGGGTCCGGTATAGGTGTGGTCCGATACCTCTAGGTTAGGGAACTCCCCTTTGGGGGCAGCGGCGCGGAAAGCCTCGTAGGCTGAGCGGCGCTCAACAATATCCGAGATGCCATTCAGGCCACCGGGCAGTGCGCCCCACAGGATTTCCAATGCGGGTTTACTTTCTTCATCGATACGATCCCACAAAGACATGGTGCGTTGCTCCCTTATGACGAGCGCGGAGTGTACCGTTAATCACTCGGAAATGGCGCCACTCAGTGCCTCGCGGGCATGGTTGTTAGTGGACTGTGAATTACCATAAAAAAAGGCGCACAGAGTGCGCCTTTTTTGAGTGCGAGACTGTTCAGTCCCAGCTGAGTGCGCCGCCTGTCTGGTACTCAATGACACGGGTCTCAAAAAAGTTCTTCTCTTTTCGCAGGTCCATAATCTCGGACATCCACGGGAAGGGGTTTTGTGCGCCCGGGAACTGCTCGAAGAGCCCCAGTTGGGTCAGGCGTCGGTTGGCGATGAAGTGGAGGTACTCTTCCATCATTGCCGCATTCATGCCCAGCACACCCCGCGGCATAGTGTCGCGCGCGTATTCGATCTCGAGTGCAGTGCCCTCAAGAATCATTTGCGTGACCTCTTCCTTGAACTCTTCGGTCCAGAGATGCGGGTTTTCCAATTTGATCTGGTTGATTACATCGATACCGAAGTTCAGGTGCATCGATTCGTCGCGGAGAATGTATTGGAACTGTTCCGCAACGCCGGTCATTTTGTTGCGGCGGCCCATGGACAGGATTTGCGTGAAGCCGCAATAGAAAAAGATGCCTTCTGTAACACCATAGAAGCCAATCAAATTGCGCAGTAGCTGCTGATCAGCCTCGATAGTGCCGGTGCTGAAGTTGGGGTCAGACAGCTCGTGGGTATGACTGAGGGACCACGCGGCCTTTTTCGCTACAGACGGCACCTCGCGATACATGTTGAAGATTTCACCTTCATCCATACCCAGGGACTCGATGCAGTATTGGTAAGCGTGGGTATGGATGGCCTCTTCAAAGGCCTGCCGCAGTAAATACTGTCGGCACTCCGGGTTGGTGATTAAACGGTAAATGCCTAGCACCAAGTTATTGGCTACCAAAGAATCCGCTGTCGAGAAATATCCGAGAGAACGCATCACGATGCGGCGCTCATCCTCACTCAGACCGTCTTTGCTCTTCCAGGTGGCGACATCGGCGGTCATGTTGATTTCCTGAGGCATCCAGTGGTTGGCACAACCATCCAGATACTTCTGCCAAGCCCAGTCGTACTTGAAGGGCACCAGCTGATTGAGATCAGCGCGGCAGTTGATCATGGCTTTCTCATCAACTGATAGGCGTGAGGCTCCCATTTCAAGCTCTTCGACGCCTGCCGAGGCGTCCATATTGGCGATCACAGCCTCTGCCGCTTTCATCGCCTCTGGCGAAGGCTCCGCATGTGTTGGCTCAGCAGCCGCGCGTTTCGGTGCGGTTACGGCCTCCTGCGCCGCTGCGGCCGCCGCCACCACGGCGGGTTCGGGGGCTGCCGTTGCAGCCGCGGTGTCTTCCTGATTGTAGTCGTCCCAAGTCAACATCATCGTTCTCCTATTACAACGTGTGGCCGGCTCTTACTGGCAGGCTTCACAGTCTGGGTCGTCCAGCGAGCAGGCCTGAGGCACTGGTGCTGGCTGAGGGGTTTCGGTAGCGTTGGACACGGCATTGAGATTGCCCGTATCTACCGTCGATTTTTCGGTGCCAGTGGCGGCCAGAGATCTCAGGTAATACGTCGTTTTGAGACCGCTGAACCACGCCATACGGTAGGTTACGTCCAGCTTCTTGCCGCTGGCATTATTAATATAAAGATTCAGGGACTGCGCCTGGTCTATCCACTTCTGACGACGGCTCGCGCTGTTGACCAACCAGCGGGGCTCGACTTCAAACGCCGTGGCGTATTTGGCTTTCAGGTCGCCTGGGATACGGTCAATGGTCTGTACGCTGCCATCGAAGTATTTCAGGTCGTTGACCATGACCTTGTCCCACAGATCGCGGCTCTTCAGGTCATTGACCAGGTACGGGTTCACGACGGTGAACTCGCCCGATAGATTCGATTTCACGTACAGGTTCTGATACGTGGGCTCGATGGACTGAGATACGCCGGTGATATTGGCGATGGTCGCCGTGGGTGCGATGGCCATCACGTTCGAATTACGCATGCCCGCTGAGGCCACCTTGGTCTTCAGTGCGTCCCAGTCGAGGGTCTTGTCACGATTGACGTCGATATATTTTTCACCGCGCTGCTCAACCAGAATGTCCAGTGAATCAAGCGGGAAGATGCCGCGGCTCCAAAGCGACCCTTCGTAGGATGAGTAGCTGCCTCGTTCACTCGCCAGCTCACTGGACGCCTCGATAGCGAAGTAGCTGATAGCCTCCATGGATCGATCCGCAAAAGTCACTGCTTCCTCTGATCCGTAAGGCGCATCGATCTTGTAAAGCGCATCCTGAAAGCCCATCAGGCCCAGGCCAATCGGGCGATGACGAAAATTAGATGTCTCCGCCTGAGGCACAGAGTAGTAGTTGATGTCGATCACGTTATCGAGCATCCGGATCGCCGTGCGCACGGTGCCTCTTAGCTTGTCGAGATTCAATTCACCGTTCTCGATGTGCTGCGGCAAATTCACCGAGCCCAGATTGCAAACCGCGATCTCTTCAGAGTTGGTGTTCAACGTGATCTCGGTGCAAAGATTGGATGAGTGCACGACGCCACAGTGTTGCTGGGGCGAGCGCAGGTTGCAGGGATCTTTGAAAGTCATCCAGGGGTGACCGGTCTCAAAGATCATACCCAGCATCTTGCGCCACAGGTTCTGTGCCTTCAGCGTTTTATGCAGCTTGAGCTCGCCATCCCGCGCCATCTGTTCGTACTGCTCGTAGCGCTCCTCGAAGGCGGTGCCATATAGGTCATGCAGGTCCGGCACGTCGTTGGGTGA
>CBFHSJ010000081.1:0-8045 GCA_965658485.1 Luminiphilus sp.
GCATTCCAGGGCTTCCGGGATATTGGGCACGATAAGCGCCACGGTGTCACCTTTGCCAACGCCGCGCTGAGAAAGCGCGGACGCCAAACGCTTACACCGCTCCGCGACCTCTCCCCAGTTACGGCGAATACGGCCGTGAATCTGAGCAGGCAGATCGGGATAGACCCGCTCGGTGCGCTTCAGTACCGAGACCGGGGTCAGCGGCGAAAAGTTCGCCAGGTTTTTATCGAGCTCGGGCCCGGAATAAAGGCTCATGTCGGGCGGCACTCCCTGAGTCAGTGACCTGTGAGGCGGTCACGGTATCACGCAGGCGCACCGGTGAGTGCGCTTGTGAAATCAGGCAGAGAAGGCCTTGGCACAGGCCGGCCGGGTCATGAGGCGGTCGGCATAGGCGCTGAGATTGGGAAACGCCTCATCCGTTACGATTCCCAGCCGCTTGGACATGATGCAGGCATGCCCCAACATGGTGTCGGCGGCAGAGAAGTCCCCAATCAGATACTCACGGCCCTCCATAGCCGCCTCTACAGGCGCCCAGGCCTTTGCCAGCAGCTTCTGGGCTTGACCACGAACCGTCTCGTCCTGGCGCTCGGGCGGGAGCAGTATGGTGTGCACAACAATGGTATTCACAGGCGGCATCACCATCCCCTCACAGTAGTGGAACCACTGCAGATACTCGGGGAAGCGCGGGTCATCGGAGGCGGGCTTCAGGCCGCCGTTTTTATGACACTCCAGAATGTACTCGGCGATCGCCCCCGACTCGTAAATTGACACGTCACCGTCATCCAGCACCGGGATGCGGCCCAACGGATGACGCGCGCGATGCTCGTCAGATTTCAGATCCTTGGGGTGGAAGTCCATGCGATTTAGTTCGTACTCGAGCCCAAGCTCTTCGAGTAACCACAGGGTGCGACTGGCGCGGCTATTAGGGGCAAAGTGAAGTGTCAACATGGTATGGGTTCCTCAAAACCTGAGCGGTTCGGCAATGCCGGCCGGACCGCGTGAAAGACAACCGATTGTGATGTTTCTTACTATACGGCGCACACAGGATATTGGCATATCCTCTGCCAATAATTAAGCCGAGGGGTCGTTTTCTGAGAGTGGGGTGTCAGAGAACGGGAGTCGCTCCGAAAGATGGTCTCCATCGTCTATCAGCCTCACCCCCAAACCAATCAGTCTCACGGGCTTGGTCCTGCGCTCCCAGCCCTCCACCAGCAAGTCCTGATAATCGGCCTCAACCGCCTTCGTGCCCACCCGCTCCACTGTGGTCGTGGTGAAATCGTTGAACTTCAGTTTGACGAATGCCTTGTCGATAGCGTGCCAGGCTTTTGCTGCCTCAATACGCTCCATCAGGTTGATGTAGAGCCGCTCGATGATCGGCGCCCACTCTGCCGGGCCGCTGACGTCCTCGGCAAAGGTTCGCTCGACACTCACAGACTTGCGTACCCTGCTGGGTTGGACGGGCCGCTCATCCCGGCCCCGTGCGCGTTCATGGAGCACCACGCCAAACTTGCCGAAGCGACGCCGCAATTCGTGCAGGCTCCATTCCCGCACGTCGGCACAGGTTCTCAGCCCGTAACGATGCATCTTGTCTGCCGTCACCGCCCCCACCCCGGGAATTTTCTTCACTGACAGCGCGGCGACAAAGGCATCCACTTCATCAGGCGGCACGACCGTCAGGCCATCGGGTTTCTTCCAATCCGAGGCGACCTTGGCAATGAACTTATTGACCGATACGCCGGCCGACACCGTGATGTCGAGCTCTTCACGAACCTGTTGTCGAATGGCCTTGGCGATCCGGGTGGCTGTCAGCTCCTCATCGGATATCTCGCTGACATCGAGGTACGCCTCGTCCAAGGACAGCGGCTCAATGATCTCGGTGAAATTGGTGAAAATGCTCCGCATCACTTTGGAGGCCTCACGGTACTTATGCATCTGGGGCGGCACGACAGTCAGCTGCGGGCAGAGCCGCATCGCCTGCGCCGTGGGCATGGCGGAACGGACCCCATAGGCGCGCGCATCGTAATTGCAGGTTGTTAGTACGCCACGCCGCTCGGCGCTGCCCCCCACCGCCATGGGAATTCCGCGCAGCTCGGGGTGGTCGCGCATCTCGATCGCGGCATAGAAGCAATCGGCGTCGATATGGATGATTTTGCGCTGCATGGAGTGAGGTTACACCGAAAATCACAGGCTTTACCCCACCTCTAGCCGCTAGCTATCCTCGCCCGCCTGCACCTTTTCAAAGTGCGCCTCCAGAATCTCACTGCCAAGTGTTGAGCCGTCGTTGTTGCCCAGTTTGATCGCCGGCCAGGCCCCGGTGGCAAACATAAACAGCACCGTCGCGCCCTCGGGGCCCGCGACCAGAGGCCCGTATCCTCGATTGGCCAGGCCAATACGGATATCACCGGCCTGATGCCAAGTCGCGCCGACCCGTTGCGACCCTTCCAGAACGATCTCGGTGTAGTCACAGTCGTGGGTATGCGCCTCAATTGTGCAGCCGGGCGGATAGAACACCTTAAAGACAGTGGGAGAATCTGCCCGGGTCGGGTCGCCAACGCGGTACATCGACGAAATCACCCCGGTAGGAAGCTCTATCTTATCGAGGTCCTCCCAGTTGAGCGCGTAGTGACCCTTGCGCTCGAGTGCGTCCTTGATTTCCTGATCTGTCGCCTGTCCCACAATCACTCCTTACTGGCGTGCGCTGGCGAATAAACACAGCTGCTGGAGCGCAACCGTTGCGGCAGCGAGGGAGGTAATCGTACCCACATCATATTGCGGCGCCACCTCAACCACGTCCATGCCCACCAGATTAATACCCTTTAAGTACTGCAAGATTTGCATGGCCTGATGAGTCGACAAGCCACCGACCACGGGTGTGCCGGTACCCGGGGCAAAACTGGGGTCCAGACAGTCGATATCAAAGGTCAGATAGCAGGGTCGATCACCCACAATACCCTTCACCTGCGCCGCCAGATCGGCGGGCTTCGTGTCATGTACGGTAGGGGCATCAAAAATGTGGAAGCCATGGTCGCTGTCGTTATGGGTGCGCAGACCGATCTGTGCGGAGTGCGTCGGTGAAATGAGCCCCTGCTGGGCCGCGTGATAGAACATGGTGCCATGATCAATCCGCTGGGTATCTTCTGCCCAGGTGTCTGAGTGAGCATCAAAGTGGATGAGGGATAGCTGCCCATGCTTCTCGGCATGCGCCCTGAGTAGGGGATAGGACACGAAGTGATCGCCTCCAATGGACAAGAGCGCAGTATCGGTAGCAAGAATCTCGCGGGCGCACTCGTAAATCTCATCCGGCACCCCGGCGGGGTGACCCGCATCAAAATCACAGTCGCCGTAATCAACAATCGCCAGGGTCTCCAGCGGCGAGAAGCCCCAGCCCACCGCTTTACGCTCCCAGGCGAGGCTCGCCGACGCTTCGCGCACCCCACGCGGGCCAAATCGGCTGCCCGGACGGGCGGTTGTGGCTAAGTCGAAGGGAATACCCAGCACGGCGACATCGGCGTCGGCCAAATCGCGGGTATACCGGCGGCGCATAAAACTTAAGATGCCGCCGTAGGTGGCCTCCTCGGTCACGCCTTTGAGGCTCTCGCGAAGCATTGCCTGATCGGGGGGTGAACTCATATGTACTTCCCTGTTGTCGTTATTCTCGGCCGAGCAAGTTAATCACATAACCCGCGGCGAAACAGGCGAAGGCGACCATGCTGATAAGCGATAAACCCCCTCCCAGCCTACAGGCTGAACTCAGGAAGTCGCCACCATAACGGGACGCTTGCCGTCTTTGCCATAAAGGTTGACCTGCAGGCTCGAGATCGCATGCACCAAAATAATCGGCTCGATCTTCTGTTTGCCGGTCCAGTAGATATTGGGGAACCGCTCGAGAATGCGCTCATAGGCCATCTTGAGCTGCAGCTGCGCAACCCGATTGCCCAGACAACGATGCACGCCGTGGCCGAAGGCCAGATGCTTGTCGACGTTGTCGCGCATCATGTCGAACTGGTCGGGGTTGGGGAACACGGCGGGGTCCCGGTTCGCTGCGCCGTACCACATGATCACTTTTTCATCCTTGGCGATGCGCTGCCCGGCGATTTCAGTGTCTTCCATCGCGGTGCGCCGCATATGCATCACGGGTGACACCATGCGCAGTGCCTCATGGGACATGCGCTCAATCAATGAGGGGTCATCGAGCACCATCTGCCGCTGGTCGGGAAATTCGCTCAGCAAACGAATCGTGCCCGAGAGGGAGTTCCGGGTCGTGTCGTTGCCCGCAAAGATAATCAACAACCATGAGCCATCGAGATAACTCTGTGACAGAGGCTTTTCGCCCAGCGTCGCATTGGCGATGGTGGTCAGCAGATCCTCACGCGGGTTACGGATCCGGTCCGCCATCACCCGCTCACCGTAGCTGAACATATCGTGCAGAATCTTCTCAAAGCGGAATGGAAATGAAGGCTCGGCGAGCAGCATCCGGAACGGATGCGTGATGAACTGAGGGGCCAGCTCGAGGTAGTGCATCCACTTGATGATGTCGGCTCGGTCTTCCTCATCGACCCCGAGCATCTCGCACAGCGTGAACATGGGTAGCTCAATGGAAAACAGCTTGGCGAAGTCCACCACCGGACCCTGCCGCTCCATGTTGTCGAGCAGGTCGTCAATCTTTCGACCGACACGTTCTTTTAGGGTCTCGATATACGCAGGGAAAAAGAACGCCGCCTGCTGAGTACGGAGATCGCGATGCAGATCCGCGTCGAGGTTGATGAGTGAATTGTAGGCGGCGTACATCAGCCGCTCTGCCTTGCCCTTGTCATTGCGCAGCACGCTCATGTTGATGCTGCCGCGCTGGGAAGAAAAGATCTGCGGGTTGAGTTCTACGTGTTTGACGTCGTCGTAGCGCACCACGGACCAGAAACCAGAGGATGGCTTTTTGATCTGTGACCACATCACCGGCGCGTCCTCACGCATTCGGCGGTAAAAATCGAAGGGCTGCCCGCGGGTCCAGGAGTTGGTGACGCCCAGCTTAAACCCGGGCAAACGCGGATAAATTTCGTCGAAAACCGGGTCGCGCGCGCCGCTGTCGAGCAGTATGTCATCGCTGACGGCGGGATGGTGTTCTAGTGGTTGGGCACTGTTCATAAGTATCCTGAAGTGGTCAGCGTTCTGAGGCGCATGATCCAGAATATGAGATCCACCTAGGCTACGCCAATCGTGTTTGGCCAGATCATGGACGGTGCGCCGCTATCACACCGCCAATTGGCCATTTACCCTCGCGTTTTCTGCGCTGAGCCGGGCAATCTTGGCTCGTGCGCGACGCGGTTTCGTTCACATATCGTTCAGACAAAGCCAGTAAGGGGGCTTCGCCCGTATACTCCACCGCGTCTAATACGGGGAAATGTTTTGAGACTCTTTTTAACCGGCCTGATCGGCCTTTGCCTCTCGTTTTTTGCCCACGCGGAGTACTCTCGTACTTACCTCGACAGCTATCCACTACAAATGGCTAGCGTGGGCGAACTCGACATCGCGTACCGCATTGTCGAGCCGGGGCCTGACAAACCCAAAGTGGTCGTCATCATGGGCCTGGGAGGTTCGAATGTGGCATGGGGCGACGCACTGATATCCGGACTGGCCAACGGCGGCTACGAAATCCTGTTACTGGATAACCGCGACACCGGCGACTCGACCCGCTTCGATGACTGGGGGCAGCCCGTTTTATGGTGGGAACTCCTTAAATACCGTCTCGGCTTCTCGGTCAACGCGCCCTACACCCTGAACGACATGGGAGCCGATATTGCCGGCCTCATGGATGCAGTGGGCTACGATGAAGCGCATATTGTCGGCGCCTCCATGGGCGGCATGATTGCCCAGATTGTGGCGGCCCATTACCCCGAGAAGACGCGCAGTTTGATCTCGATTATGTCGACCACTAACGCACCACACCTACCGCCGCCGACTGACGAGGCTGAGATGAGGTTGCGCAACCTGGCGACCGGTGAAGCAGAAGCGGACCGCGAGCAGTCCATTCGAGACCGGGGATTTTATCCAGAGTCCATGCAGCGCCATCTGATGGCCATCTTCAAAACCGGCGACCGCTCTGATGAGGTCGCCACCATCGCCGCACCCACACTGGTCCTCCATGGCGCGGATGACGGCTTAGTGCCACCCGAGCACGGTCGGCACACTGCGTCGCTCATTGCAGATTCCCGTTTTTTGCTGATCGACGGCATGGAGCACAATATGCCCGAGAACATCATCCCGCTGCTGGTCGACGAGATGACCGGCCATATGGATGCCGTTGAAGCAGGCGCGCTCGCCGGCCGCTAGCTGACAACACCGGATAAAAAAATGGCGCCGTAGGGCGCCATTTTTTGCTCTCTTCAATTCCGATCAGAATTCTAAACGCACCCGCACACCGATGTTGCGGCCAGGCAGTGGCACCTGATCTTTCACGAAGGACGTGTGATTGCGCGCCACCTCGTCGGTAAGATTGCGGGCGAACGCCGTCAGGGTCAGACGCGTAGCATCATTGAATCCGTATGACCACGAGGCATCTGCGTTCACCAGCGTAAAGCCATCGGTTGCAGACTCGCCCGGTGCCACGCTGGTTTGGCGCTCGACATCCTTCACCAGCAATTTGGCGGAGAAATCACTGAGCGTGTAGCGGGCGGTGAACATATTTCTCGCCGGCACGATCCGCGGCACGTCTCCGCCATTGGTGAACTCGGCGTCGACCTCATCGCGTCCGAGGGTCAATTCCAGCTCACCACGGGGCAGCTCAAATCGCGTGCCGAGCTCGATCTCATACCCGGTGAACTCAGCGTCCTGTTGGCTGTACTCGGACAGAATCAGACCGCCATGGTCAAAGTGTTCATCATCATGGTGCTCGTCGTGATGTTCACCTTCGTGCGCCTCCTCCATGTGTGCTTCATGCTCTTCTTCAAGCTCGTCACGAAGGTAGATGTAGTTATCGACCCGGTTGTAATAGATCGAAGCCGAACCAAAAAAGTTGTGGTAGTCGAAATTGAAGGCAAGATCGATATTATCTGAGCGTTCTGTGTCCAGCGTGATGTCACCCACCTCGTAACGGCTGCTGGCGAGGTGTTCGCCGTTCATGAACAACTCAACAGCCGACGGTGTTTTGCTGACGCTGGCAAGGCTCAGTGACAGCGAGCTGTGCTCATTGAGATCCCGGCGCAGTGTCGCCGCGGCACTGAACACTTCGTCACTGAATGCCGCAGCCTCGTACACCATCTCATCTTCGTGGTGCTCTTCGTGCTCGCCTTCATGATCTTCATCATGATCACCCTCATGCTCCTCATCATGATCACCTTCGTGCTCTTCACCATGCTCATCATCGTGGTGCATCTCGGCAACGAAACCATCGCGATCTACCTGATCAAAGCGAAGCCCTAAATCCAGCGTGGCAAAACCCAGATCATCTGAGCTGAAGAAGCCCAGCGTGGTCTCTGTGGAGTCCACCGGGGCCATGAAGGCCTCTTCACCAATGATCGAGATTTCCTCCTCGGCGTAGTTCAGCACGACCCGGCGGATACGCTCGCCCGCACTCAGATCAAAGGCGACCGAGATTTCCGTGGCCTCATTACTAAATACTGTCGGGCCTTCCGCGTGCTCATGGCCCTCATGGCTCTCTTCCTCTTCCCCTTCGGCATGCTGCTCCATGAGCTCGTAATCGGTGTTCTTCAAGGCAAAGTCGATGGCATTCAGGAAAGGAATAGACGTTTTAAATGAGCCGCTCAGCGCAATGATCTCTGACTCGGTCTTGGAAAAAATGCGTTCCTCACCGTGCTCGTCGTGTCCCGCATGATCGTCTTCGTCGTGGTGATCATCACCATCGTCATGTCCTTCTTCGTGGTCCTCCTCATGACCCTCTTCGTGCTCACCCTCGTGCTCGTCGTCATGCTCTTCATGAGCCGCCTCCGAGTGGAAGGGAATGCCGTAAGTGCTGCTGAGGTCGCTGTAAGACAGGCCGACATAGCCCCAGTCGCCGGTAGTAGAAAGGCCTATTCGATGCGAGGTGGTCGAGA
>CBFHSJ010000082.1:0-7970 GCA_965658485.1 Luminiphilus sp.
TCCTCAACACCGTCTATTTCCTTGGGATATCGATCGCAGGTGAGGATCATCTGCTGACCACCCTCGAGTAGTGCATTGAATGTGTGAAAGAACTCTTCTTGGGATCGGTCTTTGTTAGCGAAAAATTGAATGTCATCAATTAACAAGGCATCCACCGAACGATAAAAGCGCTTGAAGTCGTTGATGGCGTTCAACTGCAGCGCTTTCACCATATCAGCCACAAATCGTTCAGAGTGAAGGTAAACGATTTTCGCTTCGGGGTTTTTGCGACGCATAGCGTTGCCAACAGCGTGCATCAAGTGTGTCTTGCCTAGCCCAACCCCGCCATACAAAAATAACGGGTTGTATGACAGGCCAGGGTGCTCGGATACCTGTTGGGCTGCCGCCAGCGCCAGCTGGTTACTCTTGCCCTCCACAAATCGCTCAAAGGTGTACCCCTCCACCAAGCTGGAGGGCGATACGAGTGCGGCAGGCGCTGGGCGCACGGGAGCTTCCACAGGCCGAGTCACCGCCTGAGCCTCGCCAGAACCAATCGGCCTGACCGAATTTGGACCAGGGCGCGCCGCGCCCTGAACCGTGACTGATGCTTGAGCAGCCGCGGGTGCCACCACGTCCAACAAATAGGTATTGATTAAAGTTAGGTATTTTTCCACCACAAAATCACGGATGAATCGATTTGGCGCCGCCAACACCAAGCCAGATTCTCGCCATTCAGCTCTTAAAGGTCTGATCCAAGTGTTGAATTGCTGCTGGGGAATATCACCGCCGAGGCGACTCAGGCAGTGCTGCCAAGGGTCCGTGAGGGGCTGGGGGGCAACCAACGTGCTTCTCCAATTAACTTAAAGTGCCGCCTTTTCAAAAGGCTCTTATTAGGGGGGGGCCGGCTCCTGCCGCTTCCTAAACGCTCGCGACGATGTTTGGCCTGCCCTACGCTGTCGGCACATAGTTATCCACAAACCTCTTCGCGTATCAACATGTTTTAAGTGTCTTAAAAACAACAGCTTATGTTTTTTTAAGGGGCTAGACCATGCGCAGATCATTTGCAAGAAAAAACTTTCCGGCCTGTGGATAACCTGTGTTTATCTTTGGGCCAACCTGTGACTTTCCGTTGCGAGCCACAAGTTTTGAACCCGGCACCTTTGTTGAACTGGAGGCACATCAGCAGAGGCAAGCCCCTGAAATCATAGCTTTTTCAATCAGCGCAGCACCTCCCCAAGTAGGCTCAACAGTGCGCTAGCGAACGTGGATGAAAACTTTTCCGCCCCGCGCGAAAGGGGCTGCAGTCATGCGCCCCAACCTTGCATAGACCGAAAAGGCTACCTATAATCCGCGCCCCTGAAAGGCTGCCGCGCCCGCCACAAGGCTCTCGGACGCCATTGTGTCGCAGTGCAGCGATAGCGTTTAACGAAAATGAAAAGGTAACCGCCATGAAGCGTACATTTCAGCCTAGCGTTCTCAAGCGAAAGCGCAGTCACGGATTTCGCGCCCGCATGGCTACAAAGGGCGGTCGCAAGGTGCTTTCTCGCCGTCGCGCGCGTGGTCGCCGGCGTCTCTCAGCCTAAGCGCCTCGCATTAACCGCCGCTGTGGGCCATGCCCACCTTTACTTATACTGCCAAGTTATCTCAACCTGACCACTACCGGCTAGTGTTTGACAGCCCGGAGTACAAGGTGAGTAGCGGCGCCTTTCTCCTTCTCGCAGCGCCCGGCGCAACGCAGTTTTCAAGACTAGGGGTCGTTGTTGCTAAAAAAGCCATTCGTCGCGCCGTGAGGCGCAATCGCATCAAGCGGCTGGTAAGGGAACAATTCCGACACCATCCTTTTGATACAGCGATAGACCTAGTTGTGCTCGCCCGTTCGGGTGCCGATCAAATGGACAACCCCCGCGTATGGAAGGAGCTCGAAAGGCTATGGCGTGCGCTGGGACAGAAGGTAAGCCGGTAATGCGTTGGCTGCAGCAGCTTGACCGACGTGTTGCGGGTGGACTTGCTCTGTTGATCCGGGGCTACCAACTGACGCTAAGCCCCTGGCTCGGCCGGTCCTGCCGTTTCTCACCAACCTGTTCACAATATGGGATTGACGCGCTGAAGACCCACGGTACTCTATCGGGCGCCTGGCTGACCGGCCGCAGGCTGCTGCGCTGCCACCCTTGGTGTGCCGGCGGGGCCGACCCTGTGCCACCAGCCAAAACCCCTCAACATACCCACTGAAATCGAGACCACATCATGGATATCCCTCGCTACGCCCTCATCGCTGCCAGCGTTTTGCTGGGTTTGATGCTATTAGGAGAGTGGACCCGATTTAGCGCAGTTCAGCAGGAAGCAGCGCTGCCCGTCGTGCCCATGGTAGAAGAAGCGGGCGTAGCCGACTTCGCTGGTGAGATGGCAGCCACCAGCAGCGCACCTCAAGACGACCTGGACCTCCCAGCAATAGAAGATATCAACCTCGCCAGCGGCCAAGAAACCGCTAGTGCAGGCCCGTCTGCAGCCACCACAGGCCGTATTGTGACGGTGCATACCGATACACTGGAAATCAAAATTGACCTTGAGGGTGGTGACGTTGTCGGCGCCGCACTAAAGAACTACCCCAAAACGCTCGATGACCCAAACGATCCTTTTGTATTGTTAGAGCGTAATGCCCTGCGCACCTATGTCGCACAGTCAGGGCTAGTTGGGCCCGATGGGATCGACCAGAGCCAACGAGCGCAATACCGCGCCTCGCAAGAGGTTTACACCCAGACAGGTGGAGAACCCTTAGAAGTGGTCATTGATTACGCCGGAACCGACAGCGTACTCCGAGTGAGCAAGCACTTTCGGTTTGAACCTGGCAGTCACACCATCGGCGTTCACTACACCCTCACTAACCGATCAGCCCAAGCGGCCCGGGTAACACCTTTTGTGCAAATCAAACGCGATAGCTCGCCAGCGCCTGCTTCCGGTGACTCCGGGATGGGTATGCAGCCCTTTCTAGGATCCGCACTAACACAGCCCAACCAACGATTTACCAAATTCAACTTTGAGGATATGGCCGAAGACCCCTTCCGGGCCGATCTCACTGGTGGTTGGGTGGCGATGCTACAACACTATTTTGTCAGCGCGTGGGTGCCGGATCCGGATAACACCTACCGGTTCAGAACGCGCCAGACCCAATCCGGCGACAACATCATCGGCTACACCGGTCCAGCCATGGTGATTGCATCGGGAGAAACGGCAAGTATCAGTAATCAACTGTACGTGGGACCCAAGAACCAGTCTGTGCTGGCCGATCTCGCTGCTCACCTTGATCTCGTGGTCGATTACGGCTGGCTTTGGTGGATTGCACAACCCCTTTTCTGGTTGCTAACGGTGATCCAGAGTGTCGTGATTAACTGGGGTGTCGCCATCATCTTACTCACTTTGCTGATCAAGCTCGCGTTCTTCCGGCTGTCTGCAGCTGGCTATAAATCAATGGCTCGAATGAAAAAAATGCAGCCGCGCATCCAAGCGTTGAAAGAAGAATATGCCAATGATAAAGCCAAGCTATCTCAGGCCCAGATGGAGCTGTTTAAAAAAGAAAACATCAATCCGTTGGGGGGATGCCTGCCCATGCTCATCCCAATGCCCGTGTTTGTCGCGTTGTACTGGGTATTGATGGAGTCCGTCGAGTTAAGGCAAGCGCCTTTAGCTCTGTGGATCAAAGACCTGTCAGTCATGGACCCTTATTTTGTGCTCCCCATTCTGATGGGGGCGAGCATGTATTACATGCAGAAATTAAACCCTGCGCCTCCTGATCCCATGCAGGCGAAAATTATGCAGTGGATGCCCATTGCCTTCACCTTTATTTGTTTATGGTTCCCGGCAGGCTTGGTGCTTTATTGGTTGTGCAACAACTTGCTGTCAATGGGACAGCAATACCTCATCAATCGCAGAATCGAGAGCGGTGCCCTCTGAGCCACTGCGCTGTTAACTCACGTGTCATCCAACAGCCACTCCCTTGATCAAGATACGATAGCCGCCATTGCCACCCCTTCTGGACGCGGTGGTGTCAGCATTATCCGCGTCTCGGGGCCAAAAGCGCTCTCCATAGCCAAGCTTCTGACACAAAAAACTGTGGAAGCCAGGCAGCCTCTCCTGACGCGCTTTTTTGCCGAGGACCATAGTGTTATCGATACAGGTCTAACACTTATTTTTCGGCACCCTGCCTCCTTTACCGGAGAGGATATTGCCGAGTTCCATTGCCATGGCGGCGTGATGGTGACCAACCTGCTACTCGAAGCTTGTCTGGCTCTCGGCGCGCGTTTAGCGAGGCCTGGAGAGTTTTCTGAGCGGGCCTTTCTCAATAACAAAATGGACCTCACTCAGGCTGAGGGCCTCGCAGACTTAATCGATGCCCCGACGCAACAGGCTGCCCGGCAAGCGTCCGCTTCCTTACAGGGAGCTTTTTCGGATGCCGTTAATCAGATCAACCAGCACATCATCGACCTCAGGGTCTATGTTGAGGCAGCTATCGACTTCCCGGAGGAAGAGGTCGACTTTCTCAGTGAAGGTCGCGTCGCCGCGTCATTGCTCGAGCTGAGAACCGCACTGGCGACACTAATCACCCAAGCCAAAAGAGGCGCTTTGCTGAGTCGCGGCGCACAAATCGTAATGACCGGGGCTCCTAATGCCGGAAAGAGTAGCCTCATGAATCGATTAGCAAATCAGGCAGTGGCTATCGTGACAGATGTTCCAGGCACCACGCGCGATGTCATCAAGCAATCTATTTCTATCGAGGGTGTAGCTGTCCAACTGTCCGACACCGCAGGTATTCGCACCGCCACCAACGCCATCGAGCAAGAGGGTATCGAGAGGGCGAAGACAGCACTCGACACCGCCGATATCATTATCGAAGTCATTGATGATGTTGAGCCGAAGGAGACTGGGCTCTCTTCCCGCGACAATGCGCAGTCAGTCATCCGCGTGCTGAACAAAATAGATCTTTCTGGCCGTGCACCAGGGGTATTGGAGGCTACAGACCAAGAAGACGAATCTGTCTTACGCTCCGTCGCGGTATCGGCTGAAACTGGCGAGGGCATTCAAGCCCTGGAGCAAGTGATCATTCAGTGTCTCGGGATGGGTGAAGCGGGAACTACGTCGCCGTTTAGCGCCAGAGAGCGCCACGTCACCTGTTTGAAAAGAGCCGAAGCGACGCTGGATGAGGCGACCGACCGGTTTGAAGTCAGTCAGGCCGGCGAGTTGCTAGCAGAGGACCTCAGGCGCGTCCACGCAGAGCTTGGCGCCATTACCGGCGCTTTTGGTGCAGATGATCTGCTAGGAGAAATTTTTTCCTCCTTTTGTATCGGTAAATAACAAACCTGAGCGCCCGACCTCAATACCGTTGTGGAGCCCGAAAGTCGCCCAACAGCGCCACACAAACAGCAACGATCCAACGCCGATCCACGGTTTATGCACAGCTTAGCTCACCACAAAAAACTGATGGAACACCGCGCGTCCACTCTGTGGATGACTTTGTCTATGAGTAGGGGGGAAAGCTGGTGATGGCCCCGTGGACATAACTGGCCGCAATCATAACGAACATCCATCCCCACATTGTCACCAGCGGGCACAGTCGTTTACGCCGTCTTCTCCAGCGCCTTATCATGGCCATAAGCCACTGAAAAATAATCAGTTATATTTGTTTTCCACGCAGATGGTTGCCCCTAATAACAACAACATTAAAGTACTCATCTTTAATAAATATTTTATTTAAATAGATACTGTTACCAAATCAGATATCTTGGTCACATCTCAAAACACCTAGTCAGAATCACCAAAAGCCGCGGTTCATGCCTGAGAGCCACCCGTTTATACTCTCGACCCTTTCAACCTAAGCTCTACAACAATGATCCGACACCCTGAGCGTTACGATGTCATTGTGATTGGCGGCGGCCATGCCGGTACCGAAGCGACGCTCGCAGCGGCGCGCACTGGTGCCCGAACACTCTTAATCACTCACGCCATCGACACCCTCGGCCAGATGTCTTGTAATCCTGCGATCGGCGGTATCGGTAAAAGTCATCTGGTTAGCGAGATTGATGCTTTGGGCGGTCTCATGGCGCGTGCGACCGACTCAGCAGGCATCCAGTTCAGGGTGTTGAATGCGCGAAAGGGCCCAGCTGTCCGCGCCACCCGTGTACAAGCTGATCGAGTGTTATATCGGCAGGCGATCCGGTCGGGGCTGGAGCAGGCGGAGGGCGTTGACCTGTTTCAGGATGCTGTAGAAGACATTGAGCTCGCGGCTGGTGCTGTATCGGGCGTGGTAACTCGCACTGGGATTGTCTTTCGCGCGAGTGCGGTAGTGCTGACTGCAGGCACATTTCTTCACGGAAAAATGCACGTTGGTGAGGAGAATCGGTCTGGAGGACGCATGGGAGACCAAGCTGCCATCGGATTGGCAGATCGCCTGCGCGAGCTGTGCCCAAGGGTGGGGCGACTGAAAACCGGGACACCTCCCCGATTGGATGCTAGATCAGTAGATTTTGCTGCGATGGCTGAACAATGGGGAGATGAACCTAGGCCCGTCATGTCCTTGCTAGGCAATCGGGACCGCCATCCAGAGCAGCGGTGTTGCTGGATCACAGAGACGAATGCCCAGACTCACAACATCATTCGAGCGGGTCTTGATCGCTCACCACTGTTTAGCGGCAGTATCGAAGGCGTTGGCCCGCGGTACTGTCCGAGCATCGAAGACAAAATACATCGCTTTGCCGACAAAGACTCACATCAAATTTTTATTGAGCCAGAGGGGCTGACATCCATCGAGCTGTACCCCAATGGCATATCGACATCTTTACCATTCGATACGCAGCTGCAGTTGGTTCGCTCCATAAAGGGATTGGAAAACGCGACTATCACGCGACCTGGTTATGCCATCGAGTATGACTTCTTCGATCCCCGTGATTTGCATCACAGTCTTGAAACAAAAGCGATTGAAGGGCTGTATTTCGCAGGTCAAATTAATGGTACTACTGGCTACGAGGAGGCAGCTGCCCAGGGGTTACTCGCAGGCCTCAATGCCGGGCGAAAAGCGAAGGAGTTGCCACCTTGGGTGCCACGTCGGGATGAGGCCTACATAGGTGTGCTAGTTGATGATCTGGTTACCTTGGGCACAACAGAGCCTTACCGCATGTTTACGTCCCGAGCCGAATATCGCCTGCAGTTGCGGGAAGACAATGCCGATCTGAGGCTGACGGAACAAGGTCGCTCGCTTCAGTTGGTTGGTGATGAGCAGTGGTCACATTTCATTGATAAGCGTGAGGCCATTACTCGAGAGCGTGACCGGTTGGAGCGCACCTACGTCCAGGCAGGTAGCGATGAGGCGGCGGTCCTCTCATCATCTTTGACTAAACCCCTCTCCAGAGAGTATTCGCTGGCAGAGTTACTTAAGCGTCCCGAGCTGACTTACGCAGACATCAGAAAAATCTCTCCTCCTGAGAATGATTTGTCAGAGGCAGTTGCTGAGCAAGTGATGGTTCAACTCAAGTACGCAGGTTATATCGATCGCCAGCAGCAGGATGTAGACCGCTTGCAGCGACATGAATCTATGCCAATTCCGGGCGATGTGAATTTCGATCAGGTTGAAGGCTTGTCCAATGAAATTCGTCAGAAGCTTAATGAGGTGAGACCAGCTAACCTCGCAAGGGCGGGACGTATACCGGGTGTAACGCCAGCAGCCTTATCACTACTTTTGGTGCATCTTAAAAAGCGAGAGCTCAGCGACAGTGCGCGCGCCATGGCGCATGGCTGAATCCGAGTCAGCGCAGCTTTACGACGCTGCCCAGCAGATCGGCATTAACTTGTCCGATACGCAGATCAGCCAGTTGATTGGCTATGTTGACCTGATGGAAAAGTGGAATCGCGCTTTTAATCTTACAGCGGTACGCCGACGCCCCGAGCTGTTCTCTCGGCATATTGTGGAGAGCCTCGCGGTGACACCCTTCTTCGGCGGAGATAAA
>CBFHSJ010000083.1:0-7965 GCA_965658485.1 Luminiphilus sp.
AACGGACCGGTTTGCTGATGCCAGACCCCTGTATCCTGCCAGACCACGCGACTATCGATTTCGGGCTCCATGGCGAGACCGGCGAGTTCCTCAGCCGTTATTGGAGACTGGAAGTGGGGTAAGGCCTGCGGGCAGAGCAAGGGCTGCCGTTGCCAGTACTCAGCCAAAAACTGCTCTGTCGTAACGGGTAAGCGCATACCGGCTTTCAGATCAGTCTAGGATCAGACAGCGGTTTTTTTGGCCAGATCGGCCGCGTATCCGAGATAAGTGTGAGGGGTTAATGACATGAGCCGCTCCTTGGCATCGTCGGGAATATTTAAAGCGCGTATGAAGGAGTTCAGCGCATCAGCCTCCAGCCGTTGGCCCCGTGTGAGCGCCTTGAGCTTCTCATAGGGTTCTGGCACGCCATAACGCCGCATGACCGTTTGAACGGCTTCTCCCAGCACTTCCCATGCGGCCTCCAGATCGTCTGTTATGGGCTCGGGTGCCACCTCCAGTTTGCTGATGCCCCGACCCAGTGACACCAGTGCCAGCTGTGAGTAACCCAAGGCAACTCCCATGTTTCTCAGCACGGTACTGTCAGTCAGGTCTCTTTGCCATCGGCTGACAGGCAACTTCTGCGAAAGGTGGTTGAGCAGGGCATTTGCCAGGCCAAAATTCCCCTCGGCGTTCTCGAAGTCGATGGGATTCACTTTATGCGGCATCGTGGAGGAGCCGACCTCTCCGTCTACCATGCGCTGTTTGAAGTACCCGAGCGAGATGTAAGACCAAGTATCCCGGCTGAAGTCGACCAGAATTTGGTTCAGTCGAGAAATCACATCGAAATACTCTGCTAGATAATCGTGGGGCTCGATCTGTGTGGTGTAGGGGTTCCACTCGATACCTAAGGCAGCCACGAAGCGCTCCGACAAATCTGGCCAGTCGACATCTGGGTAGGCCACTAGGTGGGCGTTGTAGTTACCTACGGCACCGTTCATCTTACCGAGGGGTTGAATGGCGTTGGCAGCGGCCATCTGCCGGTTCAACCGCATCACCACATTAGCGAGCTCCTTGCCTAAGGTGGTTGGCGTAGCTGCCTGTCCATGTGTGCGAGACAGCATGGGCTGTTCAGCATGCTCCTGCGCCAGGCCGGCCAATGCATCACGGATGGCCTCATAATGTTCGATAACGATGCGGTGCCCGTCGCGGATCATGAGGGCATGTGCGAGGTTGTTAATGTCCTCGCTGGTGCAGCCAAAGTGTATAAACTCGCTGACGGCGTTGAGCTCCGGATTGCCTTTCACCGCTTCTTTGAGGAAGTATTCGACGGCTTTAACATCGTGATTGGTCGTTGCCTCGATCGCTTTAACAGCCTCGGCCTGCGTTTCATCGAATTCAGTGACGATGCTCTCAAGCAGGCTGGTCGATTCACTGCTAAACAAGGGCACCTCGAGGATATCGGCACACTCAGAGAGCGCCTTGAGCCAAGCCACCTCGACTTCAACGCGTCGTTTGATGAGTCCGAATTCGGAGAAGATATCGCGAAGGGCATCCACTTTTCCGTGATAGCGGCCATCCAGTGGTGAAAGGGCTGTCAGCGGTGTGGGGCTCATGGGGTTGCCTAGTTGCGGTAAGGCCCTAGCTTATCACGGGGCCACACTGAGTTTGATCAATGCGTCACGCCCAGTTCACGGGCCATGCGCGCAGCCGTATCGCGGACCCGACCCCGGCTCAACATTAGCTTGAAACGCGTGCCGCCAAGTTGCCGCCATAGAAATGCGGCCCTGACTCCACACATTAGTAAGGCACGCACCAAATCGGCGACCTGAGGGTTGTTGAGGTGCTGAGCGCTGCCGGTCACCTTGATGCGATATGGAAGCGTGCTGAGCGTATCTTGATAAATTCCCGATATATTAGCGCTTAAACTATTAATATCATTGGAGAAATTCTCTGCCTTATAGGCCGTGTGTTTGAGCCTTGAATGAACAATGGCTTGCAGGTCGTCCCGCATAGCAAAACGTCTCTCCAGCTGCAGGATGGCCAAGGTATAGCGCAGTGTGTCTGCCGCTGCCTCCTCCTGCGAAAGTCGCAAGCATGCCGACAACTGCTCAAGGCCTAAGCGAATGCCCTGTGTTGTTCCGAATACCGTTTCCACACCATCCGGATCAAAGCTGAACAGCGAGTGGATAGAGGACTCCACAAAGGGTAAGGGCCAGCTGCCGGTTTTCGCGGCCAAATCCACAATGCGCGCAGCCTGCGCGACGCCCGCTAGCGCCACCGTACGTTGCTCCAACAGCGAGCGGTCGCTCATTGAGAGGCCTCAATGATGCCGCCACCCAGGCAATTATCACCGTCGTAGAAGACCACAGACTGACCGGGGGTCACCGCTCGCTGGGGTGTGCTAAATGTCACCTTAATTTTTGCGCCGGAAGCGGAGGCCATGCACGGTTGATCTGCCTGTCGATAGCGGATTTTGGCGTGACAGCTGAGGGGTAGGGCGGGGGGCTCGCCACTGATCCAGATTACGTCTGCAGCCGTGAGCTGTGTCTTAAAAAGTGCTGGATGCTCGTTGCCCTGCGCGACCACCAGCACGTTGTCAGCTATGAGTTTATCCACTACATACCAGGGCGCTTCTGGTCGGTTTGCCTGCCCGCCGATTCCCAGTCCCTGCCTTTGCCCGATAGTGTGATACATCAGACCCTCGTGCTCCCCTAATTCTTCCCCATCTATAGACACAATGGGTCCCGGTTGAGCGGGCAAATATCGCTGCAGAAAGTCTCGAAATCTGCGTTCACCAATAAAGCAGATCCCGGTGCTGTCTTTCTTGCGTGCGGTCACGAATCCGGCAGAAGCCGCTTTCTCACGGACCAGCGCCTTGTCCACATTGCCAAGGGGAAACAGGCTTCTGCCCAGTGCTTGATGATCGACTTGATGCAGGAAGTAGCTCTGGTCTTTATTAGTATCGAATCCTTTGTGGAGTTGTGTAGTGTCGCCCACCGAATCGGTTTGCACGTAATGGCCTGTGGCAATCAGGTCGGCACCCAACTGCGTGGCATAGTCCAGAAAGGCGCGGAACTTGATTTCCCGATTACACAAAATGTCAGGGTTGGGTGTCCGGCCAGCGCGGTACTCCGACAGAAAGTGGTCGAAAACGCCGTCCCAGTATTCCGCAGCGAAATTGGCGCTATGAAGGCGGATCCCCAATTGATCCGCTACCGATTGTGCGTCGGCCAGATCCTGCTTGGCAGTGCAGTATTCGGTACCGTCATCCTCCTCCCAATTTTTCATGAACAGGCCTTCCACCCGGTAGCCTGCCTCGATCAACATGAGTGCTGCGACGGAGGAATCGACACCGCCTGACATGCCGACTATGACGGTTTGATCCTGTATCGATGAGTGGGTCACGGCTGAGGAATGCCCGTTGATAGAACGGCTCGAAGCATGAGGGCAGTGCGCAATCGGGTCAATGCCGCGTCAGGAAAGGGTCTCGTAACGATGCTCGCCAGGCTGCAGCTTGCCTAACTGCATTGACCCGACTGCGACCCGTATCAGCCTCAGGGTGGGATAGCCCACCGCGGCCGTCATCCGCCTGACCTGTCGATTTCGGCCTTCGGTGATCGACAGGCTCAACCAGGAGTCGCCAACAGTTTTGCGCTGCCGTATCGGCGGGTCGCGTTGCCATAGCTCGGGAGGCGCAATTGGGGTGGCTTTTGCAGGGCGAGTCATACCGTCTTTAAGTTCTATACCTGCGGAGAGTTGTGCACAGACTTTTTCATCAATGTCGCCTTCGACTTGAACCCAATAGGTTTTCCATTGTTCGTGTCGAGGGTGCGCAATTCTCTGCTGGGTTTTGCCATCTTGGGTGAGCACCAAGAGTCCCTCTGAGTCGTAGTCCAGTCTTCCCGCGGGGCGAAAGCCCGGCGCGTCGAGGATGTCGGCGAGCGTCCCCCTAGGATTACCCGGCTGTTCGCGATCTGTGAATTGACTCAGCACGCGAAACGGTTTGTTGAGCAAAATCACCTGACTCATTCGCCTAGTGTGCAGTATTTGATGTTAAAATAGGGACTCCGACCAGACACCCATCAGCGCCCTCATTCGCGGGAGCGCAGGCGGATTATGGTCACCCGGAGCGGGCTCCGGGGTTTGTTTTTTTCTGGGGGATTATCACTATGTCTTACAAGCACATTTCCGTTCCTGAAACCGGTGACATGATTGTTGTCAACGCTGATAACAGCCTGTCAGTCCCGAACAATCCCATTATTCCCTATATCGAGGGAGATGGTATTGGGGTCGATATCTCACCCGTGATGATCGCGGTAGTCGACGCAGCAGTGGCCAAGGCTTACGACAGCGGGCGACAAGTATCTTGGATGGAAATCTACACTGGCGAAAAAGCTGCCGAACTCTACGATGGTGACTGGTTTCCGGAAGAGACGGATGCCATCAAGACCTACAGCGTGGCTATCAAGGGGCCGCTGACCACTCCGGTTGGCGGCGGGTTCCGCTCGCTTAACGTGGCTTTGCGTCAGGAGCTGGATCTGTACACTTGTCTGCGTCCTGTTAGATGGTTCGAGGGCGTACCGTCGCCGGTCAAGAGCCCGGGAGACTGCAATATGGTGATCTTCAGGGAGAACTCGGAAGACATCTACGCGGGTATCGAATATCAGGCGGGGACCGACGAAGCCCAAAAAGTGGTCGATTTCATCATTCAGGAGATGGGCGCAACCAAAATCCGCTTCCCCCAAAATGTCGGCATCGGCATCAAGCCGGTATCAGCTGAGGGCACCCAGCGTTTGGTGCGCAAGGCGATCCAATACGCGATTGATCAGGACTTGCCCTCGGTAACGCTGGTGCACAAGGGCAACATCATGAAGTTCACGGAGGGTGCTTTCCGTGACTGGGGTTACGAGTTGGCTAAACAGGAGTTCGGTGGTGAACTGCTGGATGGTGGCCCCTGGGTGAGCATAAAGAATCCTCGCACGGGCGGCGACATTGTGATCAAGGACGTAATCGCCGATGCGATGCTGCAGCAGGTGCTGACTCGACCGAGAGATTACAGCGTGGTGGCCACGCTGAACTTAAATGGTGACTACTTGTCCGACGCGCTGGCAGCCCAGGTAGGTGGCATCGGCATCGCACCGGGCGCAAACCTCTCGGATACAGTGGCGTTGTTTGAAGCGACTCACGGGACGGCACCTAAGTATGCGGGGCAAGACAAGGTCAATCCAGGCTCACTCATCCTGTCAGCGGAAATGATGCTGAGGCACCTCGGCTGGAACGAGGCGGCGGATCTGATCATAGATGGTATGAACGGTGCCATTCAGGCCAAAACCGTCACCTACGACTTCGAACGGTTGATGGAGGGGGCGACGCTGGTGTCCTGCTCGGCGTTCGGTGAGGCCGTGATATCACACATGTGAAGCACTCGATTTGTTCAAGAGCCCGCCTCGAGCGGGCTTTTTATTGCCTACACGCCATAGGCGCCACAAGATTCATTCTGCAATGACACTTGGTATTGCGAAAAAGCGGCAGAAACTCGGGTCTAAAAGCTCCAAAATTTCGCGGTTGGATTATACTGCGGCCATGCACAAATTAGTCCGCGACACCGTTTTTGCCCCCCTGTGTGGTACCGGTACTGACAGAGAGGATCACCACGATGGTGATCTGGCTGTTGCGCCCGCCAAACCAAAGCTCAAGAGACCACCACTGTATAGGGTGGTTCTCCTGAATGACGACTACACTCCGATGGAGTTCGTAGTGCAGGTGTTGGAGCAGTTCTTCGCTATGGGCCGGGAGAAGGCCACTCAGGTCATGCTGGCGGTCCATACCCAAGGTAAGGGCGTATGTGGAATATATCCCCAAGATATTGCCGAGACGAAAGCATCGCAGGTGAACCAAGCTGCCCGCGACAGTGGACATCCGCTACTGTGTGAAGCGGAACCGTCAAGTGACGACGAAGAGGACTGACTGAATGCTGAGCAAAGAGCTCGAGAATACGCTCAACGAGACGTTTCGCACTGCGCGAGCCAGACGTCATGAGTTCATTACGGTTGAGCACTTATTGCTCGCGCTGCTCGACGACTCCGCTGCTGTTGCAGTGCTCGAGGCCTGCCAGGTCGATCTGGACGACCTTCGCGGAGAGCTGACCGAGTTTATCGACTCCACCACGCCGTTGCTGTCTGATTCAGATGATGGTCGGGATACTCAGCCGACGTTGGGTTTTCAGCGAGTACTGCAGAGAGCGGTGTTTCACGTTCAGAGCTCGGGGCAGCAGGAAGTTACCGGCGCCAATTTGCTGGTGGCGATCTTCTCGGAACAAGAGTCGCAGGCAGTTTATTTCCTGAAATCGCAAAACGTGTCCCGTCTCGATGTGGTGAATTTCATTACCCATGGCATTGGGAAAGACGGAGAGGAAGCGACCGATGGCGCTGAGTCGCTCGCGGATCTTGAGGAGGATCACGAGGGCGCAGAGAAGCGGCCGCTCGATGCCTACACAACCAACCTCAACGCCGAAGCCGAGGCCGGCAATATTGACCCGCTAATCGGGCGTTTGACCGAGGTGGAGCGCGTCGCCCAAATTCTTGCGCGACGGCGTAAAAATAATCCGCTATTGGTTGGCGAATCCGGTGTCGGTAAAACCGCCATCGCCGAGGGTCTCGCCAAGATGATTGTCGATGGTCAAGTCCCTGAGACGCTCAAGGAGGCAGTGGTTTACTCCCTAGACCTGGGTGCCTTGCTGGCCGGCACAAAGTACCGCGGCGACTTTGAGAAGCGCCTCAAGGGATTACTTGCCAACCTCAGCGAGAGCGATCACGCTATTCTCTTTATTGACGAGATTCATACCATCATCGGCGCGGGCGCCGCATCGGGTGGGGTGATGGACGCCAGTAACCTATTGAAACCTCTGTTGGCATCCGGAAAGATGCGCTGTGTCGGATCCACAACCTATGCGGAGTACCGTGGCATCTTCGACAAAGACAAGGCCCTGAGTCGGCGTTTCCAGAAGGTAGATGTGCTGGAGCCCTCGGTGGAAGATGCTTACAAGATATTGAAGGGGTTGAAGTCCCGATTTGAGGCGCACCACAAGCTGCGCTACACCGATAAGGCACTCCGGGTCGCCTCGGAGATGGCGGCACGCTACATCACGGACCGTTTTTTGCCGGACAAGGCCATCGACGTCATTGACGAGGCGGGCGCCTTCCAGCAGCTCCAATCACCGAGCAAGCGTAAGAAAGTGCTGGGACCCAGTGACATTGAGGCCGTGGTGGCCAAGATTGCACGGATACCTCCAAAAACCGTGAGCAGCGACGACAAGGAGCTGCTAGGCAAGCTCGAGGGCAACCTCAAGATGACAGTGTTTGGGCAGGATGCCGCCGTGTCGCAGATGGTTGGGGCCATGAAGCTGGCCAGAGCAGGGCTTCGGGGCGGACAAAAACCGATCGGGTCCTTCCTGTTAGCCGGGCCTACTGGTGTAGGCAAAACGGAGCTCACTCGCCAGCTTGCGCTGCAAATGGGGCTTGAGCTGCTCCGCTTCGATATGTCCGAGTACATGGAGCGCCACACCGTCTCGCGTTTGATTGGCGCGCCGCCGGGTTATGTCGGGTTCGATCAGGGCGGCTTGCTCACCGATGCCGTTACTAAGCACCCCCACTCAGTGGTGCTGCTAGACGAAATCGAAAAGGCGCACCCGGAGGTCTTTAACCTCCTGTTGCAGGTCATGGATCACGGCACGCTCACCGACAACAACGGCCGCAAAACCGACTTCCGTAATGTGATCCTGGTGATGACAACCAATGCTGGCGCTGAAAATGTGAGTCGTCGTTCGATTGGTTTCTCCATGCAGGATCACTCCACAGATTCGATTGAGGCGATTAATCGCACTTTCACTCCCGAATTCCGCAACCGCCTCGATGCCATCGTGCCCTTTGGGCCATTAGGTGAGGACGTCATTCTCACGGTGGCGGACAAATTTCTCACTGAGCTGCA
>CBFHSJ010000084.1:0-2289 GCA_965658485.1 Luminiphilus sp.
GCGCGCAGGATACCATGCAGAACGTCAATCCCAACCCCCGAGCCGCCCTCCTACGTCGGACCTGATTTTCTCCACGCGAGCCAGATCCTTTTTCTGTAACATCGCGCGAACAGGCAGTTAAGCAAGGAGCAGCGCTTGGCTTCACCAAGAGGTGAGTTTCGGTCCAGATGGGGCTTTATTCTTGCAGCCGCGGGTTCCGCCGTGGGCCTTGGTAACATCTGGGGTTTTCCGACTCAGGCAGCCAGTAACGGCGGCGGCGCTTTTTTAATCACCTATCTTTTTTTGGCCTTTGTTCTGGCCTACCCCGCATTAATGGCCGAGCTCCTGATCGGGCGCCATACTCACCGCAACATGGTGATGGCACTAGGGTCGCTCCCCAAAGGCAGTGCGCTGAAAAGCCTAGGGCGCCTTACCGGTATCGGCGGACTGATCACAGCCAGCATGATTCTCAGCTTCTACGCCATTGTTGCTGGTTGGATGCTGGGCTTCGCGGCCTCCTACCCACTGAGCGCTGCGGGTATGGCGAGCACAGGGGACTGGCTAATCACATTCGGTCCATCACGCAACCTGACACTGATGCTTATGTTTATGATCCTGACTATGGCGGTCGTCCTCGGAGGCGTTGAGGACGGCATTGAGCGCTGGTCAAGCCGTTTGATGCCGCTGCTTATTGCCACGTTGATTGCTTTGGCGCTTTACGTGCTCACTCTGGAGGGCGCGATCAAAGGCCTGGCAGTCTATCTGTTACCCGACTTCGAAAAGGTGCTTTCTGGAGACCTACTCATCGACGCTCTCGGCAGCGCCTTTTTCTCACTCTCTTTAGGGGTGGGCACTATGTTGATCTATGGCTCCTACCTCAGTGACACCGAAAACGTACCAAGTGTCGGAGCGCAGGTGGCGCTCGTAGATGTTGGCATCGCAGTGTTGGCGGGTTTTTTGATCCTACCCGCCATGTACGTTGCCAACGCGCGAGGGGTCGCCATTTTTAACGATGCAGGTGGATTACTCTCTGAGGACACACTGATCTTCACGGTGTTGCCGGCTCTGTTTGAGACGATGGAGGGCACCGGCGTCTGGCTGGCAACCGCTTTCTTTGCGTTGATGAGTATTGCCGCCCTGACCTCTTCTATCTCCATGCTCGAAGTTCCGGTGGCCTATCTCATCGAACGCCACCAGCTCAGCCGCCACCGCGCCACCTTGGTCGCCGGCGGCGTCATCGCCGGCTTCAGCGCGCTCATTGCTCTGAACTTTGACACGTTGTTCGGCTGGGTAATCACCGTCTCCACTCGCTACAGCCAACCGGCCCTGGGGATAATGATCTGCATCTTCGCCGGCTGGCTGTGGCAACGTGACGCCCTATTGCAAGAGCTTAAGAAGAACGACGCCGATGCCGAGCAACGCCTTTTCTGGAAGATCTGGCCGCTCTATGTGAAGTGGCTTTGCCCCGCTATCATTGGCGTGATTCTGGCACAGTCGGCACTCTAAGGTTCATGGCCCGTTTCCTTCTTCTATTTGGCGGCGTTCTAGTCGGCTTGTTTGCGATAGAGATGCTCAAGCCCGTGCAAGAGGCTGTCATTCAGCCGTTTACGGGGCTGCTGGCGGCACTCAGCACAGCTATTATTTTGCCCTTCGACGACACAGTCATTGCTCAGGGCCGGATCTTACGAGACGCAACCACTGGCTTTGCGGTATCGATCGAGGCAGGTTGCAATGGGGTCGAGGCGGCGATCGTTCTCATCGCGGGCGTGGTGGCCTTCCCTGCATCGGTGAAGCATAAGATCATGGCCATCTTGGCTGGTTTCTTTTTTGTCCAGGCCTTAAATATCGTCCGCATTATCTCGCTCTTCTACCTAGGTCAGTGGAACCACACCGTGTTCGAGTGGTTTCACCTATACCTGTGGCCGGTTCTCATCATGCTGGATGTGTTGGTGGTATTTGCCATCTATCTTCAGTGGCTCGGCAAGCAACGCCCTGAGGTCAAAGCTGCCTGATGCTGATGCGGCGTCAGTTTGTGCTGACTCTGATTCTGATGCCCATCACGTTTGGCATCTGGTACGCCGCGGGCACGCTGTTCGCCGCACCCGCGGTGTGGCTTTGCGATTTCTTATTAGACAGTGCCTACCCCGACATCGTTGGTGCAGTGGGCCTTCAAGGGGTAGTTGTGTCCGTCCGCACCCAGTTCGGGGAGGACGGCGGCGTCATCATGGCTGCCGCTGACGCTGGAAACCAAATAGCGCTCGAGATCAATACGCGTCTCGTCTCCTATTCTATTGCGTTCTATGCCGCACT
>CBFHSJ010000084.1:2299-7946 GCA_965658485.1 Luminiphilus sp.
GCTGACGCTGGAAACCAAATAGCGCTCGAGATCAATACGCGTCTCGTCTCCTATTCTATTGCGTTCTATGCCGCACTGTTGATGGCCTCTAACCTGAAAGATGCCATGTACAAATTTTGCATAGGCCTGTTCTGGCTCTGGCTCATCATGGCCTTTGGTTTGGCTTCCATACTGGGCAAAGACCTGATGTTAGTGGTCGGCGCGCCTTTCCTCAACGCACCGGGCGTGCCACCCGCTGATCTGATCGCGCTGACGTATCAGTTCAACGTGCTACTCATGCCGACACTGGCTCCTGTATGCCTTTGGATCTGGCAACTGCTAGGGTCTCCCCTTTGGGAAGCCCTCGCCAACGACATCAAGCGTGCCTCGGCTAGGGCGTAACCTCCACGTTTAATGTTCTGCCCTCGAGGGCGGACTGAAGCGCTTTCTCCATCAAGTGTCTGGCCTGGCAGGTGTAGGCGTAAATGCTCGCGTGAATGGCCGCGTCCTTCCAGTTATCCACCGAACAGGCGCTGGAGTAAGTTTCGAACTCATTCAGGGATTTGATCAACTCAGACAGATGTCGCGGGCACTCGCAATCCAACACGATTTTTTCTTCGGCTGCGGCACGTAGCTCGGCGTCATTAAACATACGCGGCTTGGCAGGCATTAACTCCGATAGATTGCCGACGCCCTGAGACGTCTCTTTCTCCACTTGACTGCGACCGATTTCAAAGGCCAGTTGCGAGGGCTCGATGGGGTACTTAAAGGCGGAGTGCCCCATGCGCTCTAACTCCGCTAACCACTGATCGTTGCCGAACTGATACAACACGATCGTGCGGCGCACACCGAGTCTCTCACCGAGCGCTTCGACACCTCTGATTTGTTGCATCGTTAGAGATGCACAGTGCACCACTAACATATCGCAGGCTTGTTCAGCGCTCAGTGACGCCACTGCGTCATCAACAGACATTCGCGCCAGCAAGGCCGATACGCCCGATATGCAGCCCTGATGCTCATCCAACCATCGACATAGATCCGCGCCCAAAAACACCACCCGAGGCTTTGCCGGGGGTAGAGGCCGCGAGGGAGACGTGCGATCCTGCTGCGTTAACAGCATTTCCAGAGTCTTGCGATCAGACGCTGCGATCTCGCCGATCCTGACACCTTGCTTCACGAGGGATGAGACCAGCTGCAGATGGTCGAGATCTGATTGAGTGTACTGGCGACGCCCCGTAGCCGATTTATGACTAGCGCCAAGGCCGTAACGTCTCTCCCAGACCCTGAGGGTGTCTGACTTCAAGCCGGTGAGTCTGGCGACGGTGCCAATGCCGTATAAAGGGCGCGGCTCCAACGCCCGCAAGTTTGCGACCGGTGCGTTCATAACGCTCTCCTGTTCGTGATTTGTCCAGTTTTACGCGACACTTGGCCAGCCGGATCGCCCTAACTGCAAAGTTGTCTAGGTTTTGTTCACCTGAAACATGGACAGAGTGCCCTACAGAAAGAACCTGTCATCGATCTGCCCCCGTATAGTTAGGTGAGAAAAAGGGGGCAACATGCAAACATTAGACAGTAGTGAAGACGCTGATCTGGAATTAATGTTCGCGGAAATTCGGCGCTATCCGCTACTTACCGCAGATCAAGAAAAGGCTATAGACGGCAGGAAGTGGGCCGCAGTTGACGCGCTCTCCACCCTTTTTTCAGAGGTGGCGGACCTGCGGTCGACGCTGGCAGACTCACTCATTAATGCGCTTGAGTGTCCACCCGAGGTAAAGCGCTTCCCCAGTCGTGAACTTCATTTTACATTGCGCCGTGAGCTGGCACCCTACTTTTCAGACGGGAACCTCGCCGGCATCACGATAGAAGCAGCGAAAACTCTGAAGAAACGCGGGTCGAAAAAACGCTATGCCGATACGGTTAATGGCCTCAATATCCCAGCGAGCCTCACAGTGGGGATCGCGGTGTTTATGTTGCGTCGCGCCGGGGGACAGTTCCCCGACGCAGTAGCAGATGCGATCGGCCACTGGTCACGCCACTGGTTATCGCCCCCTGCACCCATCGCACTAGAACCCCCAGTGCTCAAGAGCATCCGGAGAGCGCTCAAAGAGTACACAGAAGCGCGGGATGCGCTCGTCATGCATAACCTCAGACTGGTGCACTCCATCGCGGGGCGATATCGAGGCCGTGGCGTCGGATATCTTGACTTAGTGCAGGAAGGCACATTGGGCCTTATTAGGGCAGCTGAAAAGTTTGAGTACGCTAAGGGCTATCGGTTCAGCACCTACTGCTTCAACTGGATCACGCAGGCGGTCCGGCGCTACGTCGGCGATACCGGAAGCCTGATTCGCTTGCCCACCCACGTTCAAGACCAGGTGAACAAAGTCTACCGAGAGCGCGCAATAGAGCAGGCCAAGACAGGCATGGAGCCCGATGCTGCGCAGCTCGCTAAAAAGCTGGGCATGGACAAGCAAAAAACCAAGGAAATCCTGGAGGTGCGCAACTTGGCGATCTCGCTGGACGCGCCGCGCTATGACGACGATGACGGTACGTTGGTCGACACGCTCACAACTGAGCAGTACGGCGATACTACGGGTAACGCCGAGCAGGACTCCTTACATCGTTTTCTGGGTGAGGCGGTGGATCAGCTGGAGGCCAATGAGCAGGCGGTTGTCGTCGCCCGCTGGGGTTTACATGACGGTCCCCCCCTATCCCGGTCAGAAATCGCAGACCGACTCGGCGTTAGCCGGGAATGGGTAAGGCAGTTGGAACGGTCGGCCCTTAAGAAGTTAAAGGGGCAGGAAGGGGTTCAGGAGGCGTTTATGGATTACCAGCAGGTCAGCTCGGCCTAACCGTTACGGGGCATTAAATCCGTAAGCGCCTCCTTGAGGCTGGGGTAGTGGAACTGAAAGCCATCCTCAAGCAGTTGCGAGGGCAGCACACGCTGCCCATTGAGGAGCAACTCTTCAGCCATTTCCCCGGCCATGAGCCTAGCGGCAAAAGCAGGAACCCCGAGCTTCAGCCAAGTCTTGGATTGTTGTCCTACTTCATGGGCGAGCTCCCGATGGCGGGCAGGTTCTGGTGCCACCGTGTTGTAGACGCCCTCGGGGCATTCAAGGGCGAGCACATGCTGGATTACTCTGACGGCATCTTCCAGATGGATCCAGCTCAGCCACTGTTCACCCGACCCCAACCAGGTCTCTACACCGAGTCGAAACGACTGCGTCATTTTCCCCAACGCGCCCCCCTCTCTCGCCAACACCACACCAAAACGCAAGAGACTCACTCGCGCACCATACTCAGCGGCCCTGCCAGCCTCTTCCTCCCACGATTGGCACAGCGTCGCCGAAAACCCTGTTCCAACGCCAGCGCCCTCTCTGAAGGTCTGCTCATCTGCTGCCCCGTAGTAACCAATCGCACTCGCACTAATCAGCCTCTTGGGGGGGTGTTCGAGCTCGCTCATCCAAGCAACGAGCTCTCGCGTGAGATCCACCCGGCTCAACACGATTTGCCGCTTGTAGGCACTGCTCCATCTTCGATCCGCAAGACCCGCTCCCGCGAGATTAATCACAACGTCGACCGGCTCAGCGCGCTCCCTAAGCGAGGTAATGTACGTCGCCTCAGCCGTCGCGGGACGGGTTCGCCGAGTGAGAATCGTCAGCTTATGTCCAGCGGCATGAAGCGCGGCACAAGCGGCTGTGCCAATGAGACCCGTACCACCTGTCATCAAAATATGCATCGCTTTCCTGCCCTCATGTCTCGCGGAAATCCACGTGCAAGCACTGACGTATACGCTTCATGAGTGAATCGGTTGACTCTTTACTGACAATTCTGGGATCGCGCCGCCCTTGGGTTGCGCTGACAGGTGCAGGCATCAGCAGCGCCTCAGGGATACCTACCTATCGCGATCACAAGGGAACATGGCTGGGTAGCCAACCTATTCAGCACGACGAATTTATCTCTGACTCATCGAAAAGGCAGCGCTACTGGAGCCGATCCGCGCTGGGCTGGCCGCGTGTCAGTGCGGCTCAGCCAAATGAAAGCCATGCCGCCCTGGTAAAACTCGAGCAGACGGGACTACTTGCAGGCGTGATCACACAAAATGTCGACCGGCTGCATCAACGTGCCGGCTCCCAACGGGTGATCGATCTCCACGGCCGACTGGATCAGGTTAAATGCCTTGATTGCAGCCACGTCGCAAGCCGCGAAGTAATACAAAGCTGGATCGAGCGCCACAATGCATTACCCGATACCTCTTCCCTGACGCTTCGGCCGGACGGAGATGCTGATCTACCGGATCATTATGTCAAAGACTTTCGCGTGCCACAGTGTCGAGTATGTGGCGGCGTTGTGAAGCCAGAGGTCGTATTTTTTGGCGGCACGGTGCCGGGCCCTGTAGTCGATGAGTGCTATGAGATAATCGACACCTCAGAGGGGATGATGGTCGTGGGTAGCTCTCTATCCGTGTATTCAGGACTGCGTTTTTGTCGATACGCAGTCGATCAGGGAAAACCTCTGATCATTCTCAATCAGGGCGAGACGCGCGCTGACGACCTTTGTACCCACAAATTTAGTAGCTCGCCATTTACATTGATGGCCCAGTGCGCTGACTACTTCCTTTTCAACAAACAGGAGCCACTCCATGGCTGATGTGTCCATCTACTGGTTTCGGGACGATCTCCGGCTCACTGACCTGCCCGGACTGACTGCGGCAGCGCAGGCAGGCCCAGTCATTCCCGTTTTCGTGCGAGATCCGGATCTGGGGGACACTTGGCGCTTAGGGAGTGCTAGTCAGTGGTGGCTGCATCACAGCTTGCTGTCGCTTCACACCCGCCTCGCCGAAACAGGGTTGGACCTGATCCTTAAGTCAGGTGAAACCATTGCCGCGCTGACGACGCTGGCGGAGCAAACTGGGGCAACCACCGTTTACTGCAGCCGCCATTATCAGCCCTGGTCGGCAGGCCTTGAAACAGTACTTAGGGATCAATTGTCGAACAAAGGCGTCGAATTAAAGCGATACCCCGGCACCCTGCTCCATGAACCGGAACACGTCGCCACCGGCAGCGGAACGCCATTCAAGGTCTTCACGCCATTTTGGCGTGCCTGCAACCGGCGCCCACAGCCCCATCAGCCGCTGCCCGCCCCTGAGCTGACCGCTTATGACGGCAAGATTGAGAGCGAAGAGCTCTCTGATTGGCAACTCCTGCCGACGTCACCCAACTGGGCCACTGGTTGGAACGATTTGTGGAGCCCGGGCGAAGCCGGCGCGCAGGCAGCGCTCAACCAGTTTCTAGACCAGCACGTGCAGGATTACGGTGATGGCAGAGACGTCCCCGCTGAGCCCAATACATCAAAACTGTCCCCATACCTGCGGTTTGGTAACATTTCGCCTCGACAGGTCTGGCATGCGGCACAGCAAAGCAAAATCGACCAGCCAGAGGCGGCCGGGTCCATCGACAAGTTCCTCAGTGAGATCGGTTGGCGGGAGTTTTGTTACCACTTGCTGTTTCATTTTCCGACGATGCCGGACGAGGCCTTCAACCCGAAATTCAGCTTTTTCCCCTGGGTCGAGGATCCGCAAAGGCTCACCGCGTGGCAGCGAGGGCAAACTGGCTATCCCATTGTCGATGCCGGCATGCGGGAACTGTGGCAGACAGGCTTTATGCACAAC
>CBFHSJ010000085.1:0-7922 GCA_965658485.1 Luminiphilus sp.
GGTAGTCGTCGAGCTGAAAATCTGCAATCGGCTGATCATCTAATGTGATGCTGCCCGCGCTCGGCGCATAAAAACGACACAGTAGGTGCATGAGGCTGCTCTTACCGGCCCCCGAGCGTCCCACAAACGCCACCATCTTCCCCGCGGGGATGTGCAGGCTGATATCTGTAAGCACCGACCCTTCCGCCCCGGGATAAGTAAAACTCACGTCGTCAAACACGATATCTCCACGGGCTCTATCAAGTGTGAGTTGACCCTGATCGGGCTCAGGCGGCGCGTCAATTTGAGTGAACAAATCCTCAGCGGCGGCAAGGCCTCGCTGAATGATGCTCTGCACGTTGGTCAGCGTGCGAATGGGCTTACCCAACTGGGTCGCGGCGGCAATAAACGCCACCAACGAACCCGCAGAAAAACCAGCGAGAATCGCGGGGTCCAGCGCAAACCAAAATAGCGCCGCCAAAGCCAGTGCCAGCAGCACCTGAGCGATCGGCGTGGACACCGCCTGTACGAAAGCAAGCTTCAAACTTTGCACGCGGTTGAATTGGCTCGCCGCCCGAAAGCGTTCGCTTTGCTGCTCAGTGGCAGAGAACATGCGGATCTCATCAAACGCCTGCATGCTCTCGTTACTGAGCTGGGTCACCTCGCCCATAGAATCCTGAATGCGCCGGCTGTAGCGCCGAAAGTGCCGGCCCACCGCCACGACCAGCCCGGCAATCGCTGGGGTGATCGCGAAAAACACGAGGGTCAACTTCCAGTTGAGGTAAAGCATGTAGCTAATCAGTGCCAAGACCGTTAGCCCGTCCCGCAGTATCGTCTTAAGCGCATCGGATGACGCACCGCTGACCTGCTCCACATTGAAAGTCAGCTTGGAGACCAGTTCGCCGTGCGTGTGGCCGTCAATAAATTGCTTCGGCATGTGGATCAGCGCGTCAAAGACCTGTGTGCGCAGCCAGTGGACTACTCCACGGGCAACAATGTTCATAAAGTAGTTGCCAAAGAAATAACCGCTGGCGCGAATCAGCGCACAGACGATCGCCGCGGCGGGCACGGCAATGCGCGCATATTCAACGGGGCCCTTGTCACCTGGCGGCCACAACCAGTGCGCTGCGTTGGATACAAAACCCATACTGATCTGTGACGCCTCGCCCAGCGAGTCCAGTAAAAACTGGGTGAGATCAGCCAGTAAGACGTTGGCAATGGAATAAATTAGAAAGCCAAGAATGCTCAACGAAAAGGCGCCACCATGCCGCGCTACATAACCCAACAGGCGGCGATACAAGGCCCAGTCGCTCGATTTTCCTGTTTCTTTTTTCACTATCGCTACCTAGCGCGTGTTTTCAGTCGCAATGGTCAAGCGCGTGATATTGAGCTGCGCTGCCACATCCATTGCAGTCACCACATACTGATGTGGAGTCATAGCGTCGGCTGACAAGGTCACCGGAATGTCAGTGTTGCCGCCCAAACGGTGACGCAGGGCCGCAGACAGGCTGTTCGCGTCGTTGGGCACAGGCTCCCCATCCAATGTCATGTTTCCCTGCACGTCGACAACCAACAGCAATGTGTTGTCAGCACTCGCTGGGATACCTTCCGCCTCGGGCAAATCCACCACCAACTGCGTGAGCTCGGAAAAACTGGTCGAGACCATGAAGAAAATCAGCAACAGAAAGACGACGTCAATCAGCGGGGTCAGATTGATCGAGACCTCCGGGCGGCGCAGCTGCCGAAAGTTCACAGGTCGTATTCCGTCTTCTGGTTACTGTGTAGCGCATCGACCAGCTTGATCGCCTCGCGCTCCAGATCCACCACAATCGACTCGATCCGTGCCGTGTAGTGCCGATGCATCACCAGCGCAGGAATCGCCACCGCGAGACCGGCGGCCGTGGTCAGCAATGCCTCGGAAATGCCGCCAGCCAACGCATTGGCGTTGCCCGTGCCGTGGGTGGTGATCTCGGTGAACACGCTGATCATGCCCACCACGGTGCCCAGCAGGCCCATTAACGGCGTAATAGCGGCAATGGTGCCCAGCGCATTGAGGTAGCGCTCAAGACTGTGGATGACATGGGATGCCGCCTCGCGAATGCTGTCGCGCATGACCTCACGACCTTGGTGCCGATTGGCGAGACCCGCAGCGAGAATAGCGCCCAGTGGAGAACACTGACGCACCGCCTTGAGTCGCTGGGCATCAAGCCCGTCGCCCCGCAATTGCTGCCAGACAGTCGCTAGCAGGTGCGGTGGCGCGATCCGGTGCTTGTTCAGCGCAAAATGCCGTTCAATACAGATCGCCAGGGCCAATACCGAGCACACCACAATAAAAGGCATGACCCAGCCGCCTGCTGCCAACACTTGATACACAAACAGTCCTCCCTGAGAGAGCCCGAGTATACCTAGCCACCAAGATCAGCCCCAGACAGGGTTTTAGCAGGTATTTACGGCAATTTGAGCCAATATGGCGCACGAAGACCACGCGATAGCGTGAACTCCGGAATATTGCGCTCCGCAAGGTTGATCTCGATCGCGCCGCTCATCGCTGTGCTAAGCACGGTCGTATGCTCGCTAGTCTTTACTCGCTCTATCACCTCCTCGTGGGGATGACCGAACGCATTGCCCCTGCCGGCGCTCACAAGGGCCCACTCTGGGCTCGCCCACTTGAGCAGCGCGTGACTACTGGAGGTGCGGCTTCCGTGATGGGCCAGCACAAGAATCGACACTGCCAACTCGTGGCGCCAATAACGCACCCACTGCCTTTCACGAGCGGCGGAAACGTCCCCGGGAATTAATACCGACAAGCCCGGCGTTTTGATCAGCAATCCGCAGGAGCCGTCATTTCGATCTTGCTGCCCATGACCGGGGCCATTGATCACTAAAAACTCTACTGATCCCCACAACCACCTCTCACCGTTGCGACAAGGCTCACCGCCAAATCCCAGATGCCGCCCTATGGGGACGCCGACCCGCAGCAACTCAAGCCCACCACTGTGGTCACGATCAGCATGACTGATCACCAGCGTATCAATGCGTTCGATCCCTTGATGAGTCAGGAACGGGAGCAAAACTTTCTCAGCCTGTGTGAATCCCTCTGGTTCACCAAACCCCGTGTCGTAGATCAGCGTGCGCCCCCCAACCTGAACCACTAACGAGAGGCCCTGACCAACGTCGAGTAGCGTCATCGAATGACCCGGTGCTGGCTGTTTATCGGACCATGGAAACAGTGCAGCGATTAAAAAGGCGATCGACGCATAGCGGCGAGACTCTCCCCACAAGAGCAGCGCAAGTAACCCCAGGGAAAATTGCAGCATTCCCAGACTCGCCGTGATCACGGTCCAATATCGGCAGCACCCGAGAATCCAGTCAAAGCAGGCGCGCACTAACAACCAGAACTGGGCGCCGCACCACCACAGCTGCTCAGAAAAAGTAGGCGCTGCATCGAACAGAAGCAGGCCCACCAGACCCAGTGGCACCATGAGCATGGTCACCAGGGGCACCACAACGAGATTAGTGGCAAAACCCAGCAGGCTGGTTTCGCCAAACCAGAACAGGGTCATCGGTGCCATCAGGGCGATCATCTTTATCTGTGTCGCGATCAATGAACGGATGCCTAATGACCGCCAAGGCATAGAAACCAATAACCAAGTCGCTCCTACACTGAGCCAAAAACTAGCGCCGAGCACTATTCGGGGATCCCAAAGCAGCAGCGCGCTAATCACCAATAACAACCCGTGTCGTCCCGTCGTATTCCAGCCGAACAACTGGGGCAGTTGCGCGGCAACCAGCATCAGGTAGGCCCGCATCACCGGAAAGCTGGCGCCTACCAAGGCCGCATAACAGCCTGTCACTATCAGCGCGGATACGGACGCAAACGCCATGCCACCGCCGTCACCCGGAATACGCATTAATCGTCGTGGCAACTGAAACAAGAGAAAACTGAGGGACGCGAGCAGACCGATATGGAGCCCGCTGATCACCAGCACATGCACCACACCCAGATGCCGGAGATCACGCCACTCACCCTGGCTCATGGAGCGAGTATCGCCCAATAGCAGCGCCCGCATCGCTGCCCACCCCTCGCCCTCTCTATCGGCCCACCCAGCCAGCACCCGCGAACGGAAATGGGGGATGGGTTGATGCAAAGGTGTTTGAGTGAGTTGGCCCACAGGCGTCACTGCAGCGCCGATACCGCGACTCACCCAACGCGCCTGATCAGGGAGGCTACCCGGATTGATTTGACTGGCCAGCGATTTGAACCGCCAGCGTCCGTCCACCTGAGTGTTGTAGCGCAGTGATGACCCAACCTCTTCGGCCTCTAGGTATTGGGTCACCTTTACCCGCTTTGGACCCGCGCAAAGCGCGTCGCCAGCGCGCGTGACCTCCATTTCAGCTGTCACACGCAGCTGTCCCGTCGCAAATAGCTGTTCACGAGGGAGGGTCACGATACGACCCGTCAAGCTGACCTCTCTCCCCAAACACTCCCCGGGAAGCTGCTGGGATAGCCAAATCGCGCCATTCGTTGCACCACCGGCCAATCCCATCAAAAAAGCGACTAACGCCCATACCCGGTGATATATCGCAAGCGGCACTAACAGGACGCCAAGAAGGCCCCAACCCGGTTCAGAAAAAATCAAACTCGCCGCAACACCGGAACAGAGCGCGGCCAGATCGCGCTCTCGCAGACACGAGATCGACAATAAAAGTGGCAATACAGTCATCCCAGCATCAGGCCACCGCAAGAGATCCTGATTTCAATCAGACTGTCACTTTCTGCCGCAGATCACTGGTCAAAAATGAGCCACAACAGACTATGATTACCTCCTAACAAACGAGACGCTGCCACCAACGGGATGCTCAAAAAAAGCCTAAGGAAATGGGTTCCGGCGCCGAGTAAGGTTCGGCAGAGTCGCTCGTTGAGAATTTTCGGTAGCTGGGTTGAAGACAGTAACCTTTGGCAGCTTAGCCGACACACAACCGCCAAAGCTTTCGGCATCGGTCTCTACTGCGCCATGCTCCCCGTCCCAGGACAAATCATCATCTCGGTGGCACTGGCCATCGTCTTTACCGCCAACGTGCCACTAAGCTTCGCGCTGATCTTTATCACTAACCCACTCACCATGCCGGCGATTTACTTCGCGGCTTATAAGCTAGGCGCATGGATTTTAGGTGAGGAGCCACTCGATATTCAGTTCGAGGCATCCTGGACTTGGTTTGTGCAAAGCCTTGAAGACATCTGGTGGCCGCTGCTGGTCGGCTCACAGGTGATGGGTGTGATTCTGGGGGTACTGGGCTACTGGATGATCGATACCATGTGGCGCAATGCGGTTCGGCGCCAGTGGCGTGCGCGCCGCAAACGACGTCAGTGAGCTAGCGTCTCCGCCACGGGTAATGACGCTGCGCGCAGTGCGGGTAACGTTGCCGCCAACACAGACAGCCCAATGGCGATAGCGGCAGTGATCACGGCATCCTGCCAACGAACATCAACCGGCACGAACGCCAGCGGATACACATCCGTCTGCAACAAAGGCGCCCCCAGCCACTGCTCGAGCATCACCGCCAGATCCGGTGCGTTTATCGCGAGCAGATAACCTAAGGCCACACCCGCTAATGCGCCCACAAAACCAATCAGCCCGCCCTGCAGGAAAAATACGGCGGTGATATCAGCCCGCCTGCCGCCCATGGCCATCAACATGGCCACGGCCTTGCGTCGGTCCGTTACTACCAGCATCAGTGAGGACACCACATTAAACGCGGCCACAAAAATCACAATGAAGAGAATCAACCCGATCAGATCCCGCGACAGCTGAATCGCCGTGTACAAATTGCCATGGGTCGCTCGCCAGTCGGTGACTCTCACGTATGAAGGCAGCATTTGGGCGATCTCCCAGCGCCACTGGGTCGCCGCAAACACGTCTTCTAGCTGCACCGCCACACCACGGCGGATACTGGCCCCTGCCCCAAGCGCCTCCAGCGCATCAACGTGCACCAATGCCAAGATCTCATCGAGCTCGGTCCCCGAGTCCAACACGGCACTGAGCTGAAGACGAAGTGGCCGATACGCCGCTTGATTCTCCTCGGGCAGAATAAACGTGACCCGATCACCCACGCTCAAATTCAGGCGCTCGGCCATCGAGGCACCCAGCACGAGTGACTCCGGGTGCCAATCGATGATGCCCGGCACCAACAGCGACTCGTATGGCGCCAACGCCGGACGCTTCAGGCCCGTAAGCTGGGCCGCAGACACAGTCTGTCCCCGCATCAACAGCGCTTCTGCAACAATAAAGGGCCTGACCGAGGCAATGTCGGGATCCCGCAGAAGGGTCTCTGTGAGGGCTGTCAGAGGCGCCGCATCACCCGCGGTGGTCGCCTGAACATGGGGCAATAGCGACAGAATTCGCTCGCGCATCTCCCGCTCAAACCCGTTCATGACCGACTGCACCGCCAGTAGCAGCGCAATGGCCAGCGCCATACCAACAATCGATACGCGGGATAAGAAAGCCGACAAGCCCTTGCCCGGATCCAGCGTCTGGCGCAGCGCGATGCTCCAACGTAACGACCAGGGCACTAGCGCGCCTCCAGTCGACCGTTCGCAAGGGTGAGCTGCCGATCCATGCGCCGAGCGATGGCCGGGTCATGGGTGACCACAACAAAAGCGGTATCGCGACCACGGAGCGCACTCATCGTGGCGAGCACCTGCTCCGCCGTATCCGGATCAAGGTTGCCCGTGGGCTCATCCATGAGCACACAGGCGGGCTCATTCACTATCGCACGCGCGATAGCCACGCGCTGGCGCTCACCGCCTGACAGGGCCGCCGGTCGATGGTTCAGGCGCTTCGCTAAGCCCAACTGCTCGAGCAATGCCCTAGCTTTCGCTTCTGCCTCCTTCTTTGTGGCACCACCAATTCTTGCCGGCATAGCCACGCTCTCCAGTGCCGTGAACTCGGGCAAAAGGTGATGCATCTGAAAAACAAACCCCAGTCGCTGATTCCGCCACTGACTCCGCTCATTTTCCGACATGCGAGAGAGCGGTTGTCCGGCGACAGATACCTCACCCGTACTGGGTATATCGAGGCCTCCCAGCAAGTTCAGCAAAGTGGATTTACCTGCGCCCGAGGCGCCCACAATCGCCAGCCACTCGCCTGCCGACACCGACAGCGCCAACCCATCGAGCACCACAATTTCTCGCCGGGCGTCACGATAGGTTTTACACAGCTCCACGGCCTCGAGCACGGCGTAATCAGACATAGTTGAGTACCTCTGCTGGTGGCACCTTCGCTGCACGCCATGCGGGATACACACTGGCCAGCAAGCTCAGGACAAAGGCTACGGTCACCACCGCCAAAACATCTCCCCACATCAGCGTAGATGGCAAACCACCTATGTAATACACGGCAGGGTCAAACAGCACCAGACCAAACGCCTGCTCCACCCAGAGGGAAAGATCGGAGATCGTGGTCGCAAGCGCCACCCCTGCTACCGCCCCAAGCGAAATACCAAGAAGCGCGAGCAAGAGTCCGTGACCCAAAAACAGCATGAGGAGCTTCTTGGCGGGCAAACCCAAAACCTGAAGAATCGCAATGTCGCCGCGTTTTTCAGTCACCGACATGGTCAAGGTGGCGATCAGGTTAAATGCCGCAACCAGAATGACGGAGGTCAATAATATCCCGACCGTGATCTTCTCCATTTTGATCGCAGCAAAGAGGGTGCCTTGGGAGCTGCGCCAGTCGCGGATCTTGGTCGATTCCCCGACCAGTGGGCGAATTGCTGCACTGACTTGCGACACCAGCTCGCGATCGCTCAGTCGCAGTTGAACACCTTGGGTACCTGCAGGGCCCAGCAGCTTGCGCGCCGTTGCCTCTGCGACATAAGCAACCTGGGCATCAGGCGGCGCACCGACAGCGAACGTTCCGACCACCCGGAGCGATCGGCTTTTGGGA
>CBFHSJ010000086.1:0-2554 GCA_965658485.1 Luminiphilus sp.
GAAGAGGTGAATGGTCAGGCCCAGAAAGGCATTTATGACCCGACGCCCGGTGCCCGAAAACTCGCGCAGGATTCGCTCTCAAGCTACGAACTCGAGTCCCAGCTGTATAGCATGACGCTGGAGTGGGACCTTGGTGGCGTAACGCTTAAGTCTTTAACGAGTTACCAAAACGACGACATCGCGATCCAACGCGACAACGACCGCCACGACTACCGAACGTTACCGCCCTTCTTTTTGCTGCAAAGCTACTTTGATCCTGAAACTAATGAGCAGAAAACCACGACACAGGAATTCAACCTGATCTCGAACGAACCAGCTTTTGGTCGCCTCGATTGGGTGGCGGGCGTGTTCTACCTCGACACCGAGGTCGACATCAGCATTCTTGAGCGTCTCGACTTCGGCTTTGACGGCGTGTTCGACGACTTCACCCTCGACGACATCTATGCCTACGGGGGTGACGTCGGCTTCATCTCGGATTCAAAACCGGAGCGCGAGTCGATCTCGGTTTATGGTCAGGGAACCTGGTCTTTCACAGACAGCGCGCGCATGATCGCCGGTCTGCGTTACACCGAGGATGAGGTCTACAGCGCTGTCACCAATTTTTACGGCCGCGAGGGCACAGAGATTCTCGAGATCGAGAGTGAGAAGGTAACCGGGCGACTAGCTCTGGAAGTCGACCTCAGTGACGCCACCATGGCCTATGCCTCCTACACGCGCGGCTTTAAGCCAGGCGGCTCAAACCTGACCTTCGGCCGCGAGGACGTTGTCTCGCCGATCGTGGTGCTGCCCGTTTTTGAAGAAGAAACGATTGATGCCTATGAAGTCGGCGTCAAAACCGACCTCGCGGATGGCCGGGTTCGACTCAACGGTGCAGCGTTCTTCTACACCTACGACAACCTCCAGTATCAGGCGACTGACCCCGAGGTGTTCCAGGGCGGCGTGGGCAACATTCCTGAATCAGAGATCATGGGTGCTGAGCTGGAACTCGGCGCGTTTGTCACCGACTCACTGATATTCGATGCCCGTCTCGCCTGGCTGGACACCGAAATCACCGCCAGCCATCGGGCGCTCGATAACGTCGAATCAGAAGCCGCGACCAATGCACTGCTCGCACAGGGCATCAGTCTATTCAGCCCCGAGGTAGAGATTGCCCGGGCGGGCCAAATTGCCGACGTCAAAGGTAACGAATTGGCCAAGACACCGGGCTTCACCGCGAACCTGGCGCTGACCTACACCAACACGATAGGGAGCTTGGGTGATTTCGAGGGCACGCTGAGTTACACCCACCGCGGTGACTTCAGGCACCGTATTTTTAATAACCCCACTACTGATGAAGTCGACGGTTACGACACCTTCGACTTGTTGCTGCGCTTTTCACCGACCAACGCCAACTGGCGGGTCGAGCTGATTGGCAAGAACCTGACAGACGAGGACGGCATTAATGCGCGCTTTACCGACGTATTTGGTGTTGGCGCCACGGGTGATCAGTTCATCCCACCGCGTCAGCTGATGGCTCGCGTCGGCATCGATTTCTGAGCATGGCCCCCGGGCTCTTCTAGCCCGGGGCAGACCCTCTCGGTAGATGTGAGCGCCCACCAGATTTAAAGCGTTCGGCGAGGCCCCAGGGCCTGCATCGAACAGTGGCCAGCCAGGTCGCTATGGCCCGCGGTCATGCGGGCAGCTCAGTTATTTATTGGCGCCTGACCTCGTGTCACAACAGCAATCACGACAACCTGCGGGTACACTGCATAGTCGCCCCTGCAGTAGGGCCTGACCCAAGAGTGATTCAATAAAGGGACACATCGTGGAACGGTTCTTCAAACTCTCTCAGTCAAACACCACTATTGGTATTGAGCTGAGCGCGGGGCTCACCACCTTCATGGCCATGGCCTACATCGCCTTTGTGAACCCGCAAATGATGGCCTCAGCAGGCATGGACCAAGGCGCTGCGTTTGTCGCCACCTGTCTGGCCGCGGCCTTGGCCTGTTTTTTTATGGGGCTCTATGCCAACTGGCCGGTGGGTCTCGCCCCGGGCATGGGACTGAATGCTTTCTTCACCTACACCATCGTCGGGGATATGGGCTATCCGTGGCAGACCGCACTGGGTGCTGTGTTCATTGCTGGCATCCTGTTTGTGATCTTGACCGTCACTAGACTCAGAGAGTGGATGCTCATCAGCATCCCCTGGAACCTGCGCATCGCGATGGGAGCAGGCATCGGACTTTTCGTGGGCATGATTGGGCTCCGTAATGGCGGACTGATTGTCGACCACCCGGCCACGCTGCTCTCGCTCGGTAATTTCCAGACCACCGAGACGCTGCTGGCCGCACTGGGCTTTCTCATCATCACGGGACTGGCCACGCGACGCTTTCCCGGTGCGATCCTGCTCGGCATTCTGCTGGTCACGGTCATCGGTTTGGGGGTGGGAACAGTGCAGTACCAGGGCATTGTATCGGCGCCGCCTTCTATTGCTCCTGTGCTGGGCCAGTTGGATATCGCTGCCGCATTGGACGTTGCCATGATCAGCGCCATCGCCTCCATCCTGTTTGTGAAT
>CBFHSJ010000086.1:2653-7909 GCA_965658485.1 Luminiphilus sp.
GTGCTGGGCCAGTTGGATATCGCTGCCGCATTGGACGTTGCCATGATCAGCGCCATCGCCTCCATCCTGTTTGTGAATTTATTTGATACGGCCGGCACGCTGGTGGGCGTGGCGACCCAGGCAGGGCTTACCAAAACAGACGGCACCATTGAAAATCTTGATCGTGCGCTCAAAGCAGACAGTACGAGCAGTGTGGCCGGGGCATTGGTCGGCTGCGCGCCGGTCACCTCCTATGTGGAGAGTGCCGCGGGCGTCGCCGCAGGCGGGAAAACCGGTCTCACGGCTTGTGCGGTGGGCATGCTCTTTTTAGCGATGATCTTTTTTGCGCCCTTAGCCAGCATGATTCCGCCCTTTGCTACCGCAGGGGCTTTGCTCTACGTGGCGCTCCTGATGATGTCGGGCATGCAGCACCTCACCTGGTCTGACACCACCGAGCTACTGCCAGCACTGCTCACCATCATTATGGTGCCGCTGTCTTTCTCAATTGCAAACGGCATCGCGGCAGGCTTTTTAAGCTACGTGCTGTTAAAGGTGATTGCCGGGAAAGCGTCTGATGTCAGTGCCGCCGCTTGGGTGATGGCACTGATTTTTGCGGCACGATTTGCCTTTGTGTGACGCGGCGCCCAGCGCGTGGTCACAAGCCATACCGGCGCAGACAGACTTCTTGATACAAGAGGGCCAAACCGAAAACGGACTGCCACTAGGATGCGATACGGTCCTTGATGATGTCGTATAGAGCGGGTCTGTGCTCGCGGATTTCCTCCACCGAGAGGCCTTCCAGCGAGTGCGGATACATCAGCCAAGCATCGGTCTCTTCGAGGAAGTACTCGGGCACACGATCTACCTCACGGCGGCTTGGCTTGTAGTACGGCACCGCAACCCGAACATCGGACGGCGTGTTGAGCCGCGCGAGAGAAGTCAGTCGTTCAATCACCGCATCGACCGTGCGGCCCGTATCAAATACATCATCTACAATTAATAGCTTGTCTTCCGCCGTAACGTTCTTGATCAGGTAATTGAGGCCGTGCACCCGAATACCGCCCAGGCGTTGATCGATGCCCGCATTGTAAGACGACGTGCGAATCGCGATGTGATCAGTCTCGATACCGCAGTAGGCGAGAAACTCCTGCACGGCAATACCTATGGGTACCCCACCCCGCCAGATCGCGATAATCATGGTCGGCGTAAATCCGCTCGAGAAAACGCGCTCTGCCAAACGGAACGAGTCCACTAACAGTTGGTCGGCCGAGAGATACTGCTTGTCGCTCATTGTGTCGAGATTCTCACCGCAGAGAGGGTATAGTCACCGCAAAGGTTGATCAGGCGGCCCGTGCAAGACGTTAACGTGAAAAAGCAATTTATTGAAGAGGAGCAACTGCTCGAGGAGGCCTTCAAGCTCGCAGTCACTATCTTTGACAGCGGCTTTCGGCCAGATTTTATCGTGGGCATCTGGCGAGGTGGCTCCACGGTTGGCATCTACGTTCAAGAGTGTCTGCAGTATTTGGGCGTTAAAACCGACCACATCTCAATCAGAACCTCATATCGCGGCCAGCCGAGTTACGGCAAGCTAGTAGATAACCCCGAGAGCATCCGGGTGCATGGCCTGCAGTACCTGTTTGAAAACCTGAATCGCAGTGACAAGCTGCTCATCGTCGACGACGTTCTCAGCTCGGGCTACAACGTAGAGGCCGTGATCACCCGACTCCAAGCAAAGTGCCGGCGGAATATGCCCGAAGAGCTCCGCGTGGCCGTCCCTTATTACAAACCCAGTAACAATATGAGTGGCCGCAAACCCGATTACTTTTTGCACACCACCGAGGATTGGCTAGTGTTGCCTTACGAACTACAAGGTCTAACACCCGAGGAGATTGCTCAGCATAAGCCCGACGTTGCTACTATATTGAGTAAGATACAACCGGGCTCTTGACGGCCTTTCAGAGATCACTACGAAACTCAATCACCGAAAGGAGAAAACCATGGCTGAATGTGGATGCGGACGAAGCCCAACAGGGCAATGCATTGGCTGGCACAACCTCACAGAAGAGGAGTACCAGCAAAAGCTGAAAGAGCACCAAGACAAAGCGGCAGAAGAAAAAGACGAAGACTGAGACGCCGACTTGGGGCCCTGCTGTCATTCATGGTATGAAACGAGTTACCAATGCCTGAGGGCCCCGAAATCCGCCTTGCCGCTGACAAAATTGAAGCAGTGCTGAAAGACAAACCGGCCGAGCGCGTTGAGTTTGGTCTTGCGCCACTCAAAAGGTTTACCAAATCTCTTACCGGCAGCACGGTCCTGTCTCTGGAAACCCGGGGCAAGGCACTGCTCACGCATTTCAACTCGGGCTATACCATCTACTCCCATAATCAGCTCTACGGCGTATGGCGAGTCGTGAAGCGCGACAAGGTGCCTAAAACCAACCGGCAGCTGCGACTCGCCATTCATACCGAACAGCATAGCGCCCTCCTCTATAGCGCATCAGACATCAGCGTTTGGAAGACTGAGAAAATAGAGGAGCATCCGTTTCTACAGCGTATTGGGCCCGACATTCTCAATCCCAACCTCACCTGGCGGGAAATCGCCGAACGACTGCAAAGCAAGGCGTTTTCCGGCAGAGCCTTGAACTCCGTCTATCTGGATCAAGCGTTTCTGGCTGGACTGGGCAACTACCTGAGAAGCGAGATTTTATTTGTCGCAGGGATTCATCCGGCGAAAAAAGCGCGCGAGCTAAGCAAGGGTGAGATAGGTAAGCTGGCGCGCGCCACTCTGGATATCAGCCAACGCAGCTATGCGCAGAGGGGCGTGACAATCCCAGACCGACAATACAAAGCGTTGAAGAATAAAGGGGCCAGCTACGGCAAGGCACGCTTCTTTGTTTTCAGCCGTGCCAACCAGCCATGCCGTGTATGCAAAACCAAAATTCAGCGCTCATCCGCCAACGCTAGGCGGATCTACACCTGCGCCACCTGCCAGCCCAATGACTAGCTGGGCACAGCTTTCAATCGCATCACTCAACGATCGCATGGTTGACGACGCGTTATCAGCTCTCATAACTCTGCCCTGCTCTGATTAGGCCCCCTGATGCTCCAATTTTTCTTTTTGATCATTGATGTCGTGATTGCCGTGGCGTTTATCGCAGGACCCTGGATCATTCTGACAAAACTCAATGTTCGGTGGCCTAACTGGCTAAAGGACGGCATCGTCGGGGTGATTGTTTTCGTTATCTGGGCGGGCGTCGCACTGTACCTCGCTACGCAAACGATTATCTGGCTGGGCTTCGTGCCCTAACACATCTGTTTTCGCCGCCGGCCTCTCAAGGGTCAGGGAAGTATCAGGGGAGCGGGCTTGCAGGTTACGGTCACCTGCTGCTGACCCCAGCATTATCCGCGGCTAAAATCAGGGACAAGCATTACAGGGGGTAGCTATGAAAGACCGGGTATTTATCGTGCTGTCGTGGATAGCGTTCGCTCATGCATTGATTGTGCTGGCTGGCGTGCTGGATGGGATGAATAACTCCCTGCCTATCCTCACCAGCGAGGTGGGTCGCTTTTACAGTGACTACGTCTCAACCGTATTCGCAGGCGAGGAGATCATGGCTTACGCTGTGTCTCCAGCCATTTGGCTCTTGAGTTATGTGGCCACCGGCGACCCCAGAATCCTACCCTGGAGAAAATAAAGTAATTACTCATCACTGAGGAGCTACACAGATGAAAATTGAAGGAGGATGTTATTGCGGCGAGGTCCGCTACAGCTTTGAGGGCGAGCCAGGGCCGGCAATGCAATGTCACTGCAGAGAGTGCCAGTACATTACGGGCGGCAATCCTAACGTATTCGTCATGATTCCCGAGTCCGGGCTTCATTTCACCCAGGGTGAACTGAATTCTTTCCAGCGCACCGATATAGAAAATGCCGTGACCCGGCACTTCTGCCCGAGTTGCGGCACTGCCGTCGGTACCACCACGCCCGGCGCACCCGGTGTTTTCGTGATGAAGGTGGGCACGATGGATGATGCCGCGTTCTTCAAACCTGACATGGCGATCTTCGCCAAGGACGCAAAGTCTTTTCATCACATCCCAGACGGTATACCAAGCTTTGAGGAGCTACCTCCGGCTTTCTGACTACGCTGCAACACCCCCGACAACGTCGTCGGGACTTGGGATTTCAGAGCAGTGGCAAATACGAGAGTCATGCAGTGAACCTGTTGAATTACATCATTAGCATTCTCCGAGCATTCCTGGGGGTACAAAGCTCGGAGAACCGCGATAGAGACTTTGATCAGGGCAACCCAATTATCTTCGTATTACTAGCCATTGCTCTCACCATCATTTTTGTCGCCGGTCTGTTTTTATTCGTCAATCACGTCGTGCTTGGATAACGGGTGCGCTATTGGCCGTCCAGAGGACTCGATAGCGCCGGAAAGAGAGCGGATATCAAACCAGGCTCACTTTCCTTGATATGCTCGCCCAACATCCGTCGCATCTGGCAATAAATATGAAAGCTGAACTTCAGGAAGTCATGAACATGTTGCGCAAGCTTCAAGGGGCCATCGACTTTGGCAATGCACCCATGGCCGAGCGAGAGGAACTAGCTGGTGATGTGGCCGAGGTTATGGATGCGCTATTTGAAGTAATGAAGAAGCTGCCAGACGAGTAGCTGTCATACTTAAGCCCCTCAAATCGAGTCTCTTGAATCCTAATACTGAGGAGACAGCTGCGCGTTGGCGGTTCCCATCTGAACACCCCCCGGACTTAAAGGATTATTGTCCCGAATATTGGAGGCTCGGGTCGGAATCGAACCGGCGTTGACGGATTTGCAATCCGCTGCATAACCACTCTGCCACCGAGCCAGGGGGCAACGTCTTCAGACGAGTGCTGACGGAGGTCTCCGCCGAGGCCGCGGATTATACACAGCCACCGCCGAAATCGGAAAATTGCCGGCGATTTTTTCGGGGATGACTTCGTCTGGGCAGCCGCTATAGTTGGCGCTCTAAAAACATTACAAGAGTCAGACTATGTCCCGCCTTAGAGTTCTTGCTGCTGCATTTGCAGTGGCCGTTTTGGCTGCACAACCTAACAGCCATGCCAACACCGAGACCTATTCGACCGGCGTGGGGACCGACTACCCCAAGCAAGTTTTTTTCGGCGATCTTCACCTGCACTCAAACATCTCGGCCGACGCGCACTCCATGGGCAACCTGCTGCTTAGCAGCGCCGATGCGTACCGCTTTGCCCGCGGAGAAAAAGTCGTCGCGTCAAATG
>CBFHSJ010000087.1:0-3230 GCA_965658485.1 Luminiphilus sp.
CCGGGGGCAGCGCCGGCAATAGCATGATTGCGACCGCGTTGATGGGCGCGCCGACCTATATGAGTTGCAAGGTGGCGCAGGATGCGGACGGCGATATTTATCTGACCGATCTGGAACGATCAGGGGTCGCACACGGACTCACTGAACGCAGTACCGATGGCGTCACAGGCAAATGTATCGTATTGATCACCCCCGACGCGGAGCGATCCCTGAATACTCACCTCGGCATTTCCGAGACGCTGTCTACTGATGAAGTGGACGAGGTTGCCATTAGAGATTCTGAGTGGGTGTATCTCGAAGGTTATCTGGTGACCTCCCCTACCGGCCATGCCGCCGCGCTCAAAACGAAAGCGCTCGCTGAAGCGCATGGCGTAAAGACCGCGGTCAGCTTCTCTGATCCGGGCATGGTGAAGTTCTTTCGCGACAATATGGCCGCGATGGTCGAGGGCGGTGTGGAACTGGTGTTCTGCAATGAATCCGAGGCGCTGGAGTGGGGTCAGTGCAACGACCTTGAAGTTGCTATCACAGCCATCCAGCAGGTGACGAAACGCTTTGTCATCACGCTGGGGGCAGACGGCGCAATAACTTGGGACGGCGAGACACTGCATCGGGTGGCCGCGCAGCCCGTTGAGGCGGTAAATACCAATGGGGCCGGGGATATGTTTGCCGGCGCTTTCCTCTACGCATTGTCGCGCGGGGAGACCGATCTACGCGCCACAGAATATGCCACCCTTGCTGCGGCGGAAGTAGTAAAATACTTTGGTCCACGGTTGGAGCGAGACGCCTGTCTCGCATTGCGCCGTCAATTTTTTGGTGACTGATTCGTCAGCGCCCAAAAGGAACAGACCACAGCGTATGAGCGACAAAGAAGTCAAACCGGTCATCAAGGCAGACCCGCTATATCAGATGCTGCGCCAAGAAGATGTCGACAGCTTTAACGCCAATCGTGACAGTCTGGATAACAGTGAACTCACAGGCGGCGATTATCGAGGCCGAGATTTGCGCAGGATGAACGCCCGGGGTCTCGATTTTTCCAACGCTTATTTTCGCAACTGCGACCTCAGCGGCATCGATTTCCGGGAAACCAATCTCGAGGGCGCAAGCCTGATGGACGCCAAGGTGTCGGGGGTGTACTTCCCTGAAGCCTTGAGCGCAGATGAGATCCGGCTTTCTCTCGATCATGGCACGCGCTTGCGCTATCACCAGGACTAAGCGGACATGATTGGCAGGGACGCCACCTCTATTGCATCGACTTACGGGTCCAAGGCTTGGCTAAGCTTTCTCGTGCTGGCCTGCTCGCTACTGCTGCACAGCCCCACTGGGCAAGCACAGAACAGTCTCGCCGCGGCACTGCAGCAGCAAAGTGAGTTTCTGCCGGTCCGCGAGGCCTACCGCCTCGATAGTGCGCTGACCGCAGACGGTCAGCTCCGCTTGCACTGGCAAATCACCGAGGGGTATTACCTCTATCAGCACATGTTCACCGTAAGACAGGCAGACGGGGCCGAACCGGCAAATCTGTCGATCAGCTTACCGCCCGCGCTGAACAAAACCGATGAGTTCTTTGGCGATGTCTCGGTTTATTACGAGGAGGCCGATCTGGCCGTCTCACTGCCTGATGGCGAACCGCGCTTAACGCTCGCGGTCACCTATCAAGGCTGTGCCGATGCGGGCCTGTGTTACCCACCGGAGACTGAGCATCTCCTGGTGGATGTCGCCACGGGTGCGGTCACGCCAACGACGTTTGAGCCGCAAGCTCTTAGTGCCGCTAGCGTTCCCTCCACGGGCCCGGATATGACGTTGCTGCTGGCGCTGGGTCTGGCTTTCCTAGGGGGTCTTATCCTCAATGCCATGCCCTGCGTATTCCCCATCCTTTCGCTCAAAGTGCTGAGCTTTGCCACGGGCGATCCCGGCGAGCACCGCCGGCATGGCCTCGCCTATCTAGCAGGGGTCGTGGCCTCTTTTGTGTTGATAGCCAGCGTGCTGATCAGCCTACAGAGTGCAGGCCGCTGGGTCGGCTGGGGGTTCCAGCTTCAGTCCACCGGCTTTGTGATAGGGCTAGCCTATTTGTTTGCCGTCATGGGCCTCTCCCTGTCGGGTCTCGTACTGTTCGGCGGGCGATGGATGAATCTCGGTGCCGGACTTGCGACCGCACCCGGCACGCGAGGCAGTTTCTTCACGGGTGTGCTGGCCGTGGTGGTGGCGAGCCCCTGCACTGCGCCCTTTATGGGCAGCGCACTGGGCTTCGCTCTCACCCAACCGGCATTTGAAGCGCTGTCCGTCTTCGCTGCGCTAGGCGTGGGCATGGCCACACCGATGGTCGCGATCAGCATGAGCGACACCGCGCGCCGCTGGCTACCCAAACCCGGCGAGTGGATGGAAACCCTGAAACAGGTCATGGCCTTTCCGCTCTACCTCACGGCGGTCTGGTTGCTCTGGGTAGCGGGCAAACAAAGTGGTGTCGACACTATGGCGGCGGCGGCCGCAGGTCTCGTGATGCTCGCGCTCGGGCTGACGCTGATCCGCGGCGGGGCGATGGCCCGCGCCGTCGGACTGATCTGTGTGGTCTCAGCAGTCATGCTGGGCAGCGTGCGGGGAGACGCCACGGCATCTGCCGGCAAAGAGGAGCGAGACGGGATCGTCGCCTGGTCACCCGAGCGGCTGCAGACGCTCCGCGCACAGGGCACACCGGTATTTGTCGATGTGACCGCTGATTGGTGCATTACCTGCCTAGCCAACGAGCGGGCAGTGTTGTTTACCGATAACATGTCGCGCGCCTTCGAGGCTGCCGGCGTCACTTACATGGTGGCCGACTGGACCAACTACGACCCTGAAATCGGCGCGTTTGTGCGCGAGCATGGACGTAACGGCATTCCGCTTTATGTCTTGTACCCGGGTAATTTACAGGCAGCGCCCACCATTTTGCCTCAGTTGTTAACCGCCAACATCGTCACGGAGGCCCTAGCCAGTGTCTCTCAATGAGCAGTCGGGGTGCCCATCAATCAACGCACCTCATACCCAATGGGCATGGGCCGCTTCTTCAGTGCAGCCTGCTTTCTCCCGCCCCCGTCCAAACCGATACGCGACATGGCTTTACCGCGCCGTTACTGACAATCAAAAACTGAAGGAATCCAACGCATGACCGATCTACTTATTCGGCAACACCTCTTCCGTCGGACTCAGAGCGGTGCATTTATCACGCTGATATGCCTGCTCTCAACAGGCCTGTCACC
>CBFHSJ010000087.1:3330-4562 GCA_965658485.1 Luminiphilus sp.
CGGCAACACCTCTTCCGTCGGACTCAGAGCGGTGCATTTATCACGCTGATATGCCTGCTCTCAACAGGCCTGTCACCCCTTTCCCATGCCAGCGAGATGCTCCACTGGAAGGACGCCTGGGTGCGAAGTATGCCTCCAGGTGCGCAGGTATCGGCCGCCTACGGCATACTCATGAATCACGGTGACCAGCCAGTCACCTTGTCGTCAGTAAGCAGTGACATTAGCGGCGCCGCGGAAATGCACGAAGTCATTGCTGATGGCGACCAGCGCCGCATGGTGGAGCTTGTGTCGATCGACATCGCGCCCCACGAGACGCTGATATTCGAACCCGGTGGTCGCCACATCATGTTGCTCGACATCACAGCACCTCCAGTCGAGGGTGAAACCGTTGGAATCTGTGCGGTCAGCGCTACCGGCACTCGGGCCTGCACTGAGGCAACGGTGAGACGACAACCGCCCGCTGCACACGACACGCACACCAATCACCACTGATGGACGACAGCACTGCAAAAATAGACACCACGGCGCCCGAACGCCAGCACGGATTTTTGCGCCGCTGGATGGGTGGGCTGAGACCTCACCCCGGGAGTTCCGACCCCCGGAAGCTGGGCAAGTGGGGTGGCATCGTTGCAGGTGCGTATCTACTCATTGCCACTGTGGTAGGCATCTACTGGAGCAGCACTCCGGAGCATTTCGATGTGCGAGAGAACGCCGCGCGCTACGCCGCAGCCACAGAACAAGATGTGGTAACCGGCACAACCACCGTCGCAACACTGCAGGAAACGATTCGTATCCTGCTGGAGAAACCCGGCGGCTACACGCACAACGATCTCTTCCCACCGGGCGTCTGGCTGGACAACATGCCGAATTGGGAATACGGCGTGCTGGTGCAAAGCCGCGATTTGGCCCGCGCGCTGCGAGAGGTGCTGAGTCGCTCGCAATCCCAGTCGAAAGAGGATGTCGATCTCACCCTCGCCGAGCCGCGCATCAACTTTCAATCTAAAAGCTGGATTCTGCCGGCCTCCGAGAGCGAGTATCGCGACGCATTGCGTTTTCTCGAAGCCTATCGCGCTAGGCTCGCTGTCACCGGCCAGAACAGTGCCCAGTTTTATGCACGCGCTGACAACCTGAGCCACTGGCTGGGCATGATCGAGAAGCGCCTGGGCAGCCTCTCTCAGCGGCTGTCTGCCAGCGTGGGACAGCGCCGCCTGAATACCGACCTCGCGGGTGAC
>CBFHSJ010000087.1:4661-7832 GCA_965658485.1 Luminiphilus sp.
CAACCGTAATCCACAAAGCGCTTGCCGGGCGGGAAATCCGCATCCAGTGCGCGCAGACACATGGCAGTGGTCGGGTGCGTACCGGTACCAAACGCCAAGCCCGGGTCGAGCAATATATTGATCGCGTCAGGGTCGGGAGGGGGCGTCCAGCTGGGGCAAATCCACAGGCGCTCCCCCATCTGCATGGGATGAAATTGATCTTCCCAGACTCGGGTCCACTCGCGATCTGCCACGGGCACGGCGACATTGGGTGCTTGGGTGTAGAGCTCAGAGGGTATCTCGCCGAGCAGCGGAGTAAGGTTCTCAGCACCGGCAAATAGCGCCGTCAGGCGAACCGCCTCCCAGAGAGGCGTTTCCCCTGGACCTGGCTCAAGAAGCGGTTGATCCGCCTCATCCTCCAACGTGACAGACAGCGCGCCCCGCGCGAACAGCCAGTCTTCGAGGGGCTCAACCTGATCCTTGCGGGCGGTGAAATGAAGCTCCTGCCATTCGGCGGCAGCGCTCAATGCTCGTGTTCCAGCTTACTCTCGAGGTAATGAATACTGACGCCGCCCGCCATGAAAGAGCTGTCAGTCACAAGCTCACGGTGCAGAGCAGCGTTGGTGCGAATGCCATCCACCACCAGCTCGTCGAGCGCCTGACGCATTTTGACCAGCGCAGCCTCTCGCGTGTCGGCAAAAGTGATCAGCTTGCCGATCAAGCTGTCGTAGTGCGGCGGTACGGTGTAGCCACTGTAAACGTGGGAGTCGACCCGCACGCCGTGGCCTCCCGGCGCATGGAAGGTTTTGATCGTGCCCGGGGAGGGCATAAAGGTACGGGGATCCTCTGCATTGATACGGCACTCGATCGAGTGCCCTGTTAGTGACACGTCTTCCTGCTTAATCGACAGCGGCGCGCCACCGGCAATCAACAGCTGCTCGCGAACAATATCCACGCCGCTGATCATCTCGGTCACGGGATGCTCAACCTGTACTCTGGTATTCATTTCGATGAAGTAGAACCCGTTGTCTTCGAACAAGAACTCGAAGGTGCCGGCACCGCGATACCCCATATCGAGACAGGCGCGCACACAGGCATCTCCAATTTCGTTGCGCAGGGCATCATCGATCCCGGGGGCCGGCGCCTCCTCGATCACTTTCTGGTGACGACGCTGCAGCGAGCAGTCTCTATCGCCGAGATGAATCGCGTTGCCCTGCCCGTCCGCCAGGACCTGAATTTCTACGTGTCGCGGCCGTTGCAGAAATTTCTCCATGTAGACGACCGGCGAGCCAAAGGCCGCCTCGGCCTCGGACTGAGTCACCTGTATCGAGGAAAGAAGCACCTCTTCGTTGTGCACCACTCGCATACCGCGACCACCGCCGCCGGCCGCAGCCTTCACAATCACAGGAAAACCAATTTCTCTTGCGATCCGGATAACCTCGTCCGGATCTTCCGGCAGTGCGCCCTCAGAACCTGGCACCGTGGGAACACCGGTGAGCTTCATTTGCTGCTTGGCAGATACCTTGTCACCCATCAAGCGGATGGTGTCCGCCGTGGGGCCAATGAAGGTAAAGCCGCTCTTCTCTACCTGCTCGGCAAAATCAGCGTTCTCAGACAGAAATCCGTAACCCGGATGAATGCCGTCTGCGTTGGTCAGCTCGGCCACACTGATAATCGAGGGCACATTGAGGTAGCTCTGGGCCGAGGGCGGCGGACCAATACACACGGCCTCGTCGGCGAGGCGAACGTGCTTGAGGTCCCGATCGGCTGTGGAGTGCACGGCCACGGTCTTGATGCCTAACTCTTTACAGGCACGCAACACGCGAAGCGCGATTTCGCCGCGGTTGGCAATCAGTACTTTTTCAAGCATGGGGGATATCCTTTTTGGGTCGCTCACCCACGCTTCAGGAAATGGAGATCAGGGGCTGATCAAACTCAACGGCTACACCGTTTTCAACGTGAATCGCGGTGACGGTGCCGGCGCGATCGGCTTCAATCTGATTCATCATCTTCATGGCTTCGACAATGCAGAGCACGTCACCCACGCGCACGGTCTGGCCGACCTCGACAAACGAGGGCGCTTCGGGGCTGGGCGAGCGATAGAAGGTGCCTACCATAGGCGACAATACCGCGTTGTCAGCCACGGGCGCAGCAGCCGGCGCAGCGGGTGCTTCAGCCGCGGCTGGGGCGGGTGCAGGTGCAGGTGCGACAGGAGCCGGCGCCGCATACCCGACGGGCGCAGCAGGTTGATTGCCGTAACGGCTAATACGAACCGATTCCTCGCCCTCTTTGATTTCGATCTCGCCGATGTTCGACTCTTCCAGCAGTTCGATCAGTTTTTTGACTTTGCGAATATCCATGTGGGTTCCTTCAATGGGTCGTGGAATGGGTGTCGAGGGACTGGAGCACTGCGGCTAATGCGCAGTCATAGCCAAAGCTACCGAGTCCCGAGATCACCGCCTCGGCGATGTCCGAGATATAACTGTGATGTCGAAAAGGCTCACGGGCATACATGTTGGAAATGTGCACTTCGATGCAGGGAATATCGACACCCGCCAAGGCGTCGCGCAATGCGACACTGGTATGAGTAAAGGCCGCCGGGTTGATGATGATGAACTGCGTTCCGTCGACGCGCGCCTGATGAATCGACTCGATCATCTCTTGCTCGCTGTTGCTCTGCAGACAGGTAAGACTCGCGCCCGCTCGCTCGGCTTCGGATTGCAGACGATGGTTGATCTCGTCCAGCGTTTCCGAACCGTAGATCTCGGGCTCTCGAGTACCCAACAGATTGAGGTTGGGTCCATGTAATACCAGGATTGCCGCCATGGGCTGATCCGCCAATTTCGGTGACCGGGGCGCGAGTGTGTCGCAGAAACCAATCGGAGTCCACTTTTTTGGTCATTTGCACTCTTTTTCTCGAAGTTAGGCGCAATATGTATGCAAAGTCCTCATATTCAAACGATCTGCGCGTGACCTTGGGCCACGTTAGATAGGCTTTCAGCAACGGGAAGAAAAGAGGTATGGGCCGCCTCGCTGGGCCTCCCGTTGTCTTGCGCCAAGGCCGCTCTAGCCGACTGTCACTCGTGTTGCCGTCTGCCCGTCCAACCCACTGCCTACTGATTATGGCACGCCGCTATTCCGAGACCCAATTCAGGCACACACCGTCAAAAACAAAGCGGCGATCCTGATTCA
>CBFHSJ010000088.1:0-7804 GCA_965658485.1 Luminiphilus sp.
GTGACCAGAGTCTCATCGGTGACGTTACCCGATGCCTCGAGCTCAGCTCTACCCGCGGAGTGTGCCACGGCATCTCGGAGCCCCTCTAGCGTAAAGTTATCCAGCATGATCCGGTCTGCGCCCGCCGTAAGCGCCTGCTCTAGTTCCGCCTTGTTCTCTACCTCGACTTCTACGGGCTTGCCGGATGCAACGCTTCTCGCTGCAGCAACGGCCTCGGCAATGCCACCAGCGGCCGAGATGTGGTTCTCTTTGATCAGGAAGGCATCAAACAATCCGATGCGGTGGTTGTAACACCCTCCGCAGGTCACCGCGTATTTCTGTGCCAATCTCAGCCCAGGCACAGTTTTACGGGTATCCAGCAGCTTGACCTTGGTGTGTGCCACACGCGCGGCGTAGTGGCTTGCGGTCGTCGCGGTACCTGATAACAACTGTAAGAAATTGAGTGCCGTGCGTTCCGCAGTCAGGAGTGCCCGTGCGGGTCCGCTCAGGGTGCACAGTGTGTTGCTGGCTGTTAGCACATCGCCATCCTGCGCAGCCCATTCCACATGACAGCTAGGATCAATCTGCCGAAAGGCTTCTAGCGCAAAGGCAGTTCCGCACAGGATGCCGTCTTCACGCGTCACGATGCGGCCGCTGGTCCGCACGTCAGCGCCGATGAGCTCGGCCGTGATATCTCCGCTCTCGACATCCTCAGCGAGCGCTTGGGCAACAAGTTTGGCAATGTAATCTGGGGTGATCATAGCTGGCTGTGGTTCCAACGGCATGGATTATCGAGATGAGCCTCCGGCGCTCGTTCTCCTAAGTCTGCGATAAGATTACCCCGTGACGACTACCACTGACCAATGGAAGATCACCGGGGGCTGGCTCGCAGGTGCTCGTCCTGTGCCGTCTCCTAATTGTAACCCCCGGCCCGAGGGGGAAGTGACCGAGCTGGTCGTTATACACGGTATCTCTTTACCGCCGGGCCAGTATGGCGGTCCCGAGATAGAAGCGCTGTTTACCAATTCGCTCGACCCTGACGTACATCCATATTTTGCTGAAATATCGGGCCTCGAGGTGTCAGCCCATTTTCTGCTCCGGCGCACGGGCGAGGTGGTGCAGTTTGTGTCAACCGATGCGCGCGCTTGGCATGCTGGCGTCTCTTGCTGGCAGGGGCGTGAACAATGTAATGATTTCAGTATTGGTATCGAACTTGAGGGCTGTGACGACGAGGCCTATACCGACTTGCAATACGAGGCCTTGAATCAGCTATTGGCGGTTCTGATAAAGCAATACCCGGATATCCGGCACGATGCTATCGTTGGCCACAGCGATATCGCGCCCGGTCGTAAGACCGATCCGGGGCCAGCATTTGACTGGTCTCGCGTTGTCGCCAGCCAGTCACAGCAGTAAGGAGACACGGGAGTGTCGTACCTCATTTTCATTGTTGCGGTGGGCCTTTTTGCGCTGTTGGGTGCGGGTGGGCCACTGCATGGTGATCGTTGGTTTTATGCGCTCAGCCGTCGCGTTGACGCCGTTGAGCTCGATCTTTGGCCTTCGTTGGCTTTGCGTGTCGGCGCGCCGCTACTTGCGGGTGTGGCGGTGTTATGGACTTTTGAGGCCTTTCTGGGTGGCCTCGCTGAGGCGCTCCTGGGAACGGCACTTTTGTATTTTTCGCTGGGGAGGGGAGACTACCCCACCGAGTTACAGCGCTTTCTGGCTCGCGCCCGCGTTGGCGACGAGGAAGGCGCAGCCATGCTGCTGAGCGAATCCGCCGGCGACCGAGACTCGGGAGAGGCGCGCGGAGCGCGCGCGCTGCGTGATTTCGCCTACCGCGGTTTCGCTCGATGGTTTCCGCCCGTGCTGTACTTCTGGATGTTGGGGCCCTTCGGCGCGGCAGCCTATCGGCTGGTAACATTGGCCAATATTGACAGCGACGGGCGCTTTGATGCGGCCCAGCGTTTGTTGGACTGGTTGCCATCGAGGCTTTTGCTGCTCACCTTCTGTGTGCTGGGTGACTTCGATCGATCAAAGGGCTTGTTGAATCGGGAAGCACTCGATACTGAGGTGACTGCCGAGACCCTTTTAGCGCAGGGCGTCACCCGCGCGTGGCGCCTTGATGACGAGGAGTTGGATGACCCTCAGGGTGTTGTGGCCGCAGTAGAGACAGCGCAAAAGGCGATAAGCCGAGCGACCGGGGTCTGGGTGGTCGTGGCCTCCGTGCTCGCACTTCTCTAAGTGCCCAATACCTCGGGCTCCCGTTTTTTCACTGCGTCATACAGTTCACTGAGTATCGGTGTTGCTGGGGGATGCGGGATCAAACTCGACAGTAACCAGCCCACGATTGCATCAATCTCGGTGTGCCTGTGGTTCTCTAGATCCACGCGCATGGATGAGTGATTGGCGGCGGTGCTGTCGCAAACGGCTCGCACCTGCGCAGGGAGCGCCGAGGCGATCTCCCTGGCGTCGGCACTGCAGAGTAAGCTCTGCACCTCCTTAATAACGTCCTCGGTGATTGCCCGCAACGGCGGCTGCATGAGGTCGCCGTTGGTGACCCCATTGAGTGCTGTCAGCGGATTGATTACCGCATTGAGCGCGGCCTTGGCGAGCAGCACGGACCAGATACCGGTCTCCCACTCAAATTCGGGCACGCCCTGGCGCCAGGGCGACAACCATGTCGGAGCCGGGCTCGAGTCCAGCATGCCGAGTTGGGTTCGGCCCACACCGGAGACAATCAACTCTCCCTTGCTTGAGCGCCGGCATCCAGACGTAGTGGATCCCACCACCAGCTGTGCCTCGCCAATCAGGGGCGCAACAGCCTCGGCGAGACCCATTCCGTTGCAAAGCAATACCACAACGCTGGTTGCTGAAAGTCGGGGTGCTACCGCTTTTATCGCCGACTCGACCGCCCACGCTTTGGTACAGACCAGCAAGTGCTCAATGGGGTCTTCGCCAGGGGTTATGGCCTGCTGCGGAAAGTGGAAGCGCTCGCTGATTGTATGTTTCAGAACCAACTCTCGAGAAGGTTTTTCACGCTCCCTGCTCAGCAGTGTGACGTCCGCGCCACCAGATTGCAGTCGGCAGGCAAAGAGCCCGCCTATCGCGCCAACGCCGAGGATGTGCCAGCGAGCGGTCATGGGCTGAGAGTCTGCTCGACCCAGTCAGCAGGCCGTTGTGCGTCAGTGACGGTAAAACAGCTCTGCCACAGGGCCGTCACCAGTGTCGCGATCTGGTTCCCTGCTTTCATCAAGTCGGTGTCCAATGTGTCGCCAAATACCTGTTGCATCATGGAGTCTCGCTCACCGTCAGGCAGTGCTTCGCAGGCAATAGCGACATCAAAATAACGGCTCCCCATCGCCGCATACTCCCAGTCGATGGCGACAAGATTATCGCCGCGAGTCATTAGATTATCGGAGGTCAGGTCGTTGTGACAGAGGTAGTGTATGTCCCCCTCCAGTTTCGCCAGTGCCTTTTCACTATTGCACCTTTGCATGGCGGCGCGCCATTGGTCTGACAGGTGAGCGGGCAATTGCTTAAGGTAGTGCTCGATATCGGTCGCGAGGGTCAGCTGGTGATTGACGCCGGGCAGCGCGTGGATTTGCCGGCAGAGAATGCCCAGGGCCTCGCCGGACGCTGGCTGAACACCGGTGTGCGCGCGCTCGCAGATGACGACCTGTTCATTTTCGTCAACGAAAACGATATCAGGTGCCAGTCCGGCTTGTGCGGCTAGGGACCAGACCATCAGTTCCTGCGAGAAAGCTTGACTAGTTAGGCGGGTGGATTGATGTCTGAGCCGGCCGATCAATGGGTGTGTGCTCAGAATTTCGTAAACACTGTGGCCGCTTCCTTGGGCCATCAGAGATCCCAGACCTGGAGCGCCGTCGAGTGGTATTGGCAGTTGCCAGTCCTGCCAGCGGTCCAGGCAGCGCGTTAGGGCGTCTGCAGCTGCCATTGTGCCCGCCAAGCCCGATAGCCCCAGACTGCTAGCAGGACGTATCCCGCAAACAACGCCGCTGTGAGGGAAAGATCCCGAGAAAGATACAAGCCGATCGACGCGAGATCGATCGCAATCCAGTAAAGCCAGTTCTCCAGTAACTTGCGCGCCACCATCCACGTGGCAAGCAGCGCAGACACGGTAGTGGCGGCGTCGATAAAGGGCGATGCGGCATCGGTCCATTGGTCCATGGCGCTGCCAATCAGCAGACTGAGGAAAACAAGTGCGCTGCACGCCACCGTGTGTTGCTTCGGAGACCAGGTGCGGATTGGGGTCTGGGATTGGTCGTCTTGCTGTTGCCAGGCAAACCACCCATATACTGCCATCACGATGTAAAACACTTGCAGCGCCGCCTCCAGATACAACCGAACCTGCCAAAAAATCAGGACATAAAGGGCGGCGCTGGCGATGGCCGCAATCCAGCACAGGCGGCGCAGACCTCCAGAAAGCTCACCTCAGCCCTCCGGGCCAATATCCGCAAAGTGCTCTGGAATGAATTTGGCGACCAGCACCTGGCGGCCGTATTGAGCGAAGCTTGCGCGGAGGGCCTGCTGGATAGCGCTGAACACTGCATCATCCTCGCCACTGATTTGCGTGCTCATGGAATTGGTAACGGCGACCACGTCCTGCCCTTTCAGTAGCTCCTCAATGAAGCCCAGCACCGCAGTCTTAAAATCCTCGCGCAGGGGATAAACGCTTAGTTCCGCAGTCATTTTCATTGTCTGCTCTCCGGCAAGTCGTAGCTGAGGGACAAACCCACCATACGGGGTTCTCCATATTGTCGGTAGGGTTCCAGTGCGTACTCCTTCCTCGGGTCATTACCGAAGGTGCCAAAGCCCCTGACAAAGGTCGTCTCGTCGGTGAGATTGCGGCCCCAGAGTGTCCAACGCCATCGCTGCCACTGTCCTGACAGGCTGGCATTGAGCTGGTGAGTTTCGGGCGCTCTCACGTCGTGGCGGTCGGAGAAGAAATACGCGTCGCTTCCTGCGACTTCGATTTGCACCGACGCCAGCGCCGAGGCATACCAGGTAAGCCCCGCCGAGTATTGCCAGTCTGGCGCTTGCGGTTGGTCGCGTCCTGATAGATCTGCGCCTGTCGCGGTGATGTAGCGATCAAACTGCGCATCGAGCAGGCCTAGGGTCAGCTCGGCGATCAACTGCTGGGTCGGTTGCCACTGGAGCTCCCATTCGAGGCCCCTGTGCTCACTGGCCGCGGCGTTGTCGGTGTAGTCGATGAAAGCAGTGCTGCCGTCGGCGCGGGGAATGACCAGCGAGCCCTTCGCCTGTTGGTCATCCCGATCCATCGTGAAGAGCGCCAGACGGGAGCGCAGGGCGTACTGTGTCCAGTCAAGCTGCCAGCCTAGCTCAAGGCTCACCAGCGTTTCCTCGCCGAAGACGCCCAGCGCGGCGACGCTGTCCTGATTCTGCTCAGGCAAGGCGTCGATGCTGGCGAGTAACCCGGCATTGGCGCCACCCGCCCTCGCGCCGCGTGACAACGTTGCATAAAGCTGGGCGTCGCTGTGGTACTGCCAGATTAATCCGAGGCGGCCGGTCCAGTAGCTATGGTCGAAATCTTTCTCAACGCTCGCGCTGTCACGATAGTCGCTGTCTCGTCGCTCTAGGCGCGCGCCGATAAATCCGGACAGCTGCTCGCTGAAGGTGCGATTAATCTGCCCGAAGACGGCCAGCGTTTGGGTGTCGATTTCACTGGCAAAGGGCGCCGATAAATAGGTGTAGCGCCTGCTCAGATCTTCCGACTCGTCGCGCAAGTAGGTACCGATCATCCATTCTGTGGCGTCGGCCTCTGGCGCCTGCAGTCGCCATTCAAGGCTGTTCATTGAGCGGTCTCGCAGATATTCGTCATAAGAGCTGTACTCCCAGCCGGGTGCAATACCAACGTAGCTCCAATCTTCATCGTAGCTGTAAGTCGTATTCGTACTTGCGTGGCTCAGTTGCAGCGTGCTGTCCAAGCCCAGCACCGTGCTTTGCCAGTTCAGGCGCGCGGCTTTGAGTGTCAGATCGTCCTCTCCAGGCTGATCAGAGAGGGTGGCGCGGTTGTTGTCGAGCGAGAACGCGTCATAGCCATTGTCAACGCGTGTGTAGTAGGCCGCGGCCTCAAACGTTTGAGTGTTGTGCGTCCAGGTGAGCGTGCCCCGCGCGGTCAGCTCCTCCCGCGAATTGGTGTCCCTGCGGTTCAGATAGTCGTTGTCGACATACCCATCACTCTCATACTGTTGCACAGCAATGCGGCTGTTGATGCTGTCTGACAGACCTCCGGCCCAACGGGCACCCAGCCGATAGCCACCTTTGTTCTCTATGCCTACCGAGATGTCGCGTGCCCCCGAATCAGTGCCATTGCTTTGGACGGCAATGAGCCCGGCGAGCGCGTTGGCGCCCATGAGTGTGCCCTGTGGACCGCGCAGGACTTCAACCTGGCGGACATCAAATAGCGTCAACGCGCCTCCGGCGCCGCTCAGATCGATGCCGTCCAGCAGGATGCCCACCGAGGGATTGACCGGCTCGACAAATTGACTGCGCTCACCGATGCCCCGAATCTGAAAAAAGCGGCTGCGTGAGGCGCCCGAGGAAGTCGCCACGTTGGGCGCCAGCGTGATCAGATCCTCAAGATGCGCCGCACCGCGCCGTGACTGGGTGTGCTCGGTCAGCACGCTAGCGCTGAGGGGTGCAGTGCCGGTAGTAAAGAGCGTGGCCGTGACAGTGACCTCTTCGAGCGCCATGTCGGCTTCCTGCGCAAGCGCGATGCCAGCGCAGGTGAGTAGCGGCAACACGCAGGCAATGCCCGATATACGGGCGGAGCGATTGCTTCCTATCGGTGTTTGCGGACGTGGTGCGGGCGGCGTCAGGGAGACATGATTCACGCTTTGGTGCTCCTCAAAGATCTGGCAAGGGCACACAGCGTTTGGCGGGATGATCGTCCGAACACCTAGTCCCTCCGCCGGTATAATCCGGATCAGGTTCGACGGGTTCACCGGGTCGGTATCTCAGGCAAAGGCCACCCCGCAGGTCGCTGCAGTTTAACACAGACACAGCGAAGCCGCTGATGGGCGTGTTCTGGAGGCGAGCGGGAAAGCGCCTCTGCGGCAGTCTGTCACAGAGTTGTCACGACAGCTTTGTTAAAATTCGCAGACCATCCACGGAAGGGTATTTCCCCTTGGTCGCGCGTATGATGTGAGGCCAGTAGGGTTTGGACGCTACAACGACAGTGAACACCATCGACCAAAGCGCATGGAAGGCGCGATTTGAAGAGGCATCGACCCGGGTTCAAGATGGGGTGCAAGGCCTTTGGCAGGGCTTAGCTCGTGACCCTGAGCGGCTGCGGCGCCTGCAGGCCATCCTGATTGTAGTGCTGGTATTGTGGTCGCTCTCCAGCGTCAGTCAGCTGATCTGGATCCCCTTCCGCACTCATCCCATTGAAGTTGCGCCCGCTTTGGCGCTGAATCCCCCGAAGCCCGCCGGTGGCAAGCAGACTGCGGTCATTGATACTTCTGGCGTATTGGGTCTTGGGCTTTTCGGCGGCTCGCCAGAGGCATTTGCCGATGCAAACAGTGCCACGCTGACCGAGGCCAGTCGTGACGGCATTGAGCAAAATGCTCGGGAAACCCGCCTGGCGCTCACGCTGACCGGTATTGTGGCCTCGACCGAAGACGGCAGAGGCAGCGCGGTGATCAAGTCGGGTGCAGCCGAGCAGGTCTATGCGGTGGGAGACGCTTTGCCCGCTTCTGGGCGGGTGGTGCTGGCCAAGGTCATGCCGCAGCAGGTAGTGATCGACAACAACGGTACCTATGAGCTGATGAAGTTATATGAGGGGCCT
>CBFHSJ010000089.1:0-7750 GCA_965658485.1 Luminiphilus sp.
ATACCGTTGATTTCATTACCGGTAGAGAACTCATAGCCACCTTCTGCCACGACCACGTAGTTCAGGATACCGCTGCTGTCGTCATCGTTGTAACCACCCGCGAAGCCTGATTCACCCTCGGAATCGATGTCGCAGTAGCTACCACCGACTTCACACTCGTTGTGCCGCCCATAGCCGTGAATGATCAAACCGCCCCATTCACCCGAGCCATCGTAGCCGGCGTCGTCTGAAGACATGATGATTGGCTGTGACTTGGTGCCCATGGCCATGATCTTGCTGCCACGTGTGATCAAGAGATTAGCAAAGGTTCCCGTCTTCCCTTTGATCTCTACACCCGCGTCGATAGTCAGCGTGACGTTTTGTACCGCGCTTCCATCCGCCAGTGTGCCATCGTTGTTAGTGGTTAACTGGCCATTACCGTTCCCTACCGTGACGCGACCTTCCATCAGGTACTCGAAGTCGGCAGTCAAACGGGTATCCGCGCTGATTGACGCCGGCAAGACGCAGACTGAATCCGACAATGTTGTCGTGCCAGCCGGGCACTCGGCCACGGGGTCAGTGCCGCCATCGGTGCCGCCATCGGTGCCGCCATCCGTCCCACCGGTATCGGTGTTGTTATTGGTGGTGCTGTTGTCGCTGTTGTCGACCGAGCTATTGTCTGGTGCGTCAATAGTGATCGTCGCATCGTCGCCCTCAGAGCAGCCGCCGAGGCCCACCAGGGCCCCGCAGGCTAGGAGAGCCAACCAAAACTGCTTATTCATCATGATACTCCCTTGTGGTTTGTTGGGCCCCGAGGAGCCGCGGTACTGCAAAAAAAATGTGATGACACCGTGCACGCCTTAATCAAAACGTCCAATCGAAGGACATCTGAAAACCGATGCCCCTCTCATATGTCTGGAAAATCTGACCACCTTGCGTGTACTCATACTCCTCATCGAGCAGGTTCTGGAGCTTTGCCTTAAGCACGAGCGCATCTGTCACGTCGTACCGGTACACAAGATTCAGGTCCAGACGCGGCTCAAGGAACACGTCAGGCTGGCCAGACACGCCCACATCAGCAATGGCCTTGCCGTTCTGGTTGAGCAAAAGAGTCAGCTGGTGGCCGCGCTCGATGTTGTCGTAACCGATGATAAAGTTCGCCGTATACTCCGGCTGCCCCTGGAGAGCCCGGTCCTGTTGTCCTTCAGAAGTCACCTCGGACTCAATGAACGCGGCGTTGAGAGAGACGAAGAATGTTTGGCTGTAGTCATCTGACAACACAAACTCCGTTCGGCCCTCCAACTCCACGCCGTAAAGCTCGGCGCTATCAGAGTTCTGGAACGTTCGCGAGTTACCCGCGGTTCCAGAGGCCGGCTGCACAACCCTTTCTATCGGCTTGTCCATGTCCTTGTAAAAAGCGGCCACTGACAAGTTGCTCTCCTCACTGGGATACCATTCCCATCGCAAGTCGGCATTAATGACTTCGGATATTTCTAGGAACGGGTTACCCCTGACTCGGAAGTTAAATTCGTTATCGTAGAAAGTCGCATTCGCCGCCTCCTTAAAGTCAGGGCGGGCCACTGTCTGCGACACCGCGAAGCGCAGCTGCTGGCTCTCAGAGAAATACCAATTGATGCCCAAGCTTGGTAGAACGCTATCTTCGTCGATAACTGCTTGAACCGCTTCCTGCTCTCCTTGCAGCGAGAAGGTCTCAGTCGTTTGCTCAAACATTTCATATCGCGCGCCTAGCACGAACTGCAGGACTGAATTCCACGTGTGGTCATACATTAAGTAGGCGCTGTTGTACTCAAGCTCGGCTTCGTAGCTGTCAGACGCTAGGGTCTTATCAACGAACACCAGCCCTGTAGAGGGGCTGTTCGTGATGCCGCCCTGCGGTGGCTTTCCGGAGCCATCATCTGGGCATGCCACTGTGCCAGGCCCCGTCCCACACACGTAAATCACCTCGGATACAAGCAAATCGTCAGATCGAACCAAATCGTCCCTTATCTGGTTAACGTTGTAGCCATAGGTAGCACTATCTGCATCTCGCTCGCGGTAAATGAGCTGTGCACCGCCCTTAAGCTGGCCAAAACTGGCACCGTTATCGAAGACATCCCAAGTCAGATCGAAAGAAATATCGACGTTACCGTCCACCAACTCGTCATAACGGCGAGTGATCTCTCCGGGCTCTAAAATGAATCCATTAAAGAGCGCAGACTGCTCATCGTTGGGCTTGCTAAAGTCATAGGCGGATTTGAGGCCATCGGGATTGGTGGCGCTCTGTGTGGCAGTGAAATTAAAGTCACGACGATCAGGAGCGTAGCGGTAGGCGAAGCTTCCCGTGGCCTGCCACTCCAGAAACCACCCGCCATCATCCGTGAGCAGATGTGAGCCCATCAATTGCGTGGAGGCAAAAGTCCGCTCCTCCCATTGTATGGTCTGCCCGACTAATGCCTGAAACTCATCCCCTTCTTGGCCCACGACACGTTCTACCCAAGATTCGGTAACTCTCGACAGGACGTTGTTCCACTCGAATGTACTATCACCGACATTTAGACCAACTGACGCGAGACCACTAATTTCGACGTTGTTTGAGTAGCGCTCATAGAGAAAGTTATCTGCCACTTCCCCTTCACTTTCATAGGTGTAGCGCTCGCCGCTATCTCGCTGACTCCACGAATTGTTGTAGTTCACTGCTGAGTAGAAGCCCAGCTCCGAACCATTGTCAAAGTAGAACAGGTCACCATAACTGGCCGTGAGTTTGCCCTCTGGTAAGGCGGTCTCGAAATCAGCATCAAAACCATCCTTGATCAAGATCCCTGCCATTCGCTGCAACTCTCCCTGGGTGCGGGGATCCAGCTCGTAGGAAACACCAGAGTTCGTGTCCGTGATTCGCCCCATACCCAGGATGGCAGCGACTGCCTTGACAGTAACGTCTTCCTCCCTGGAACCGTCATCCCAACCAATGGCATCGAAGTCGCCGTCTATGGGATCGATGAAAACCGTCTCGCCGGTGACGCCATCCAAATAGCCCAACTGAACCGATATGGAGCCCGTCCGCTCGTCAGGGAATGTCTTGGTATTGATGATCAAATTGCCGCCAGTCGATTCGCCGGGCATTGAGGGCAAAAAAGTCTTTTTAATGTCCAACTGGCTGACGAAATTAGAAGGAAACAAATCGAGGGGAACTGTTCGCTTCGAGGGGTTGGTGGAAGGCATTGTCGCGTTATTCAAAGTCGATGAAACATACCGTCCACCCAAGCCGCGAATGAAAACATACTTATCATCTTGAACAGAAATGCCCGGCACCCTTACAACAGATGCCGCCACATCTGAGTCGGCGAATCGCGTTAACAGTTCCACCCCAATCGTATCTACGATGCCCGATGCGTCGCGCTCGCTAACCTCAAGGCCCGCAGGGTTAAAAGTTGCAACAACAAACACCTCTTCCAACGTGGGCGATGCGATTTCAATACCGTCATCATCCGGAAGCGTCACAGCCACGCCCCGAGTCACTCCACCAACCACCCGCGCCTCAACGGTTTGCTCCGCTATAGTTAAGCGGTAAATGCCCCGACGAAGTTGAGTAGTCGCCGTACCGCTGGAGTCGGTCGCTACAGCTTCGCCATTGGAGATAACAACAAGCTGATTTGGGGCTGCAACCGCGCCTTTACGCACCGAAATTTGCAACGTGCCCGATGGGGCATCTTTTCTTTCAGACGTTGACTCCGACCGCGAAAAAACGTCAATAAAGGGCGCGTCCCCATCGGACAAATCGATAATGACATCCACCAACTGCCCCGAGGCAGCCGAAAACCTGGCAGAACCTGACTGTCCAGAAGCACTCTTGACGACTACCGCATGTTGCCCGGCCGTTAAATCAAGCGTGACAGACCCATCACGCTGCGTGACCCCGGCAACCTCACCATCAAGCACCACTTCCACACCGGCTGCGGGAGAGCCGCTGTCGAATACGTACAGCGCAAGTTCGTCGTCTGCAACGGTGGTATAGGAAATGAGCAGGGAGATGGCGGCTATCAACCCACGTGCTACGTGGGGGAACCGAGCGACATTGATCATCGGGACCTCTTTCAAACAACTTGAGCTAGGACGCCTCAAGACTGGCGACCACAATATGCGGGCGGCGTGACTGTTTAATTTCAGTCGCATGACCGTTTGGTGTCATTTTCATGTCATTTTTATGTCAGCGCGGTCGCGTTGATTCAATCAAGGCCGTTGCAACTTCAAAAAATCGCCATCAAACCGCCACGATAACGTCATCATTTGTTCATCATTGGAGCGTTACTGTGTTGTCCCAAGGTGATGATGCGTCACAGAAGAAGCCTTGGGTAACAGCAAGTGCTTGTCCGCTCCGCACGTCGCCGGGAAGGTTGAAAAGACGTTGGAGGGGCGATGTTCAGCACGCAAGATATTATTCGGACTCGCTACCCAGAGTTCGCCAACCGCCATCGCTACACCGCGTCTGCACTTGGGAAATTCCTGGGCTTGTTGCTGTACGAGCAGCGGTTCGAGCAGTTCGAGCAAAGCCACCCGCATCTGTCGGGCTTTGACTTTGTAGAGGCAGTTCTACGTTACTTCGACTTCCACATTCGTCTCAGAGAGAGCGAGAGAGCCAGGATCCCCGGCTCTGGGAAAGTTGTTATCGTTGCCAACCACCCTATTGGCTCGCTTGACGGCATCGCATTACTGCACTTGGTAAGACAAGTGCGTCCCGACGTTAAGGTCGTTGCTAACAATATCTTGATGGCAATCCAACCGCTTAGAGAAGTGCTACTGCCAGTTGACAACATGGGAGGTCAAACTGCTCGTCAGAACCTCTTGGAGATCAAGCAGCATCTCGCATCAGAAGGTGCGCTCATCATTTTTCCCGCTGGCGAGGTCTCGCGACTTGGCGCCAAAGGCGTTAAAGACGGGCCCTGGAGCGCTGGCTTCGTCAAGATTGCGGCAGCGGCGAGCGCTCCCATACTGCCTGTTTTCGTGAAGGGCAGAAACTCCCTCTTTTTCTACAGCCTCTCGTTCCTGGCAAAGCCTCTATCGACACTATGGCTTGTCCGAGAGATGTTCAAACAGAACCACCGCACCATTGATGCACGCATCGGCTGTCCCATTCCCGCAGAAGTCTATAAAGCCAACCATTTTTCAGCTCGACAACTTGCACATTTATTTAGAAAGCACGTTTATCGACTAGGCCGAGGAGCGCAGCCCCTATTCAAGTCAGTCGAGACGGTAGCACCCGCTGAGTCAAAACTCCTCGTGCGCAGAGAGCTGCAGTCATGCACAACATTGGGCTCAACACGAGACGGCAAAACCATCTACTTAACTACAATGACCGACAGCCCTTGTGTGATGAGAGAAATCGCTCGCCTCAGGGAGCTCACTTTCCGTTTGGTCGGCGAGGGAACGGGTCTGCCACGGGATATGGACCGATATGATAGGACGTACCTGCAGTTGGTGCTTTGGGACGACATCGAACATGAAATCGCCGGCGCGTATCGTCTTGGACGCGCCGCTGACCTAATCCGTGATAGTGGCCCGGAGGGGCTTTACACCCACTCACTTTTCTCCTTTGGCCCGGGAATGCAGCGATTCTTGGATGAAGGCCTTGAGCTGGGCCGCAGCTTTGTCCAGCCGAAATACCAAAACAAATACGCCCTGGATTACCTTTGGAGTGGCTTGGGGGCATACCTGCGCCACCACCCGGAAATTCGCTATCTCTTTGGCCCCGCGTCGATGAGTCGCCTGTATGGCCACGAGGGCATCGCCCGCCTGGCAAACTTCTTCGGTACGCACCACAACTCTCTAGATTTGGATATCTCAGCGAGGAATCCCTTCACGATTGAGGCCGAGGCGAGCAACCGCTTTGCAGCCGAGTTCACCGGTCTGGACTATGACCAAGACTACGAGACCTTGAGGGACGCGCTAGCAGAGAGAGGCCTTACAGTACCCATTCTTTTCAAGCATTACGCGAACGTCGCCGAGAGAGACGGCGTCGCCTTTACCGCCTTCAACGTCGACCCCGATTTCGGGGACTGCGTCGATGCTTTTGTTCTAGTTGATCTAAAGAGACTGAAACCACGCAAACGCAAACGATACTTAAATAGGGAGACGCTCGATGGAGGCGATTCGGCCGAACGATAAGCTCCAATGCCGCTCAATCTGGATCTCTGACGTTCACTTGGGGAGCCGCCACAGCAAAGCGAACGAACTGCTGCAACTCTTCGAGCGGATTGAATTCGAAACCCTATATCTCGTGGGCGATATCGTCGATCTACTCGCCATGAAACGCCGGGTTCACTGGCCGAATACTCATAATAAAGTGTTGCGTGAAATCATGAAGCTCTCTCGACGGGAGGGGAGCCGCGTTGTTTACGTGCCGGGCAACCATGACTACGCATTTAGAACTCTGGTGGGCGGTGCGCTCGGTGAAATGGATATCAGGCGATCGGTTGAGCATTTGACGGCGACGGGCCGTCGCTTTTTGGTTCTCCACGGCGATGAGCTCGATTACGCTGTGCGCTACAGCAAGCTCAACCGCGTTGTGGGTGACTTTGCTTACGGCCTGCTGATGGGTATCAACCACTGGGTCGTCAAAATGAGACGCTTGCTGGGCCTTCGTTATTGGTCCTTGGCCGGATGGGTAAAAAATAATGTTTCGCAGGCAGGTGCAGCCATTCAGGCTTATCAGGATGCTGCCATTCGGATGGCCAGCGAGCGAGGCTACGACGGGATCATTTGTGGCCATCTGCATTATCCTGACCTTTATGAGCGCGACGGAATCGTCTACGCCAATGACGGGGACTGGGTAGAAAACTGCTCCGCGTTGATCGAGGACGCGACCGGCGAGCTGCGATTACTCAAAGGGATCTCTCATCCAGATATGGCTGAAAAAATGATCTTTGTAGATGTGAGCAGTTCTATCTCAGGGGCTGTAGTGCGGTGAAAAAATGGAGATCAGAGAGGATCAGTGCCAGCTTCATAACAAGGCACGACCTATTGTCGAGCTCTGGTACGCCTTGTTGAGCCGCGCGATTTGCTCTTGAGCGCGCTCACCCCCCGGACTCGATGTTGTCCTTACTGGTATCGATAGTATTGGCCGGCCGAGGAGTGTCTCGGAAATCGATGACAGTTTTTGAACAGTTGGTGGTTATCGCCCAACTCTCTCTCGGCGCGAGAGCACCACTGCAAGCCCGCCCAAGCCACCTGCTACTGCCTGCCCCAACAGGCCTGGCAGCGTTCTCGCCGGCGCAAAAACATCAATACCGAAGGCTAATGTAAGCGCCGGATGCAATATCGCTATGCCCGCGGCGCCTGCCAGCACGTACCACCCAGCCGCCAAATGAGTGGTCGATCGCCGACCCAGCCAATCGAGAATTAACCAGCCCGGTAGCAGTGCGATCGCCATCAAAGGCAGCAGGCTACCCATAAGTCCCGCCACATCGCTCAGCGAGCTCGACCATCGCATGGCGAGCGTGACGTTCAGGCCCATAGAAGTCACGTTGTTCAACACCACTTGGGTGCCCAACACGCTTCCCACAACATAGGCCAGCAAGACACCGATGGTAAGACTAATCACTTTACGCAAGACGCGCTCCCTCTGGGATCAGGGTTTGGCGGGTTAGGACTACTGCATCCCGCTCGATCCGCTGATGGTACGCTTACGTAGGAATCTCGGCTCACGTTTCCAGGAAAACTACCCATGCCCATGCCCATGCCCATGCCCATGCCCATGCCTTTGCGCGCGTCTCACACG
>CBFHSJ010000090.1:0-7649 GCA_965658485.1 Luminiphilus sp.
CCTGACTCATTGAGCACGTCATATCCACTGCCTACATAAGCAGCGGGGATCGCCCAATCAACCACCGTAATACCTGCTTCATTCTAATAGCGGTAGAGTTCAGCGGCGGTCGCGCCAGCCGTGCAGGCGCCGAGTAACATCGTGGCGGGGAGGCATTTACGCCACACCGTAACGCTCCCGATACCGCTCCAAGGCCTCTCGGTGTTGCGCCATAGCGGGGTTACTTTCTACCCAAGCGATAATGTCGTGCAGGGAGACCACACTCACCACCATGAGCCCCCAGTCCTGCTCAACTTGTTGCACGGCCGAGCGCTCACCGTCACCCCGCTCGCAACGATCCAGCCCAATCACCACGCCCGCACCCCGAGCGCCCGACTCATTGAGTATGGCCATGGACTCGCGAATGGCCGTCCCCGCAGTCATGACATCATCAATCACCACCACATCGCCGGCGAGCGGCGCGCCGACGATAATACCGCCCTCGCCGTGGCTCTTGGCTTCCTTGCGGTTGAAGGCAAACGGCAGATCGACACCGTGTTGTTCTGACAATGCCATCGCAGTCGTGGAAACCAGAGGAATCCCCTTGTAAGCAGGGCCAAACAGCACATCGGCTTGGACACCCGAGGCGTGCAAGGCGGCGGCATAACAGCGCCCTAAACGCGCCAGCGCGCCGCCTGTTGAGAACTTTCCGGCGTTGAAGAAATAGGGGCTGATCCGCCCGGACTTGAGCTCAAATTCACCGAATTGCAGCACCTCGCACTCGAGTGCCAATTCGATGAAATCCTGCTGGAAACGCTGCGTGGTCGTGTTCACACCTTACTCCATGGCGTTTTGTTGTCCAGGATGCGATTAACAGCCCCGAATTCGCGCCTGGCCGCAGTCTGGCTCCTGAGTTTCACCGTATCATATGAGATCAAAACAGGTAGGACTAGCAATGAGGGTCATCAGCCTCGTCATCGAGGGGCTAGAGCAGGCGGCCGACAGAGGCTGCCTTGCGTGGTTGTTTGAGCAAGACGCAGACATCATATGCCTACAGGACACCCGTTGCGCAGAGCACAACTTATCGGGAGAGACGTTCTTCCCTGCGAACTACCATCCGTATTTTCTGGACCACTACGAGAACCCTCGATTAAACGGGGTAGCCATCTACACTAAGCATCTTCCCAAAGCCATCATTTGGGGGCTTGGTTTCGAGGCGTATGACACCCAGGGTTTATACATTCAGGCGGATTTTGACGAGATCAGCGTGGGGTCAGTGCTGGTGCCCAGCAGCGCGGGCGGCCCTGAGGCCATGGCCAGCAAGCTGAACTTTCTTTCACAGCTTAGCAGCCACCTCGAGAAAGTGCGCCACAAACGCCGGGGATACATTCTTTGTGGTGGCTGGGAGCTCATGGCGCATCATGCTGATGCAGAAGACGCCGGTAACAATCAGGTACTGCCGGGGTTATCGCCTTTAGAGCGCGGTTGGTTGCTGGACCTTTACGACAGTGGCTATGCCGACGCTTACTCCCTGGCTGATAAAGAGCCCGGAGCCTATACCTGGTGGCCTGACGGCGACGATGCAGGAGGTCTGCGCACCGATACGCAAATCATCTCCGAGCTACTGATTAGCCGAGTTGAGCGAGGAACCATTTTTGACGAGCAAGCATTTTCGCATCACGCGCCTGTGATCATGGATTATGACCTGGGCCTCTAGCCTGCGCTGAGCGCGGCCCGTTGCGCGGCCGCAATGGTCTCTCCGGCGGAAAAAGCCAGAGCGAGGAGGCCCGTCAGTTCCTCCTGACTAAAGGTAGCGCCCTCCGCGGTGCCCTGCACCTCGATCAGACCACCCTGCTCCGTCATCACCACATTCATGTCGCTGTCCGCCGTGGAATCCTCAGCATAGTCAAGGTCTGCTACCGGCACCCCATTCCAGACACCAACAGAGACTGCTGAGATCAAATGCTTCAGCGGGTCGGCGCCCAGCTCGCCAGCGCGCTGAAGGTGGTTCAACGCGTCAACCACTGCCACACAAGCTCCAGAGATCGCCGCAGTGCGGGTGCCGCCATCTGCCTGAATCACATCGCAATCCACAGTGATCGTGCGCTCTCCCAACAGTTTGAAATCCAACGCTGCACGCAACGAGCGACCAATCAGTCGCTGAATCTCAACGGTTCTCCCGCCTTGTTTGCCCCGCGCCGCCTCCCGATCCATCCGGGAACCTGTAGAGCGCGGCAGCATGCCGTACTCTGCAGTCAACCAACCCTCGCCCTTTCCCCGCAGAAAACCGGGTACGCCCGCACTTACACTCGCTGTGCAGATCACCTTTGTCTGCCCAAAAGAAACCAACACTGAGCCCTCAGCATGACAGGTGTATCCCCGTTCAAAGTGAATGGCGCGCATGGCGTCAGGGGCTCGACCACTGGGTCGGTCGGGTATGGCATCCATAACAGTTCTCCTGCTGTAGGTAACGTTCCGTCCGAGTGACTGCTGTTACACTTAGCAGCGCGCTTGGTCGAGGAATGACGATGACTCAGAGCATGACGGGCTTTGCCCGCGGGAGTGTAACAACGGGGGCCCTGACGGTCACCGTCGAGTGCCGCTCCGTCAACAATCGTTACCTAGACCTGCAGTGTAGGATGCCGGACACACTGAGAAGTGTTGAAGGTAACTTGCGCGAGCAGGCAGGGACGTTTTTTGCTCGCGGGAAGCTCGAGCTGCTGGTGCGCGTCTCTGACGGCGGCTCAAGCTCCCCCGCTACGCTAAATAGCGAGCGGCTCTCTTCACTGAAGGCCGCTCTGTCAGAGGTCGCAGACGTATTTCCCAATGCCGCCGCACCCGACCAGCTGGCGCTCTTGCTCTCGCCCGGCGTGCTGAGCGAAGCCGAAACCGATCTAGAGGAACTCCAGAGTGCGACAACCAATGCCGCCAGACAGTGCTTCGAAGGACTGCGCGAGCAACGGCAGCAGGAAGGCGCAAAGCTGGCCTCCCTGATTCAGCAACGATCCGATGCGATGCGGGGGCAGCTCGCCACGCTACGGAAACAGCTGCCGGAGCTGCAGACTGCGCATAGACAGCGCCTCCTCGACCGACTGCAATCGCTCGACATCGAAGCAGAACCGATGCGGCTGGAAGAAGAGATTGTATATGTATTGCAGCGAGCCGATGTGGAAGAAGAAATGGATCGTCTGGACGCGCACCTTGATGCCATTGAGTCAGCTCTGCAAAGCACCGCGCCGGTCGGCAGGCGACTGGATTTTCTGATGCAGGAGCTCAACCGCGAGGCCAATACGCTGGGCTCAAAATCTACCGCGCTCAGCACCACTAATGTCTCGGTGGAGTTCAAAGTGTTAATTGAGCAGATGCGCGAGCAAATCCAGAACATTGAGTAGACTTTGAGTGTGAATGCGACTAGAGGACAACTGTTAATCGTGTCTGCGCCCAGCGGCGCAGGCAAGACTTCGCTGATCAAAGCATTAATGGAACAGGATGAGCGGGTTGAAGTTTCCGTGTCGCACACAACCCGACCGCAACGGCCCGGCGAAGCTGAGGGCGTCAATTACTTCTTTATTTCGACGGAAGCCTTCCATGAAATGCGCGAAGCCGGCGCATTCTTCGAATCAGCCGAGGTCTTCGGTCATTTGTATGGCACAAGCCTAGTGCAACTGGAATCCAGGCTATCCGATGGGGCTGACGTCATTTTAGAGATCGATTGGCAAGGTGCTCAGCAAGTGAGAAGGCTGTTACCAGACAGCGCTTGGCTCTTCATCCTGCCACCCTCACTTGATGCCCTCAAAGCGAGACTGCATGCGCGGGGTCAAGACGAGGAAGACACCATCGATTTTCGAATGAGTGCCGCGCGGGATGAGATGTCACACTGGGATGAGGCCGACTATTTGATCATCAATGACCAATTCGATGCGGCGCTGGAAGCCCTGCAGGCGCTGGTCCGCTCTTTACGGCTTCGCACCGGCCAGCAGCAGTCGGCGCTTCAGGGTCTTATCGAGGACCTACTCACCTAACTTGGTCGTAGTGGTAGGTGCGCTCGGCATTATTGACGTTGTCGGGGAGGTGAAAGCCCCTTTCCTACGCTATACTACTCGGCCGCATTGACCTGCGGTGAGCAATAAGGAGACTACGCTGTCATGGCGAGAATTACTGTTGAAGACTGTCTGGACAATGTCGATAACCGATTTGAGTTGGTCATGTTGGCTGCCAAACGCGCGCGGCAAATCGCAACCGGCGGTCGCGACCCGCTCGTTGAGGACGAGTCAGACAAGGCCACGGTTATCGCGCTGCGAGAAATCGCCGAAGGGCTGATTACTCCGGAAGTGCTTGCGCGACAGAGCGAAGTCGAAGCAGAGGAAGAATTAGCGGCCAGCTTCGAGACGCCCATCCTCTGATATTGTGGTCCGCTGAAGGTGGTGGCAACAACACTCCAAGCTCTCAGCGGATCTCTCCCCGGCATTGGCACCCGACTGGGGCAAGAACCCAGTGTGCATTCCATTCCCCACAAGGGGCATCTCGCTAATAGCTCGCTCGCCGCTTTCGAGCAGCTGATTGCTGACTATTTGCCACTGGAACAGGCGCAACTTGTTCGGCGAGCGTACTACTACTCTGAGCAAGCTCACTACGGTCAAATCCGGCGCAGTGGAGAACCCTACGTCACTCACCCCTTGGCGGTAGCCAGCATCCTCGCTCGCATGCACATGGATGCACAGAGTCTGATGGCCGCACTGCTTCACGACGTGATCGAAGATACAGGTGTTAACAAAGAAGACATTAGCGCACAGTTCGGCGAAGAAGTTGCGGAGCTAGTCGATGGTGTCAGCAAGCTGACCCACGTGGAGTTTGACTCGGTAGAGCTTCGGCAAGCCGAGAACTTCCAGAAAATGACGTTGGCCATGGCGAAAGACATTCGCGTCATTCTGGTCAAGCTGGCGGATCGCCTGCACAACATGCGCACACTGGGTGTACTGAATCGAGAGAAGATCAAGCGCATTGCCAGTGAGACGCTGGATATTTACGCCCCTATCGCCATGCGTCTGGGTATGAACGAAGTGCGCATGGAGTTCGAAGACTTAGGCCTAAAGGCGCTGTACCCCATGCGCGCCAGACGGCTCGACGCCGCGCGAAGATCGGCGAGTGGCAATAGGAAGCATCTGGTTGACCAGATTCGCAACCAGTTGAGCCAGACCCTGAATCGCGAGGGTCTCAATGCCACCGTCGTAGGACGGGAAAAGCACCTTTACAGCATCTACAACAAGATGAAAGCCAAGCGTAAATCCTTCTCTCAGGTAATGGATATTTTTGCCTTCCGCCTGATCGTCGACTCTGTCGATGACTGCTACCGGGCGCTAGGCATGGTGCATAGCCTCTATAAGCCGGTACCCGGGGAGTTCAAGGACTACATCGCTATTCCCAAGGCAAACGGTTACCAGTCTTTGCACACCGTGCTGAAAGGCATGCACGGTGTGCCCGTTGAAATCCAGATCCGAACACACGAAATGGAAGATATGGCCAACAACGGCATCGCCGCCCATTGGCTCTATAAGAGCGAGGAAACAGGGGCGAGCATCTCCCACACTCGCGCCCGAGAGTGGGTTCAAGGCCTTTTAGAAATGCAGCAGCGCGCCGGAGACTCGCTGGAGTTCATCGAGAACGTCAAAATCGATCTTTTCCCCGACGAGGTATACGTCTTCACGCCACGGGGAGACATTCTCGAGCTCCCAAAAGGGTCCTGCGCGCTCGATTTTGCCTACGCCGTACACAGCGATATTGGCAATCACTGTGTCGCCGCGCGGGTCAGCAATCAGCTGGTGCCACTGTCAGAGCCTCTTGAAAGCGGCGCAACGATCGAGATCGTGACTGCACCAACCGGCAGACCGAGTCCGTCGTGGCTGAACTGGGTGGTGACCGCCCGCGCCAGAACCCACATTCGGCATTTTCTAAAAGATCAGCGCCGCGAGGACTCACTTGCACTGGGTCGCAATCTTTTGGATCGGGCGTTGATGGCCTATGGCTCGCGGCTGAATGGCATCGAAGAAGAGACCATGCAGTCTGCCCTCTCTGCGCTGGGTAAAGCCGATATCGAGACGTTGCTAGTGGATGTGGCACTGGGCAATACGCTACCGCACATTGCTGTCGCCCATCTCACCAGTACCAGTGGCGACTCCGCCGTTGGCGGCGAAGCGGCCACACTGGGCATCCGCGGCACCGAAGGCGTGGGTGTCACCTATGCCAAATGTTGCTGCCCGCTGCCGGGCGACCCAATTCAAGGCTACCTTGGGCAAGAAAAGGGGCTGATGGTGCACCGTGATAGCTGTCGCAACCTGCTGGAGATGCGAGAGCAGCCTGACCGGATAATTTCACTCCACTGGGACGAAATGGTGGAGCGAAATTATCCGGTCGGCCTCAGAGTACAGGTGGAAAATCGCCGCGGCATGATTGCCGTTCTGGCGACAAGACTCAGCGCCATTGGCCTCAATATCGAGCGCATTGCCACACAAAACAAGGATGTCGAATTCACCTTTGTCGATCTGGAGCTGCAGGTCAGCAGCCGCACCCATCTAGCACATGTCATGAAGCGACTGCGTAACGTCGAGGGCGTGCTCAGAGTGGTGCGCAGCGCCCGCCGATAACCGATTCTTGGATTTGAAAACCCGCCGCCGTGGCTTTGTAATCGGCCTTGCAGCCCTCATCAGTCCGTTATTCAATAAGGCGCTTCGCGCGCATCCAGAGGAGATCGTTGTGTCTAACAGAGCCGTCATTGCTACCCAAGCTGCGCCTCAGGCGATCGGACCCTATTCTCAGGGCATCAAGGTGGGGAATACCGTCTGGATATCAGGGCAGATACCGCTCGACCCCGCATCCATGACGATGGTTGAAGGTGATATCAGCGCAGAGGCAGAGCAGGTTTTTAGTAATCTGAGCGCTGTCGCAGAAGCAGCGGGTGGCACACTAGATAATGCCGTGAAAATCAATATCTCCCTGACCGATCTTGTTGACTTCGATGCCGTCAACGCGGTTATGTCACGCCACCTTGAAGAGCCGTATCCGGCGAGAGCCTGCGTTCAGGTCGCGGCGCTGCCCAAGGGCGCGCGAATTGAAGTCGAGGCTATCTTGTCTCTGTAACGCCCGTGGGGACTGCTTCGCTTATGTATCAGCCGACGCATCCAGTGCCGCGCGGTAGCCCTCGCGCCACGTAGGGTACAACAACGTAAATGCGATCCTCTCCAGAAGGGAGTTTCGACAGCGGCGATGGGCGCGGGAATACGACGAATCTGGCGGCCTGCTCAGGGTGACCCCAATCTGATCCGCCAACCAGCGCTCAATCTCATGGGTCGGAGTCTGATCATGATCGGCACCGACCACCGTCGGCGGCACCGACTCGCCGGCGTGATCACGTTCCAAACAATGAACAATCAGTCTCGACAGGTCCACACGGTGGATCCGGTTGCCATAGAGTGCACCTGTCGCGCCACCCTCGCCTGCCCGAACCCGCCTTATCAGCATGCCCTCCGGATCGCCATACACCCCCGCCGGGCGGATAATCGTCGTGGTCGAAGCACGGCGAATCGCCGCTTCCCCGGCAATCATTGAACTGGCTTGCGGCTCATCAAGATTCAGCGGCGAGTGTTCGTCTACCCAGCCACCGTCTGATTCACTAT
>CBFHSJ010000091.1:0-7622 GCA_965658485.1 Luminiphilus sp.
TGGAGCTGATCACCAACCAGGGCTTCGAGGAGTTGGGTTCAGCGGTGCAGGAGAATCCGGCGGTGGGGCTCTTCCGCTTTCTCGAGTACCTGCCGGCGACCGAAGTGTTAAGTGCCATCTCCCTGATCATGATCGTGATCTTCTTTGTCACCTCTGCCGATAGCGGTGCAATGGTGCTTAACATGCTGAGCGCCAAAGGGGTGGATAACACCCCCGCCCTACAGCGCACGCTCTGGACAATGGTGATTGCAATGGCGGCGTCACTTCTTCTGCTGGGCGGCGGGTTGCAGGCCCTGCAGACCGCGACGATCGCAAGTGCACTGCCCTTCGCGATCGCCATGCTTGGTGCATTCTGGGGGTTTGGGCGGGCGATAGTGGCCGATGGTGCCAAGCGTCAGGCGCAGTCGATTCATGCGCCACCTGTGATGGCGGCAGAGGGCTGGCGTGATCGTCTTCGGCTCCTGTTGGATTATCCGGATGACCTGACGGTGCAAACGTTTCAACGTAATACCGTGCAGGTTGCGATGCAGTCGTTTGCCAGTGAATTGGCCGAGCGCGGCGTGGAAGCCCGGGTCGTGACGGAAGACGACGCTCTCTCTCTCCGGTTAGAGGTCTCTCATGGCGACGAGGTCGGTTTCACCTATGAGGTGCGTGCAAGTCATCACCCCTTACCCGATGCTTCGATCGGCGTGGCCGAGGGGAGTGCTCAGGCGGAAGGCTTCTTTCGCGCCGAGGTGCACTTGGCGGAGGGCGGCCAAGACTATGACGTGATGGGATGGTCTCAGGAGCAGATCATTGTCGATATCCTCAACCAATATGAGGACCACCTGCATTTCCTGCATACAGTCAGGCAGTAGCTCGGCTACTACTGAACAATCGTGACCGGATGAATCAGCGCCTTGGTTCGATCTGGGTTGATCTCCAGCATTGGGGAGATCATGGCATTGAGCGCGGCCTGCCGATTTTCTGGGGCGGGATGCGTGCTGAGAAACTCCGCGGGCCGCTCGTCACTGAGATCCCCCATTTTTTGCCACAGTGTGACCGCGGCCTCAGGGTCATAGCCCGCCTTGGTCGCCAGTACCATGCCCATCACATCCGCTTCGTTCTCGGCGTCTCGGCTATTAGGGAGTGTGAGCGCGACATTAGCCAGCACCGCAGCGCCGGCCATCGCCGCGCCACTGTTATCTGAGGCTGCGCCAATTACTGCCACCCCTGCGGCTGTGGCCATCGCTCGGGACATCCGTTCTGCGGTATGGTTAGCGAGCGCATGCGAAATTTCGTGGCCCATGATTTGCGCAAATTCATCATCGGTCAGTTCGAGCTGATCAAATAGCCCGGTGTAGACTGCCATACGACCTCCTGCCATGCACCAGGCGTTGACGGTCTCCGCATCATCAACAATGGCCACGCTCCACTTCCAGTCTGCGCTTGCGGGGAAGTCGGCAACGGCAATCGAGACCAGTCGTCCCGTGATTCGCGCGACCCTCGCAACGGTTAGCGGGTCGCCGACTAGTTTGTCTTCGTCGTCCAACTGCCGGACGGTATCGAGGTACGCAGCCTCTGACTCGATAATCGCGGCATCTGGGGAGATGATGATGAACTGGGTGCGCCCGGTCGGACTCACCGCACAGCTGGATAGGAGCACCCATACAGCCAAAATGGCCCATATTCTGGTGCGCATGATCATTTTGTCGTGGCCCATTCGTAAGTTCCTACTGATCCCACTGTCATAGTGAGACAGCCTAGCGAAAGCCGTGTTCCGTCGTTTGGGTATTTATCACGCTGCGGCGCATACTGCGGAGGTTTCTCACTTCGGTGCGGGTCTTATCCGGGCTCCGATTCGGCCCCTGCTGTAACACGAAGCAAGCCGCGATAGACGCCCCGTGCATTCGACTCCCCGGTGACCACGCGATACACATCCTCGCTGATAGGAAGACTGATGCCTCTTTCCCGGGCCAGCTCAATAACGGTTGGGGCGCTCTTTACCCCCTCGGCTACCATATGCATGCTGTCGATGATGTCCTCGATCGAACGCCCTTTTGCCAGCTCCATGCCAACATGGCGGTTCCGACTCTGTGGGCTCGTGCAGGTGGCGATCATGTCGCCCATGCCCGCCAGGCCCGCAAAGGTCTCGGACTTGCCGCCCAGCGCTTCACCGAGTCTGCTCATCTCGGCCAGACCGCGGGTAATGAGCGCCGCGCGTGTATTGTCACCCGCGCCCAGCCCGTCGCCCATGCCCACCGCGATGGCGATAATATTTTTTAACACGCCTCCGAGCTCGCACCCGACAACGTCCTGATTGGTGTAAACGCGGAACAGGCCAACGTTCAGGATGGGCTGGAGCGCGAGGGCAACATCGTGATCCTCTATTGCTAGCACGCTAGCCGCCGCCTGACCCGCGACAATCTCGCGGGCGAGGTTGGGTCCGGTCAGCACCCCGGGAATGCAGTGTGACGACACGTCGCGGATGATCTCGGTCATGCGCATCCGGCTGCCCTTTTCCAAACCCTTGCTCAAGCTGATCACGGGAATATCCCGCGGCATATCGGGCAGGGCATTTACCAACACTTCACGGAAGTGGCTACTGGGGACGGCAATCAATACGGCATCGGCACTCTCAACCGCGATTTTCAGCGCGCTCGTGGCGGTGAGCTTGGGGTGTAGCGTGGCGCCCGCAAGATAGCGCGAATTAGTGTGGTGTTGGTTAATCTCATCCACGATCTGCGCGTCGCGCGCCCACAGCACGGTGTCACATTGGCGGCTGATCACCGACGCAGTGGTGGTGCCCCATGAGCCCCCGCCGAGCACCGCAATCTTAGAGCGTCTCACGGGCAACATCCCTCAGCGTGCTGGCACCGCGATCAGCAATGCTCAGTGCGCGAATCACCTCAAGGCGGCGAATCAACTGATTCAGCGCCTCTGCCTGACGAGACCGCCCTTCAGCGTTGCTCGCCAGCCCGCGACTCACCAGCATTTTCCATGCGTTGGCAAAAAGCAGTTTTCCAATTGATGCCTCGCTACTGATCCTGCGCTGCAAGTATGCCTGCTTGCCATAGCTCATGCACCGCTCGATAAAGGCATCCTCCTCTATCGGCTCTCCGTCCGAGTGCCGGATCAGAATGTCAGTGCCAATGCTGTAGGCCTCGGCAAAAACGGTCAGTGCCACGTGCCCCAGTTTCGGTGACAGCCGATTCAAGATCAGTCGCGCATTGTCGGGGCTCTCACTCAACAAGGCCTGCCAGTCAGGTTCATCACGGCATAGCTCGGTGTCGATCTGCTGCTCGAATAATTGGGTGTCGGGGTAGAAGAATTCGAATTTAAAGAGATCCCGCAGCTCTTGTACCTCAGACCAGAACTGCGAGAGTGACCCGTTACTTTCACGTTGCTCACTGACTGCCAGTAGCGCCAGTTCTGCTACCGCACGCGTGAGGAAAAAATGCACAATAGTGTTGCGATAGAAGCTGGCGATCGGCGCCTGACCCTCAGCGATGCCATAGACCGTCTCCGGGCCGCCCACGAATCGCGTGATAATGCCCTCTTCCATCATGTTGGCCAGCATGTTGCCTATTTCCTCTGCGTAATTGAGGTTGAAGTCGGGCGACAGCCTCACGCCGCGGGCTGTGGCCCAATCGATCATGATCGAGACCTCTTTGACGATTTCGGGCTCGGTCAAGGCCCGCGGAAAGGCGCCCAGTAGTGCGGTAGAGACGACCGCCGGGAACGTGGCGGGCGTCACGCGGTTGGCCTCTACGGCCACCTGGAAGGCGATCTTCGAGATCGCCAACTGATCCTCCGGATCGGGTGCTGCGTCAAGTCGGACAGGCTCGCCGAAGTCCACGTGAATCCTGCCCATCGGGCGGGCGAGACTTTTCAAGTAGCGGATCATCCAGCCAACAGATTCGGGTGCCTTTGGCGTGCCGGACTGCTCGCGGGCGTACTCTTCCGCGTCTCTGACAAGGTCGTAGGAAACCGACACGGGGATAATGTGAATGTCCCGTGACCCCGCGTGGTGCGCGCCTTCCAGTACGTACTTGAGAAGCCCGTATTTGGGTGGCATCAACTTCCCGAGCCGCGAGCGCGTTCCCTCAAAAGACCAGGTCATGGGGAAGCGCTTTTCCATTAAATAGCCGATGTACTGCTTGAGGCTAAGCTTGTAGACCTCGTTGTTCTGAAAACTTCGGCGAATGAAGATGCCGCCGGCCCGCCTCAAGAAGAACCCCAGAATCGGGATATTCAGGTTGGCGCCACCAAAGAAATGCGGCATCGGGAAGTCATTATCGAACAGGAGCTTGGGGACCACGAATCCGTCGATGTAGGTTTTATGCGTCCAGAGCAGGGCTGAAGGATAATGGCGCACGATCTGCCGTATGCGCTCGAGATCATTGGGGTCGTAGTGCAGTGTTTTTTCATAGCCTAGCCCTAGAAAAATCCCGCACAGCTTGGCCCACACATCGAGCCAGAAGCGGGTGGGTATCGAAATCATTTCCCGCAGGTACTCGCTAGCCTCCGCTCTCACGGCTTTGCTGGGCTGCTCGCGGGCGTTGGCGATGTCCAGCAGAGCAGCTTTGAAGGCACGGTTATTGCGAATGCTTTGGTGAACATAGCGGGGCACTTTGTAGCGACCGCCTATTAACTGCCGCTCCGCCATATCGATGACAACGGCGGCCTGCCTTGCGACAAACACCGCGAAATCTTCGGGCTCGTTGGCGGCCGATAATCCTGTCTTGGCGTGAAATCGTTCAGCGAGGTCGCGATTTGCGCCAGGCTCACCAAGTGTCAGGTGCACACGCTCGGGGTTCAGTCGTGCGACACGGTCGGCCAGCCAGCCCGGAGGCCTGCGCTCTCCGCCGCGAAGGATGTCACGTATTCGGGGTCTGGTGCTGGCGCTTCTTTCCGCTTGTAACCAAGATACGCGGAGCGGCGCCACCATGGCGTCAGGATGTTGTTCAAGCGCAAGCGATAGTTTCTCTACGTTCAGCGTTTTGCGGTCATCGCGCAAATCCAGCAACACGATCTTGTGATCAGTAGCTTGGCTGCCGTGCGCGGCGATCCACCGCTCGAGCAGGTGTCGCTCGAATCGACGTCTCGTGTCGAGTAGAAAAATGACCTGCTGTGCAGCGGGCGGCCAGGGATTGTGGGCAAGCTGATCTCGCAGCGCAGTGGCCAGACTCACTCAGTGCCTCGTGGCCGGAGTCTCTGGATCGAAGCCATTCTTTGAGCTGACCGACTCCAACTTGTTAAGAGTACCGCGTTTGCCGCGACCTGTTGACGGCGCGCCGTCTTGCTCGCTCGGTTCGGCTGCGGATTTTTTGAGCTCGGCTTTTTTGCGCCGGCCGCGCACTTCCGGTTTCAGGTCATCAGGTGTGTCGCGTCGCGCCTTTGCTGTCTCTTCTGCAGAGAGCTCTGGCTGGCCCAGTGTTCTCAGAAATGCATTGCGAACCTCGGCCACGTGCTCATCGATGCTTGCAACAGACCAATCGGTGGTCTCAATGGCCGGCAGCACATCGACGTGCACGGTACCGCTTCTAAAAATTTTGTCTCCCTTTGGAGAAATGTCGCCAGAGTTGTGAATGACGACCGGCACAATGGGGACACCGGACTGAATCGCCACATGGAAGCCGCCCTTTTTAAATGCGCCTAGCTTCGGTGTTGGAGCACGGGTGCCCTCGGGCGCTATGACGAGACTTTTCTTTTCGTCTCGCATTGCTTGTACCAGCGGCTTCATGGTTTCGATGGCTGCTTGCCGGTCGCTGCGATCAATAAACACAACACCTGCCGCACCCATCAGCGGGCCGATGACCGGAAGATTTTTCAGCTCTCGCTTACCGACGCCCACGATATCACGACGGACTAGGCTGGCCATGATCAGCATGTCGGCGTTGCTTTGATGATTGAACATGAAGATCGCTGGGCGCTGTTTCCAGAGGTGCTCGCGGCCGCGCACATCGAGATCCAATCCGATCAATGCGCTGGCGGTTTCTGCGAACAGGGAAATCGAGAAGTTGAGAGAATCCCGCCGTGATCCACTCAAGGCATAGAGCGGCAAGCCCATTATGAAGCTCCCCACCAGCGATCCGGTTGCGGCAAGCGAGCGCACGACTTGACTGCTAGTGGCGTTACCGCGGCTACTGAAGTCGGCCATCAACCAATTTTCCTCGCGGGCGATCTTCTTTAACTCGCGGCTTCCGTTTAACACCACCGGGCGCCCTGCCGTTTCTAGCAATTCGATGTCGTCTGTGCTGTCGCTGTAGAAGAAGCAATTTTCCAGATCGCTGCCCTGTTGCGCCGTAAAACGCTCGGCGGCATGGACTTTGCCAATACCGAAACAGGTGGGCTGTACGACGCTGCCCGTGAATTGGCCGCCTTCAACTTCCAGGTCAGTCGCATAGACGTGCTCGATGCCCAGATCTCTCGCTGCGGGCAGCACCTGATAGGGCGTGGCTGAGCTGATAATGGCGATACTGTGACCGGCAGCGCGGTGCGCTTTGATCAATTGTCGGGCCTCGGGATAGATCAGTTTGGCAATCGCTCTGCGGAATAGTCGCTCGCTATTGGCAACATAGTCCGCCTCTGAGCGACCTGCGAGATATTGGGCGTGAACCGCCATCAGTGCCGAAAAGCCCAATGAGCCCATGCCAAAGCGGGTCGCCGCTTGGGTCAACTGCACCAGATCAGCGGGCGAGATCTCGCCCCGGGCTATTTGATCCTTGAGAAACGCGCTCGCGGAGTAGCCCGAGATGATGGTCCCGTCAAAATCAAATACCGCGCAGGTTTTAGGGCCTTGCTCGGCGTCGGCAATGTTCTGGAGCAGAGTGGAAAGTGACACGACAGACTCGACTTCGCGTATTCTGGCTAACAGACAGTAGTAGCACCTTACACGGCTGTCTATGAGAGCTCCAAACGTAAAAAAACCACAAGCTGGCTAGCAATGAAGAACCGGTGAGCGATAAGTCGCGCATGGGTGATTCACGCGGGCAGTTGTGCAAGGCGTTCGGAATCCCGCGAGAGAGACACCGTTGTGAAGGCCGCGGTGCAGGCGCTTTGATACTGTAACGTGCAACAGGAATCGGTCCTTTGGTATCGATGGAATACGGGTTCATAACATTACTGCCTACCTTGCTGGTGCTCGGCCTGGCGATTTGGAGTCGCCGGACGCTTGAATCGGTGCTGGCGGGGGCGTTGTTCGCCTTCTTCATTATGGAGGGATTCGGTTTTATCGATGCCCTGGCTGAGGCGACGCTGGCCACGTTGATGACCGAGGATGTGGCCTGGGTCATGCTGGTCTGCGGTCTTTACGGCGGATTTATTGGCCTGTTGGTCAAGGGCGGCGGTTCCTATGCTTTTGGTCGGGCACTGATGAATCGGATTGAGACCAAGCGCGGCGGACTGCTTGCCACTTGGGGCCTCGGCCTGGTGATTTTTCTGGACGATTACCTGAACTCACTGACGGTGGGTGCGACCATGAAAGCGGTGACCGATCGCTTCCACACCTCGCGCGCCATGCTCGCCTATGTTGTGGATTCAACCGCGGCGCCGCTGTGCTTGCTGGTCCCTCTATCAAGTTGGGGTGCTTATTTCGCCAGTCTGCTGGAGCAGAATGGCGTGGCGCCCGAAGGCCAAGG
>CBFHSJ010000092.1:0-7457 GCA_965658485.1 Luminiphilus sp.
CGGGCTCGCTAACCTTGCGAAAAGGGGCATTGAGCCGCTGTGCAAAGCTGAGGATGTCTGCAAACTCCCCCGTGACACCCAAGAAATCGGGATGAAAATACGGGACGTACTCCGCCAGCCGCGGGGGCGTGTCCCGGGCAGGGTCGACAGACACCATCGCAACGCGGGTGTTCCGTGCTTCAGTATCGGCCAGCTGCGCCTTGAGTTCGGCGAGCTCTGCCATGGTGGTGGGGCAGATATCGGGGCAGTGCGTGAAACCAAAAAACACCAGCGTCCAGTGGCCCACCAAAGCGCTGTGCGTGAAAGGCTCGGCGTTATGGTCAATCAGCGAAAACTTACCCAACGCCCTCGGGGTATCGAAGAGAAACAGACCGTTAGCCCGGGTTTCCGCCACGCTCATGATCCGCGGCTCACCAATGCGGTGGATAAAGCTGGCAACCACCACGGTCATGAACAGCAGCACCCCGGCGATCGTCAGGCGCACGCCGCGCTTTGTGGATGCAGACATAGCTCTTCAGCCTCCCGAGTGTTTCAGCAGAAAACGGAGATCGGAGATCACATCCTTATAATAAAGCTCATCCGAGACCCGCATCATGATCCAGCCCGCGGGATCCACCACATACCACTGCGCCGGGGATTCCAGCACTTCTGGCGCAAGCGTGCTCAACCTTTCCGATGGCACCGTCAACGCGGTCACACCAACGTGCTCCTGGGCGAGCCAATCTGACAGACTGGCGGTCGAGTTGCCCTGCGCTGCCTCCGGTGTGACGGTCACGGCTTTCGGAGCGGTGTTACTAAGAACCACCCTGCCAACGCGATTGAAATCCTTGCCCAACGCGAGATGGATCTGTCGGGTTTGATACAGCTGTCGCTGGCAGATTGCGTCACACACTCCACCCCGCTGCACGACCAACAGTCGCCACTTTGCTGGGAGATCCTGCCACAGCGTCTCGGCGACACCCTCGTGTTGGAATACCACGTCACTCACCGAGCGAGGCGGGTCGATCAGTTCCCCGTGGTTCGCGGTGCCCACACTGCCCAAAACATCGACATGCCCCTGCTCTACCGCCCACCATAGCGCGGTCGCACCGAGCATCATGCTGAGCGGAATGCCAGCGATCAGAATCAGCACTAGCCGGGCCCGGCGGCGCTGCGACGTTATGGCAGTATCAGTCATGTGCACGATTCCCGCTGAGAAGAGACCTTAGGTTGGTCAGGCGCAACAGCCCGATGATCACGAGTACGGCTGCCATTGCAAACCACTGCACCGCGTAGCCAATGTGCTTTGAAGGCGACTGATTGACGACGGCCCACTCCGCCACTAACGCGTGCGGCGAGTCCGGCTGGATCCTGACTTCGAAGGGGAACACGGTGCGGCCCGAGAGCGCTTCAAGCGAACGCTGCCAGTTATCCCAGTAAAGGGTCTGCACGGTCGCCGGCAATGCCGCGGGCGGCTCTGGCTTCTGCATCATGAGAGGCGTGCCGCTCGGCACATAAATGCGTCCTTCAATGACGACAGTCCCTTCCGGGAGTGTCGGTGTCGGCGTCGTTCTGCGGGACGGGTCTCCGGCCAACCAACCTAAGTTCAACGGAATAAGACCGACGTCCGATCCGGCAAGGGCAATCACGTGATACCCTGCCCGACCGCGATGCAGCCGGTTGTCGAGTAATAAGTAGTTATTAGAAGTAAAAGATGCCTGCCATCGCACTTGCCGGTCAGCGAGGGCTGCGCCTGCCTCGTTCGATAGCGGGTCAGGCGTCAGGGCCTCGGGTGTGACTGCGGGCATGTCGGCACGCGCTTCCCAGCGAGATTCCAGGGCTGACTTCTCTCCCGCACGGTCCAGCTGCCATAACCCGAGGTTCATCAACAGCGCGAACAGAATGAAGCCAGCCAGCAAGGCCCGCACATCGCCGCTAATGCAGAGCGGGCCCAAGCTTCGGTTAAACTGCATCTTTCTTCGACTCGTGTTTCATCCGCTTTCCCACTATGCGCCAGGCGGGGCCAAAAGGATTGCCATTATGCTCAAGACCCTCATCGTGCTGCTCATGATAGCGCTTGTCGTCAGTCTCGCCTCGGGTCTGGTATTTCTGATGGCTGATCAAGGCAACCCGGATAAAAAGCGGTTATTCACCTCGCTGGGGGTTCGTTTGGGCCTCGGCTCATGCTTGCTCTTGGTGATTTTCTATGGCGTCATGACTGGGCAGCTAGGGCAACAAAACCCGTGGGACCCGGGCCCGAGCAACACTGAACAAGCTGAACCGCAAGAGTAGCCCTGCTCAAACTGACAGGGCTCCTATCCGCGCCGCGGGAAGGTCATTGTGCCACGCGGTCAGTTAGGTTTACTTCAGCGCCCTATGTTTTATGTGTCACCAACAAAAAGGGCGCCGCAGCGCCCCGAGGTGCACTGCATCGGTCACAGGATGTAAACAAACAGGAACAGGAACACCCACACCACATCGACAAAATGCCAATACCAGCTGGATGCTTCAAAGCCAAAGTGGTCTGTCGCGGTAAAGTGCTCGTTCCTCACCGATCGGACCAGCTGAATCAGCAACATGGTCATACCCATTGCTACATGGAATCCGTGGAACCCGGTCAACATGAAAAAGGTAGAGCCATAGATGCCAGAGTTCAACGTCAACCCATATAGCACATACGCTTCGTAATATTCCGCAGCTTGTAGGCCAAGGAAAATTACCGCGAGGCCAACGGTGATACCCAGCCAGCGATTAAACTTTTTGCGGTTATCGGCGAGGATGGCGGTGTGCGCAACATGCACCGTTGCGCTCGAAGACAATAGAATCAGTGTGTTCCACATTGGCAGCCAAGCGTACCAAGCGTGAGCATCAGCCGGTGCCATGGACGTTTCCTGAGAAACAAACGCGCCATTGTTGGCAATCACTTGGGCATCGGCACCACCAACGATCTCCTGAGGGGTTGTCGAAGGAGGCCACGTAAATTCAAAGCCAGGCCAAAGTAACCCGTTCATGCGACCACCCTCTCCCTCGCCTGCAAGCCAGGGGCCGGCAAACTGCCTGACATAAAGTAGCGCTCCGAAGAATGCGGCGAAAAACATCACTTCTGAGAAGATGAACCAGAACATCCCCAGCACGTAGCTCTGATGGAGCTGGCTGCTGTTCATGCCGGCTAGGTTTTCCCGGATCGCGGTGCCAAACCAGCTGGCGAGAGTAAAAATGAAAAACACCAGGCCAACGGTGAGCACCCAGACCGAGGTGCTGGACTCCTCCGCACCGCCGAAAGTCATATCGTTCAGCATCATGGCCGCACCGAATACCGACAAGATCAGGCCTATGGTGGCCCTAACTGCCAGACTCGAGGACTCGGGCACGTAATATTTTTCGTAACCGGCTGAAGCTGATGATGGATTGGCCATGTTTCTCTCCTCGACCGGGCGCTAGCGCGAGGCTAACCCGTCTGTCACCGTGCCGGTGACATCGAATAATGTGTACGAAAGTGTGATGGTTTGAATGTCCGCGGGCAGATCCTGGTCCACGATGAACTGCAGCGGCATCTCTGCGCCCGACTGACCGTCGAGCATCTGCTGGTCAAAGCAAAAGCATTCGGTTTTATGAAAATAAGCCGCGGCGCGACTGGGCGAGATGCTGGGGATGGCCTGGGCCACCATGTCGGCGTCGGTCGGGTTCAAGGCATGGAAGACTACGCCATTTGTCGCGCCGGGATTGACCCGCATCATGCGTGTATTGGGGGTAAAGGACCACGGCATGCCGTCGTTGTTGATCGCCACAAACTGCACCGTAACCTCGCGGCTTTCATCGACTGCTGCCGGTACGGCTGTGTAGGCCTGATTGGCGGTCTTGCCGTTGATGCCAAGCGCGTCACAGAGCACGTTATATAGCGGCACCATCACAACGAAGACGAAGGCGAACATGGCGACCGCAACCGTCACCAGTTTCAATGCTGTGTCGATGGCCGGCACGCGGCTAAACCGCAGACTGCTCATCTCACTCCCCCGTCTCGTCCTGCGTCCCGCTAGATTGTGCCCGCGGGTCTTGGCACCGCCGGCGGCTCTTCAAAGGTGTGATAAGGCGCAGGAGTCGGTACCGTCCACTCAAGCCCCTCTGCGCCGTCCCAAACTTTTTCGTCACTCACGGGCTTACCCGCCACAATGGTCGCGATCACGTTGTAGAGGAACAGCAGTTGAGAGGCGCCGTAAATAAAGGCACCGATCGATGACATCATGTTGAAGTCGGCAAACTGCAACGCGTAGTCCGGAATGCGCCGTGGCATCCCCGCAAGCCCCACAAAATGCTGGGGGAAGAAGGTGATATTGAAACCAATGAATGAGATCCAGAAATGGGTCTTACCCATGGCCTCGTTGTACATACGGCCGCACCACTTCGGCAACCAGTAGTAAACCGCTGCGGTCATAGAGAACACCGCACCTGCCACCATGACGTAGTGGAAGTGGGCCACGACAAAATAGGTGTCGTGATACTGGAAGTCAGCCGGCGCAATCGACAGCATCAAGCCGGTAAAGCCACCCAAGGTGAACAGAATGAGAAAGCCGATGCAAAACAGCATGGGCGTCTCAAAGCTCAACGCACCGCGCCACATCGTCGAGATCCAGTTAAACACCTTCACACCAGTAGGCACCGCAATCAGCATGGTGGCGTACATAAAGAACAGTTCACCCGCGATCGGCATGCCCACTGTGTACATGTGGTGGGCCCAGACGATGAACGACAGGAACGCAATGGATGCCGTGGCATAGACCATTGAGGCATAGCCAAATAACGGCTTTCTGGAAAACGCCGGAATGATCTGCGATACCACGCCAAACGCCGGCAGGATAATGATGTAGACCTCCGGATGGCCGAAGAACCAGAAAATGTGCTGGAACAATACGGGGTCACCGCCGCCAGCAGCGCTAAAGAAGCTGGTCCCAAAGTGGATGTCCATCAACATCATCGTGACGGCGCCAGCCAACACCGGCATCACTGCAACCAACAGGAAAGCAGTGATAAGCCAGGTCCAGACAAACATCGGCATCTTCATGTAGGTCATACCCGGCGCGCGCATGTTCATCACCGTAGCGATGATGTTGATCGAGCCCATGATGGAAGACACGCCTAGAATGTGGATCGCAAAAATGAAGAAGGTGACCGAGGGCGCCGCATACGTAGTCGATAGCGGCGCGTAAAAGGTCCAGCCAAAGGCAGGCGCACCGCCCTCCATAAAGAGCGTGGAGGCCAGCATCAAAAAAGCTGGGGGCAAAATCCAGAAGCTCCAGTTGTTCATGCGGGGCAGCGCCATATCCGGCGCGCCGATCATCATGGGGATCAGCCAGTTAGCAAGCCCAACAAAGGACGGCATGATGGCGCCGAACACCATCACCAGACCGTGCAATGTCGTCATCTGGTTAAAGAATCCGGGTTCAACCAACTGCATGCCCGGCTGGAATAGCTCCGCACGAATGACCATCGCGAAAAAGCCGCCGAGCAAAAACATGGCGAAGGAGAACCACAAATACATCGTGCCGATGTCTTTATGGTTAGTGGTAAACAGCCAGCGCGAAATGCCCTGAGCCGGTCCGTGATGATGTGCACCCATCGTCTTTTCCCCTTAACCGTTCTTCATACCGGTGACATCACCGGGCTGGACGACATCGCCCGTGTTGTTACCAAATGCGTTGCGCTGGTACGTCAGCACCGCAGCCATTTCGACATCATTAAGCTGACCACCAAAGGCCTGCATCGCTGTCCCCGAGACACCTTTGGCGACTACCGCCATGTGACTGGAGAGGTCACCCATCACGACGGCACTGCCGGCAATAGCGTTACCGATACCACCCTGCCCCTGCGCACCATGACAGGCCAGACAAGCACTGTCGTAAACCGACTTGCCCTGGTCCATCAGGTCATCGACCGACAGGGTTTGCATAGCCAGCTGCGTCTGCGCCGCAGCCGCACCGCGCTTGGCGGCCATCCAGGCGTCAAATTCGTCTCTCGATACGGCGTGCACTACGACAGGCATAAAACCGTGATACGAGCCGCACAGCTCCGTACACTGACCGCGATAAATGCCCTCTTCAGGCACCCGCGTCCAGGCTTCGTTGATAAAGCCCGGGATCGCATCGCGCTTCACCGCGATTTCCGGTACCCACCAGGAATGAATAACATCGTTGGCGGTGATCAGAAACCGCACCTTGGTATTGGTCGGGATCACCAGCGGTTCATCGACTTCCAGAAGGTAGTTGTCCCCCTTTTCATCGGTGTTGTAGATCTCTTCCTGGGACGTAGCCAGATTAGAAAAGAAGGCCACCGGCTCGCCGGATTCCTCAAGGTACTCGTACCTCCATTTCCACTGGTAACCGGTAATCAGAATATCCAACTCGGCTTCGTCGTTGTCGTAGACCTCAAGCAAGGTAGATGTTGCCGGCACCGCCATAGCGATCAGGATCAGGAAGGGAACAACCGTCCAGGCGACCTCGACCTTTGTGCTCTCGTGGAATTGAGACGCCTGATGCCCCTTTGATTTGCGGTGGGCATAGATGGAGTAGAACATCACAGCGAATACAGCGACGCCAATCACGACGCAGATCCACATGATGAGCATATGGAGCTCAAAAATATCAGCGCCGAGCTCTGTCACCCCCGGTGACATATTGACCTGATTTTGGGCCGCAGCGAGCGGCGCCAAAAATGCCAAGACCGCTCCCGAGAACACTCTCCCCATCGCGTGTGAACTCCATTTGTCTTTGTGGCGTAAGACCCCAAGCCACTGAGGGGGCTGAAAAGCGCCGGGATTATAGCGAAGTTGCTTAAAAATACACGGGCAAAAGTGCACCGTTGGCCAGCGGAGCGTATGGTCCGCGGGCGACATTATGAATGCCAATGTTTTTCATTAATTCCTCACATAGCTTGAAGTTATGTGAGGTGACAGCAGGGTCGGCTTGTGGCGTGGCATTAAGGCCGCCTTGGTGGGGTGACATTAGGGGCGGCCCGGCCTTACTCGTCCAGTAAGCGCACCGCCTCTGCCTCGGTCTCGACGCGTCGGGCGGAGGCTCTGGTGACTCGGGTTGGCGGCATGCTGGCACCGGCATCGGGTCGCGCCTCGACGAAGCCACAGGCGACGCACCGCCGCTCGTCGGCCGCGCCATCAATCACCATACGATCCATTTCTTGGCAGCTAGGGCAGACCGCACCGGCCACAAATCGTGGCCGCTGTTTGGGTTCAGAACCAGAATCCGACATACTCGCTTCGCGGCATATTCAACACCGCCCTTTAACATCCATCGTCATCGAGGCGTTAGTTTAACAACCCTGGCGCATGCCGCGGGAAACTGCCCGAAACATGGCAGACAATGCCGCCTGAAGTCAGCAGGAGAGACACTTTGAACACCTTCGATTTTAGAGGCGAGAGCAATATACGTGAGGGGCTGGGCGTTACCCCAGCGCTGGGCAAGCGCGTGATG
>CBFHSJ010000093.1:0-7331 GCA_965658485.1 Luminiphilus sp.
CTATATCCGCCCATAATCCAGAAAAACGTGGATTCACCCTCCTACAACCATGACGCCATTCTGCTTTAGACGTTAACTTGTGGAAAGGTAGCCCGCGGCATGACAACCCTGCCAGTGCAAGTTGGCGCGCGAGCTCATTGAACAAAAAAATTTTCCACTTTTTTATCAACGTTTCCCGCATTTACATATGGCCATTGCAGATTTAGGCCGGCATTACAAATTCGCAGACCAGAAAGCAGCAGCGCAAAAAGTCGCCGGTCAGACCTCGCGCTCAGAAAAAGCGCATTGCTCAGCCAATATTCAATGGCCCAAACATAGCCCGTCGCGGGCAATGCACTAGGGCAAACAACCCCTGCGGGCGGACCACCGCGCGCTGTTCAATGCCATAATTACCCTGCGTACATCCGTATAAGGCGTCTATGGCCCTCACGTTGTTGAGTTTTTGCGCTTTGGCATTCACCGGCTTTGGCCTGTGTCAGGCCTTGACTCGCCGATTGGCATTACCCCCCAACACATTGATCAATCTTGGACTAGGGTTTTTCGTGGCGATGGCGGTAGTTAGCCTCATTGTGAACCAAAACTGGTTTGCGCTTTCTGAGGTGAGTCAGGCCATTTTATTGATCACTTGCGGTGCGGCGGCGGTCACCGCCTTCGGTTTCATTCGGGGAGGTAGTCTGTCTTTCCCGGCTGGCATGCCCCTTAACTCGCGGATTGTAGCGTTGAACGTCCTGTGCCTGTGTTTGGTCGCGGGATACCTCACTCTGATCCTGTTCAGTAATATGAGCCGGCAGGTATTCCCCTGGGACGCGTTCACCACCTGGATGTTCCGTGCCAAAGCCTGGGTCACTATCGATCAGGCCGTCGACTTTGCCACACTCAATGAGTGGCTGGTCAATGGTTCAGGTTTTACCTTGCACGCAGCGCACTATCCCATTTCAGTATCTGCCGTTGCCGCATTTGCTGCCGCTGTATCAGGTGGCTGGAGCGATCAGGCCGCCAGCATCCCCTGGTTTTTTGTGATGACTGCCAGCGCGCTGATCATGGCGGGGTTGTGTCGCCTTCAAACGCCGAACCAGCCCATCGCAGCACCCGTCGGCGCCACGTTGTTGGTGACAGCCCCTCTGGTGCACTGGCACGGTTTGCTTGCCGGCTACGCGGATGTCTGGGTCATGGGGACCAGCGGCATGGGGCTTGCGGGCATCTGCCTGTGGACGCAGCGCAAAGCGCTCTCCACCCTAGCCATGAGTTTGGTGCTACTTGCCCTTGGTTGTTTTTGGAAATCCGAGGGCTGGCTCTGGCTGATGCTGGGTTGTTCGGTGGTGCTGATGAGCAGTGTTTGGCGGCGATGGACCCTCTGGGGATGGGTGGTCATGGTGCTGGTCGCTGTTGCGTTCGGGTTCGCTCAGCCGCTAGATCTGGGACCACTCGGTCGCTGGGGTATGACTGAGTCAGCGCTTAGTGCCGGCCCATTTGGCGTATTTGCCGCGCGGCCCTATAACCCTGCGCCTGTGTTTCTAGAGATGAGTATCCTGCAGGGCAATTTTCTGCTGCTCGTCCCACTTTACGGCATTGCACTGGTAACGCTTTTGACAAGGGATTTCCGCGACTATTTTGGTTACCTCCTGATGGCGTTATGCCTGATGGCCCTGTACGTCGTGATTTTCGGGCTTTCGGTGCATTCCTTCTATGCCGAAACCGGCACCGCGCTCAACCGGCTCCTGTTACAGAATGTGCCCGTAATCATTGTTACCATCACCGCAGTCTTGCAAGCCAAAGCACCATTAAGTGGGCCGGTAACAGCTGACACAGCAACCGATCACCTGGCGACAATAGAGCCCACAACAAACCCGACGACAACAGACTCAGCAACCAAAGACCAAGCGAGAGCGCGCCCTGATATGGGTAACGAAAAGCTCCGCACCTTGCTGCCCGCGGTGGTGGGTGGCAGCGGACTCATCCTAGCACTGGCAGTGGCACTGCCACTGAGCCTCGTCATGTCATCGTGGGGCGCGCCGCAAAGCAGCACGACGGCCACACAGATTGTGTCGGCGGGCGAACTCCGGGCAGTGGTCGGTGGACTTCAGAAATCCCAACAGGGTTATCAGTTCCGGGGCCAAAATCTACCTGTTGGTGTTGCGGCGATCCCGTTGCCGCGCAGCAACGCGGTACAACCTCGATATGTGGTGAGCCAATCCTGGATGCAAGAGCCCGAAACACTCTCGTTCTATTGGATCAACAATGACGAGCCAGGTGTGCACTCCACGCCTTTGCCCCTCTCCGGGCGGTCAGTTTTGGACATGGCGGAATATCAGGACTTTTGGCAGAGGCCGATAGCAGAAATGGGGTTTCTCGCGAAGCCCCAGAATTTTGATCAGGCGGCGATAAGTTCAGTGACACTCACCGATTCGTTGCTAGACGCCATACCGGCGCTGATTCATCACTGGATGACACCTGCTCCGCTTAGTCATCGCCTCATCAATACCACCACAGGGCATTTGTCAGCGCCCGTTGCCTTGCAGCGGGTGCTGGTGGCGGCTCTTATACTTATTTTAGTGGTCGCACTCGCTTGGTGGCTGCTGGCACCCGCAAGCGGCACTGCAACGGTCCGCGGGACGCTCTTGGCCGTGTCGGGCCTATGGCTACTTGGAAGTAGTGCTCATCTCAATCATGTCATTACGCTGATGCGAGGCCCGCCAGCGGGCGCTGATGCCCCTGCTGAAATTGTGAAACTCGACGGTGCGCATTTATTACCGCTTGTTGCGTCGATAAAACAAAATCCAACCCTCGCGGCGGCACCCATGCTGACAGCAAGCCTTGATTCACTCAGCCAGTTTGAGGCGCAGCGTCTACCTTTCATGGCGTTGCCTACGAGTGCGGCGGCGATTGATGCATCAGTGTTGACTCAGGTCGTGACTCACTTTTCGGGAACCGTGGTCCTGTTCGGAAAAAATGACGCTCAGCTGCAAGAGAAAGCGGCCGAGCTCGCACAGATCTCGTCCCTCAGACCGCTCTTCTCGGGAGCCGGGTACCTAGTACTGTCCCCGGAGGCTGAATGAGCACGCCCACGACGGCAAAAAAAGTGTTGCACGTCGGTAAATATTTTCCCCCGCACGCCGGAGGCATGGAAACTTACCTTCATGATCTCATGCGTGCCTTGGCAACACTGGACATCACGCCCTCTGCGCTGGTGCATCAGTCGCAGATCAATCTGCATTCCTCAGAGGAATCACTCTCAACAAGTGGCACTGCGCTCCGTGTTGTGAGGGCGGCCACCTGGAGCCGATTACTCTTTACACCCATCAGCCCCACCTTCCCGTGGCTCCTGCACCGGTTAATTGAGCAGGATCGGCCGGATATTTTGCACCTACACCTGCCCAACCCTTCTGCGTTTTGGGCGTTGGCACTGCCATCCGCGAGACGCCTCCCTTGGGTGATTCATTGGCAGTCCGATGTATTAACAGAAAAGAGCCACTGGCTTTTACGGCTCGCTTACCGGTTTTACGCACCTCTCGAGTCAGCACTGCTAAAAAGAGCCGCGAAGGTCGTGGTGTCATCTCCGCCCTATCTTGCGACCAGTCAACCTCTTGCCAAGGTCCAGAACAAGTGCGCGGTGATACCACTTGGTATTCACGATCGATTTGACGACCCAGTACGCAATGATTCGGCAGTGGTTTCTGCGAGTGCGGGCGGAGCTGGCGCCGCAACAGAGGGACACCTCAACGTACTCGCAATTGGCCGAATGACCCACTACAAGGGGTTCGACATTCTGCTGCGGGCAATCGCTCAAACCGAGGGGATTACACTCGACCTCGTGGGTCACGGTGAACTGTCTCGGTCGCTGGAGCGCCTCACGGATTCCCTTAACCTCGCTGCACGCGTACGATTTCATGGATTGCTTGATGACGGCGCAAAAGACTCGCTGTTATCGCGTTGCGACTGCCTTTGCTTGCCTTCGACTGATCGGACCGAGTCATTCGGGATGGTGCTTTTAGAGGCGATGAGTGCCGCCAAAGCCTGTGTGGTCTCAGACGTTGAAGGGTCAGGGATGTCGTGGCTCGTGGAAGACGGCAAGACTGGTCTGGTAGCGCCGGCCAATGACATCAATAGCCTTGCCAAGGCGCTATGCCGAATGCGTGACGACCCCGATCTTGTCATTCGCTTAGGCCTAGAGGGTCGCCAGAAATTTTTCACTGCGCTCACCATAGAGGCCTCAGCTGAAGCGATCCGAGACCTCTATCACCAGCTGCCCTCAACCCGATGAGCGCCTGGGCCGAGCATCGCCCGCCCGGCCTAATCAATGCTAGACTTTCGCCTGTGTAGGGCAGTGCTGCGCGCCTCAGGCTCGACCGCTCAATAACCCCGCAGCACAACGCACATGAGCAGCGTACGCCGCTTGATGACTGGCCATGAAGGAAGCTCCACCGTGTCGGACAACAGAAACCGAGCCGTCGTAACGGGCATTACCGGGCAAGACGGCGCCTACCTCACTCAGCTTCTGCTTGAAAAAGACTACACCGTATTTGGCACCTTTCGCAGAACCAGCTCAGTCAATTTTTGGCGCCTCGACGAGCTGGGTATCACTGATCACCCCAACCTCAAACTCGTGGAATACGATCTAACGGATCTGTCTTCCACTATCCGGTTGCTCGAGAGGGCCGAAGCCCAAGAGGTGTATAACCTCGCAGCACAGAGTTTTGTGGGCGTGTCATTCGAGCAGCCCATTACCACCGCAGAAATTACCGGCGTGGGCGCGCTGAATTTGCTGGAGGCTATCCGCACAGTCGACCCCGCCATCCGGTTTTATCAGGCATCGACGTCGGAGATGTTCGGCAAAGTGCAGGCCGTACCGCAGTCAGAATCGACACCTTTTTACCCCCGCAGCCCCTACGGAGTCGCCAAATTATTCGCGCACTGGTCGACAATCAACTACCGGGAGTCTTACGGCATCTTTGGCGCGTCTGGCATTTTGTTCAATCACGAATCCCCCCTGAGAGGAAAGGAATTCGTGACGCGGAAGATCACCGATGCCATAGCGCGGATAAAACTGGGCACCCAAGACATGCTGGAGCTTGGCAACCTCGATGCCAAACGTGACTGGGGCTATGCCGCTGAGTACGTGGAGGGGATGTGGCGCATGCTGCAGGTAGACGAACCCGACACGTTCGTGCTGGCAACGGGGGTCACGGTGACCGTTAGAGATTTTGTGGGCCTCGCGTGTCGGGCCGCTGACATCCAAGTCGCCTTTGAGGGCTCGGGCGAGTCGGAGATCGGCGTGAATGTCGCAACCGGTAAGCCAATCATTCGCGTGAATCCGGCCTTTTACCGGCCGGCCGAGGTCGACCTGCTGGTGGGCGACGCGGGCAAAGCCGCACAGGTGCTCGACTGGCAAGCCAGTACGACCTTGGAGGCACTGTGCCGCATGATGGTGGAAGCTGACTTACGGAGACAAGGCGGCTAGGCGCCGGCTCACGATGACACAGCGCGTCTTGGTAACAGGAAGCGAGGGTTTTACCGGGCGCTATGTCTGCGACGAATTTACCAACGCTGGCTGGGAGGTATGGGGCGCTGGGTTGCAACCCAAGCCCGACAACCCGCGGTATCTCAATATCAATTTGCTGCAACCCGAGACGCTCGAGCTAATTGATGAGCGCGCCAAGCCCCATGTTGTGGTGCACCTGGCGGCCAGTGCTTTTGTGGCGGAGGCTGACCCCACTGCTTTTTACAACGTGAATCTGCTGGGTACACGGCATCTGCTAGAGGCGCTGCGCACCGCGCCCACGCCGCCCCATTGCACGATTTTGGCAAGCTCTGCCAATGTCTATGGCAACTCTACCTTAGAGGTGCTGGACGAAACCGTGGCGGCGAACCCCACTAATGACTACGCGGTCAGCAAATTGGCCATGGAGTACCTCGCCAAAACCTATATGACACGGCTCGGCATTGTAATAACGCGGCCTTTTAACTACACGGGCGTGGGTCAAGAGCCCCGGTATCTGATTCCTAAAATCGTGAATCACTTTAAAGCGCGCGTGCCCCATATTGAGTTGGGCAATACGCATGTGGCGCGGGACTTTTCTGATGTGCGGGATGTGGCGCGGGCTTATCGCGCGCTGGCCGAGGCACAGCCCCTTGGGGAAACATTCAACCTTTGCTCCGGGGAGGCCACAGCCCTTGAAACCTGCATCAGCATGGCCGCAGAAATCACGGGGCATGATATGGAGGTGAGGGTTAACCCTGACTTTGTGAGAGCAAACGAAGTGAAAACGCTGCGCGGCTGTAGCGAAAAAATCGATCAGGTCACGGGACGCCAGCGGCGCTTCGGGATTCGCAACACCTTGGAGTGGATGCTACAGCCCTAGGGGCTCGCTCCCAGGGCCTTTTGATAAACATCGGCGGTCAACCGCGCGGTGTTTTGCCAACTCAGTCCTGAGCCATGGATCTCTAGGGCTTGGCCATCCCCTGCTAATGCCAACTCCACGGCGCTCGCCATGCCCTCTATCAGTGAATCCACCTCTAAAGGATCGACCAGCAGATCGTGCTCACTGGCAAACTCGGCCATGGCACTGCCGAGACTAGTGATGACCCGCGTGCCAGACTGCTGTGCCTCTAGAGCTGGCAACCCAAAGCCCTCATAAACCGAGGGGAAAACGAGTGCACCTGCCGCGCTGTATAAAACGGGTAGCGTCGCCGCGTCGACAAACCCCAAATACTGGGCCCAGCCACGTTGCACCAATGATTGGATCTCTTCGTGCTCGGCCTCGCTCTCCCAGCCCGCACCCCCGACAAAAATAATGGGCCAGTCGGTTTTACCGGCCTCTCTCAAAGCTCTATAGGCCGCGCAGATCCGCAGCAGATTTTTACGGGGCTCGATGGTGCTGGCAAACAAGAAAAACTGTTTGTAACGAATCTTCAGGGTGTCCAGCACCGCGCGACAGTCCTCCTCGGTACGCGGCTTAAACTGCTCGCCTGCAGCGAGGGGAATAGCCGTCACCCGCGCTTCATCAATACCAAAGTGCTCGAGGATTTCTGTCCTCACGCAGTTGGAGTCTGTAATGATGCGTGTAGCAGTAGCCGCCGCGTCTTTTATGCGCGCATCCAAGAACCGTACACGCTCTGCAGGGTGGTACTGGGGATACCGTTGTATCGAAAGGTCATGGATTGTGACTACCGTGGGCCCCACAAAAGCCGGCAACAAATAGTTAGGGGAATGAAACACTGCATCCCGGTATGGATGCAGCCGGGCGCGGTCAACGAGAGGCATCAGGCTTTTGTAGGCCCTAAGTGCCCACCGCTGCGACGCCAGATAACCACGCAGTGTGGATAACAACCCC
>CBFHSJ010000094.1:0-7195 GCA_965658485.1 Luminiphilus sp.
TGTTAACGGTGGTTTGGAGATACCTCGGCTGCGGTGCGATGTCGCTGAGTCCAGAGTGCTCTCGGCCCCGTATAGTGAGCAATCTACGCCGGGCGCTGCACAGGCGCACGAAGGAGCACACATCATGAGAACGCATTTTGCACTGGCCTGCGCCGCGGCTGCACTGCTATCCCAGCCGGCGCTGGGCGATTGGCAGGTCGGGCCCGGGTCACAGGTACGGTTTGTATCGATTAAGAACAACACGATTGGTGAGGTCAGTCATTTCGAGACCCTCGCAGGCTCGGTGACCGACACAGGTGAGGTTGAGGTCCGGGTGGCGCTGGATTCTGTCGAAACCAATATCGGGATCCGCAACGAGCGAATGAAGAAGATGCTGTTCGAAGTGGGTCTTTACCCTCAAGCCGTGATTACTGCGCAACTGGATGCCGAGGCAGTCGCAGCACTCTCTGTAGGCGGGGTCACCGATGTGGCATTACAAATCGACTTGCATGGCCAGACAGTGACCAAGGACGCGCAACTCAGCGTCGCGGTAACGGATCAGGGTGTGAGCGCGGCTACTACTCAGCCCATTTTGCTCAATGCAGCAGAATTTGGATTGGAAGGCGGCGTGGCGGCGCTTCAGGAGATCGCGGGCCTCAATGCCATTAGCCGGGTGATTCCCGTGACTGTGGCGCTGCAACTGACCCCCGCAGACTGACGCCTGCCTATTGCACCCCGGCCGCTTGAGCCGTGTTGCGAAGTTCAGTTTGATAGCGCTGAGCTGCCTGCATATCGCCGGCTAGCTGGCTGTATTGCACCAGCGCGATGAGCACGTTCGGTTGACCTGGCGCCGCACGATTTGTGGCTTTGAGCGTGGCGAGTGCCTCGGTGTGTCGCCCTTGGTCGTGCTGCGCCACAGCATAAACGTAGTGGTAATAGCTCGGTGTGTCTTCTAGTGATGCAGCTTTTTCCAAAGCCGCCAGAGCGGCCTTGCCATTGCCCTCTCTCACCTCTAGGAGCGCAAGGCTGAACCAGAATGATGCGTCCTCTTTATTTAACTGTATTCCGCGCTCCAAGGTTGTTCGCGCAGCGGTTTCTCTGCCTTGAGCGCGATAGAGATCTGCCAGATTGACTCGGGAGGCGCTCGCCTGAGGATTCTTCTCAAGGGCTGAGACCAGAAGCGCCTCTGCCGCCTCCCTATCGCCGCGAGCCAGCTGGAAGCTGCTGAGCTGGGTGAGCACCGACGGCATATCGAGATGCTGAGACTGCACGCGGACATACTCGTCGAAGACCGCGTCCACCGGACCACTCACTTGCGGTCGCCCCTCAGCGGATAGCGGTTGCCCGGGCACGCCTGGCATTGTCGAGTCGGGCAAGGGAGTAGTTGGCGGAACCAACCCCACCAACTGTTCTGCTGCCACCATTCTCACCGCAAGCACCGGATCTTCACTAAGTGGCAGTACACGCTCGAGTTGTTGCTCTGGCGGCAGTTGCCCTGCTGCTTCTGCCGCTGCTACACGAATCAGCGGATCATCGCTTTCTAGCCACAGCGGGAGGGAAGGCATCAGTCTTTCAGGGAGCAGGCGGCCGAGCTGCGTAATGGCCGAGGCGCGCAGCATAGCGCTGTTGTTCGCATTGTTGGCGGTTTCTAACAGCACCGGTGCGGCGCGCACGTCACCTCGGCCGGCGGCGTGAAACGCGCGCGCGGGGTGGTTCCTGCGATCTTCGAATCGCACACCCCAATCCGCCAAGGCCGAGTACGCCCAGTCCGCACTCTGGTCGGTATGGCATTGGTTGCAGGCATTGGGCGCCCCCGTACTCATGGAGAGATCTGGCCGTGGGATGCGCATGCTGTGATCGCGCCGCGAGTCGACACCCATATATAGCTGGCTCGGCATGTGGCAATTCACGCAGGCGCTGCCGGCGGACGCAATCTGATGTCGGTGGTGTGTGGGGTTATCGTATGTACTGGCCAAATGACACTGGGCGCATACGCCGTTGCCCTCGACAACCAGTTGGTTGCTGTGCGGGTTATGGCAATTAGTGCAGGCAACCCCGGCCTGATGCATCTTGCTCTGGATGAATGATCCATATACGTAGACCTCGTCGCGGATCTGCCCGTCGGGCCAGTAGAGAGGCTCTTCGACGATAGCCAGGCGATGGGTATCCAGTAGGGGCTTACCCGGGTGGTAGTCGCCTAGGGTGCCACGCCGCGCGTGACAGCGCGCGCAGCTATCAATCTGGTGGTTCGAGGCGAGGGGCTCACTGCGTTGCGCGATATGGGTGCCTTCAGCCCATTGCCATGTGCCTCTCGCCTTGAGACTCATCTCAAACCCGGTTTGAGCGGGAGACAGTTTTCCTGAGTCGGCGAGCGCAAGGTGCTCGCTGCCCGGCCCGTGACAGGCCTCACAGCCAACATCGATCTGTTCGTAGTGGGTATCAAACCGATCGTTTACCGCGTCATAGCGCTTTTCAACGTGGGTGCTGTGGCATTCCGCACAACTGGTGTTCCAGTTGAAGAAACCGCCCGTCCAGTGCAGCGGATCGCCGGCCGCGATGTGCTCGTCGGGATAAAGGTGATACCACCGTTGCCCGCCCTCGCTTTCGGGCCGGGTATCCCACGCGACCGAGAGCGCCTGCAAGCGACCGTTACCAAGGGGCAATAAATATTGCTGCAGGGGCTCCACCCCAAAAACATACTCGACCGGATACGTTTCCAGCTCACCCACAGCGTTATCGGTCTCGACGAAAAAGGCGTCCCCTTTTTGGCTGAAGGTCGTGGTCACGCCAAAATAATCAAAAGTCGCGTTGTTGAAGTCGCCCAGGACCGTCTCGGGCGTGGCGTCCTGCATCGCCAGATCATGATGAGAGTCTGTCCAATCGGCACTAGCCTGCTCGTGGCACCCGGCACAGGCGCCATTACCGACATAGGTCGTCCCAGCGCTGACCGCGGTGGCAGTTAGGGTGCCGAGCAGCATTAGTGTTACCAGCGTTAGACGGTGGCGGGTTTTCCCCATAACGCTTCCCCCAGTGTGGCGACGGGAGGCTTTGCGCCATTGGCAAGCCAGTGTGCCAGCGCTGCGCTGACATCGGGAAACGATAGGTTCGGCGCTGTGGGGGGGGCGGCTAACCAGCGTGCGGTCAGTTCGTTGTCGATTTGGCGCATGACGGTCGCATAACCCAAGGCTTCCAGTGCTGCGCCGTTGGAGAGTTGCTCCATCTGCTTTGCCAGAGGCCGCGTGAGAACGGGTTTGCGCCAATGCAAACACTCCGAGATCAGTTCGAAGCCGCAATTACAGACAACCCCGCGAGCACTTGCAAGGTCCGCCTTGAATCCGGCGATGTTCGCGGTTCGGCGCTCCACATTTCCCTGTTCGTCGTTTGGCAGTGTGCTCGCATATTGAATGAAGCGATGCTCTGAGAATTCGTTGAGCCATTTTGTGACCGCGCTCTGATCCTCAAAGGGTAAGTACACCAGAATATGATTGTTAGCCGTGGCTGCGGGTGCGGGGGGTAGATCGAGAATTGGCGGTAAAACATTGGCCCCAAAATCAGACCAGTGTAGCCCGACTCCCCGGGCCACTGGTGCGAACAACGACATCACGGCGTGCTGGGCGAGTGATCGACCCTCTACAGGCGTGTTTTTGCCAAAAGCGTACTGATGTCCGATGCCCAGTACTGATTGCCCTTTGAGTTTGCCAGCCCAGGCGGTGACGGGTTCGTAGTCGGTGACAACCAGGTCGTAGGCCTTGACGTCGAGTCGCTGCACATCACGAATAAACTGCCAATAGCGATTGGCCATGATGGTCTTTCGATATCTAAGCCGACCGGCTTCCGTGACAAAGGTCAGTCCGGCGCGATGTTGGAAGTCCCCGAACGGCTCCATGTCAAACAGGCGCTCTCGCGGTCGACCTGAAAACAACCACGTGACATCAACATCAGGATGTTGTTTGAGGGCGTGAGCCATCGCGCGGGCTCTGCTGATGTGGCCCTGTCCCGTCGCCTGGACCCCATAGAGAATGCGCAAGTGATTTTTCCTAGAGCAGGCCGAGCTGCGAGGCGACCATCATGGCGATCGCACTACCCATCAATGCGCCCGCAACGGTGTCGCCCGGGAAATGCGCGCCCAATAAAACCCGTGACAGCCCAACCCCGCATGCCCACCCATAGAGGGTCAAGAAGGGGCCTCCAAAGATAATGCCTGTCGTGGTGGCCAGGCAGAATGCCGCCGAGGTGTGCCCCGAGGGAAAGCTGAACCGATCCGATGGCGACACCAGCGCGTTGAAGCTTGGGATGATCTCTTGCGGTCGCCGACGCTGAAGCCCGTTCTTGAGTATCAGGTAGATCGCTCGTTCTATGGTGAATGCTAGTGCTAGAGCGGCAGCATATGCAGAGGCTGCGGGCGAAGTGAGCAACCAAGCGGTAATGGGGAAAGCGACTTGCAGATACCCGTCGCCACTCCGTGACACTATTCTTGAAAGCTGAATCAGTGGGCGTCGACGTTGGCCCTGTTGAAAGAGCCGCTTCAACAGTCGCGCGTCCCATTGGTGCAGCGTCGACAGTATTGCCATACCGCCCAATGTAGAAGCTGCATGTGGCACTTTCGTGACGGAGCTGTGTCAGTTTGATGACTTTGTCACAATTGCCAAGTTGGCGTACGCTGGCGCGCCGCAGCGGTTGTCGCGCGGGCTAGCAGTTGTAGCGGAGCACTTGAGTATGCACATCGGTATTTTGCGCACCGATTCCGTCAGGCCCGAGTGGGTGCTGACTTACGGTGAGTACCCGGATATGTTCGAACGCTTGTTGTTGGCTGAGGACGACAGCCTGACTTTTACAACCTGGAACGTGGAAGTGGGGGAGCTGCCCGACAGCGTGGAATCAGCGGACGGCTTCTTGATTACCGGCAGCAAGAGCAGCGTTTACGACGACAAGGGCTGGATCCGTGCGCTTGAGGGTTTCGTGCGGGAGTGCCACGCCGCCCGGCGCAAAGTGATAGGCATTTGTTTTGGCCACCAGCTCGTGGCGCAGGCTCTTGGCGGCTCGGTGGGCAAGTCCGAAAAGGGCTGGGGCGTGGGCGTGAATTGCTACGACGTCGACCGGGCGGTGTTCGATCTGGCCGATGGTGATCAATTTTGCTTGCTCGCCTCACATCAGGATCAGGTGATGACCATGCCGCCTGGCGCCCGACAGATCGCGAGCAATGACCACTGTGAAGTGGCGGGCATGACCCTTGGGGGGCACATCCTGACCTTTCAGGGCCACCCCGAATTCATACCGGACTACTCTAGAGAGATCATGAGCTTTCGCCACGACCTGATCGGTGCTGAGCGCGTGGCAGAGGGCATGGCGAGTTTTGATACGCGCGAGCACGAGGGAGGCCGTGTTGCGCGCTGGATGTTGGCCTTCCTCAACCGATAGGCGTTACCACTCTCCAGTATTTCCCATCGACTGCCACGGTTCCTGCAGCGGCAGTGCGTCACCGGACTGCAATAACTCGATCGAGATCCCGTCGGGTGAGCGGATGAACGCCATGCGCCCGTCGCGGGGTGGGCGGTTTAGCGTTACGCCCTTGTTTAGGAGCTGTTGGCAGGTCGCGTAGATGTCGTCGACCTGATAAGCAAGGTGCCCGAAATTGCGCCCCCCGTCGTAGGTCTCGGAGTCCCAGTTGTAGGTGATCTCCACCAGCGGCGCTTGCCGAGATTTGGCGCCTTCCAAATCATCCGGCGCGCTAAGAAAAACCAGCGTAAAGCGGCCGGCATCGTTGTCATACCGGTAGGCCTCGACTAGCCCTAGTTTGTCGACAAAGAAGTCGAGGGTGTCATCAAGATTGGCGGCGCGGATCATCGTGTGGAGGTATCGCATGAGGTGCTCCCGGTGTCAGTACAGAGATTTTAGGCCAAGTCCTACCTGCTGGCGAAGACTGCGATACACTGCGCGGCCCTCGATCATGACACCCCTCGGATAATTTTTATGTGGTTCCGCGCGCTTCGCCCTTACCGTTTACCCAACCGCCTCGGCATCGACGCCGAAGAGCTGGAGCGGCGTCTTCAAACCCGTACTTTCTCGAACTGTACGCCGGCTCAGGCGAGCAGCTTGGGCTGGGTGCCGGCGCTGGATGATGCGGCCTCGGCGTTGGTCCATGCGGCGGGGCCTTACTGGATGGTGCGGCTCAAGCGCGAGGAGAAGCTCCTGCCTGCGACGGTAGTGCGCGAGCAGGCCAATGAGCGCTGCGCGCAAATTGCCAAGGCACAGGGGCGCAAGGTCAGCCGCCGTGAGCGGCTGGCGGTGACCGATGAGGTCACGCAGGATCTGTTGCCTCGCGCGTTCTCCCGGTCCAGCAGCATTCGCGCGATTATCGCCGATCAGGCCGGGTGGATCTGGATCGACAGTAGCAGCGCCGGGCGCTCGGAAGAGGTGCTCAACCATCTGCGCGAGGCGCTTGGCAACCTGCCTGCTGTATTGCCCGAAACCCAAAAAGCCCCCGCCCACATGATGACCCAATGGCTGATGCAGGGCGGCGTCCCCGATACGATTGAGCTTGGCGATGAGGCCGATTTTGCCGATCAGCGCGACGAGGGAAGCTCGGTAAAAGTGCGAGGCGTGCCTCTGGATAGTGAAGAGGTGCTGGCGCATATCGCCTCGGGTCATCAGGTTGAAAAACTGGCATTGGAGTGGGGCGCGCGGGTGGCGGCTGTGGTCGATAAAGATCTGTCTCTGCGCCGCCTGAAATTCAGCGATGCCATCCGCGAAGCCAACGACGAGTTGGTTGAGGACCCGCTGGCCCGGGCCGATGCAGATTTTCTCATTCTCTGCGAGATTCTCGCAGGCCTGCAGGCCGACTTGGTCAAGGCATTTGGCGGCATCGCCGAATGAGCGATCTGGCGCCGGGCCGATACCGCCATTACAAGGGTGGTGAGTACACCGTGATGGGAGTTGCGCAGCATTCAGAAACCGGGGAGGCACTGGTAGTGTACCGACCCGAGTACGGCGAGCGCGGCCTCTGGGTGCGTCCTCTATCGATGTTTCAGGAAAGCGTTGAGACGCCAGATGGCCTGGTCCCGCGGTTTGCTTTGATCGACGCCGACTAAAGCCTCAGGACTGAACCTCTCGCATTTGGGTCATTTCCAGATACAGATACGACGCTGTCCAGGTGATCAATACAAAGCCTGTCAGGGCTTCCATGCCGGCGAGTAACCGCAGTGGTCCTGTTGGCACG
>CBFHSJ010000095.1:0-7120 GCA_965658485.1 Luminiphilus sp.
AGATATTGCGCCGCCTGAGTCAACCCGGCTTCCTCGTCGGGGGGGCAGGCCACCTGATATTCCTTGTCGAGAATATCGACGCTGACGGTGTTGGGGCGACTCACGCGCTACCATCCAGAGAGCGTAGCCTGGCAAGCGAATTTTCTACGTGCTCGCTGGCAAGTCGTTGTCGCTCCAGCAACTCTCTTCTCTCTCGCTGCAATTCTGCAGCACGAAGCTTCAGGGCGCGATTCTCACGATTCAGCTCGCGGCTGAGTTCGATCAGGTCGTTGACTTTTTTTTCTAGCGCCTGGATGAGGTTGTCAGCCACTGAAGGTACACTGCGTTATAAGCAAGCCAGCACTATAATGCCCGTTGTTTCACTGGGTCAACGTGCCATTGCGTAGAGCAGACTGCTCTCGCTTGATCAGGTTTTAGGTAGCCTGACCGCGAGAAGCCTAGCTCTGATGACCCACATTCATCTTGATTGAGGAACGACTCACAGTGTTACTTGATGCACTTGGCGCCTTCGAAAATATGCCGTCCTGGGAAGAAGCGGCGGATAGTCTTTTTAATGTAGGCCTGACAGTGAATCCCTCTACGCTACATGGTGCGATGGCCGGTTTGTTAGGGGCGGGATTCAGCCCGCACACGGAACATCATTTTTCGGCGACGGTTGCTGCGCTGGAAAAAGCGCTTGGCACTGATATCACGGGCGACCTAGTCGATTTTGTCTCTCGCTTGAGTCTGGCGACCTTGTCGGCGATACAGGATGCCGATTACACCTTTCAGCCCTTACTGCCGGAGGACGACGGCTCACTGGAGGAGCGTCTGCTGTCTATTTCTGAATGGAGTCGGGGGTTTTTATCGGGATTTACGCAGGGCATTACGCTCAGAGAGGCAGCGGGTGAACCCGTCCCGAACATGACTGCAGAGGCGCTCAAGGATATGGCGGCGATTGCTCAGGTCGACACCGATGAGAGAGACTCTGAGGACGCAGAGCGTCAACTTGAAGACATCATCGAGTACATTCGCTTCGCGGCGATTAACATTGTCAATGAGGCGCAATCTTTACAGGAAGGCAACAGTGAAAATCTCTAAAGCTGAATATACCCGCCGCCGCAAAAAGTTGATGGCGATGATGGATCGCCACAGTATTGCGATCATTCCCGGCGCACGCGAGGTGACCCGAAGCCGCGATACAGAATATCCCTTTCGCCAGAACAGCGATTTGTTCTACCTCACAGGCTTTGAAGAGCCCGACGCAGTGCTGGTTCTTGTGCCCGGACGTCGACAGGGTCAGGTCGTACTGTTCTGCAGAGAGCGAGACCCGGAAATGGAGCTGTGGAATGGCTACCGTCTCGGACCAGAGGGCGCCGCTGCTTACCTTGGGGTCGATGATGCTTTTCCGATTGATGATCTCGACGAGATCCTCCCCGGTTTGATTGAAGGTACGCAGCGCATTTACTACTCCATGGGTCATGACGATGTATTTGATCAGCGCGTGATGGGATGGGTGAATCAAATTCGCAGATTGGTGCGATCGGGCGCGGCCCCACCGGCTGACTTCACGGACCTGGCTTTTTTGCTCCACGAGCAGCGTCTGATCAAATCCGCGGCGGAAATTCGCGTTATGAAAAAGGCGGGTGAAATCAGTGCGGCGGCCCACGTTCGGGCTATGCAAGAGTGCCAGCCAGGACGATACGAATATCATCTTGAGGCAGCGATTCAGCACACCTTCTCAGAGCATGGTGCACGATTTCCAGCCTACAATTCCATTGTTGGGTCGGGCGCCAATGCCTGCGTGCTGCATTACACAGAAAACGCGTCGCGGATGAAGGCCGGCGATCTGGTGCTGATTGATGCCGGTTGCGAGTATCAGGGCTACGCTGCCGACATCACACGAACCTTCCCGGTCAGCGGCCAATTTTCTTCAGAACAGAGGGCGATATATGACCTGGTACTCGAGGCACAGCGCGCCGCGATCGCCAAGGTGCGCCCGGGCAACACCTGGAATCAGCCCCATGATGCCACGGTACGCGTGATTACACGGGGCCTCATTAAGCTGGGCCTGTTGAAGGGAAAGGAGCGGGAGTTGATCAAGGCTGAGGCCTACCGAGACTTTTACATGCACCGCGCGGGCCACTGGCTGGGCCTCGACGTGCACGATGTGGGCGACTATCGCGTCGACGGCCGCTGGCGGCAGCTGGAGCCCGGTATGGTTCTGACCATTGAGCCTGGTGTTTACATAGCAGCCGACAACACCAAGGTCGCTAAGCGCTGGCGAGGCATTGGTATTCGTATTGAAGACGACGTGGCGGTGACAGAAACCGGCTGCGATGTACTCACAGCTGATGTCCCTAAGCGCGCGGATGAGATTGAGGCGCTGATGTCCGAGGCGTCATGAGCGACGGGCCGCAAGTACTGATTCTTGGGGGGGGGCTGGCAGGTCTCTCCTTCGCTATCGCGCTGGCGACAGAGACCCCGACCTTGGACATTACCTTGCTGGAAGCGCATCCCTTTCGGTCGGGAACACCCAGCCCTATGGACACCCGGGGCTCAGCGCTGAACCTCCACTCCGTTGAGTTATTGAACCGCTGGGATCTGTGGTCTGCGCTGGCGTCGCACACTGGCGCGATCGGCGACATCCATGTGTCCCATCGCGGTCATTTTGGCAGCGCCCTGATGACAGCCGAAGAGCTCGACGTACCGGCATTAGGTTACGTGGTGGAAAATCACGAGCTGGGTCGAGCATTGCTGGCGCGCGCAGAACAATTGGGTGTGACCGTCCGCGCCCCTGTCCGCTGTGTTTCGCTGGAGGCTGGTGCGGAGAGGCCGGCTGTGCAGACCGACGATGGCGAGCGGCTCACCGCGGATCTGGTGCTGCTCGCCGCGGGTATTGCCGAGGCGTGGTTTGAAGGGCTCGGTATTGGTGTAGAGGAGCGTCCCACCGGTAATCACGCGGTGGTATTTAATGCGAGCTTTCCTGGAGAGCAGCAGGGGCGTGCCTTCGAGCGCTTCACGTCCCATGGTCCGCTGGCAGTGTTGCCACTGCCCTCCCTGACGCGATCAGAGCAGCGCTTCAATGTGGTGTGGTCGGTCCCGGATAAAGAGATCGAGACCCTTGGCAGCTTGGGGAACGAAGCCTTTATCTCCGCGTTTCAGAACGCCTTTGGGTGGCGACTTGGCCGAGTCAGCAATGTGGGGCAGCGTAGCCAGTGGCCGCTGGTGCGTCTCAATGCCTCTGAGCAATATCGATCAGGATTTCTTCTGGTGGGGAATGCGGCGCACACGCTGCACCCGGTAGCTGGGCAGGGTCTCAATCTCTCGCTGCGGGAGGCGGGACTGTTGGCGTCTGAGTTGGCGATAGCGGTGCGCAAAGGTCAACCTATTGGCCAGTTGGGTAGTCTGAATCACTACCTTGAGCGCGCCACTGACGAGCAGCGCTTCATCACAAGAAGTACGGACCTGCTGGCAACGCTCTTCAATCGCCGGGGCCCGCTGCTTGATGCACCGAGAAATCTGTCGTTGGCCCTGCTCGACCTGGTTCCTGCAGCGCGTGCCCGGGTGGCCGACCTTGGCACCGGTCAGCGCAATGCCCGCGGTTCTCTCTGGTGAGTAGGCTGAGCGGGCCATGACACATCCCGATATCCTGATTGTGGGCGCGGGGGTCGCCGGTCTGTCGCTGGCGAGCGCGCTGGGGGCCGAGGGGTTCCGTGTGACGGTAATCGATGGCGCTAAGCGCCCGCTGCCACCCACGGACGATAGAGCGATTACTGACTGGGACCTGCGTGTCAGCGCACTGACCCCAGTATCGATCGCTTTTCTGGAGGGGTTGGGAGCCTGGTCAGCGATACCCGCGTGCCGCACAGGGTGCTACACAGGCATGAAGGTGTGGGACGGCCACGGCAGCGGTCGTATCGGCTTCGACGCCAGCGAGGTCAACGCCCCGTATCTCGGACACATTGTTGAGAACCGGCTGACGCTGCAGGCGCTGTTGCAATGTGCGGAAACCTGCCCCGGTGTTGAGGTGCTATGGGAATGTGCCATGGACGGCATGATGCTCACCGATTCTGGCTGGGAAATTCGCTGTGAGGATGGCTCGACCTTTTGCGCGCCCCTCACCGTGGGGGCGGACGGTGCGCGCTCAAGAGTGCGCGAGTGGGCGGCCATGCCAACGCGCCAATGGAGCTATGAGCAGAGCGCTATCGTGGGCACCGTGGCATTGGCATCCCGTCATCAAGACACCTGCTGGCAGGCTTTTCTCGACAGTGGTCCGCTCGCTTTGCTACCACTTGCTGACGAAGACAAAGTGGCCATCGTCTGGTCGCTCGATGAGTCGCAGCACGAGCAGATCGCGGCGCTGTCGGATGAGGCATTTGTATCGGCGCTGAATCGCGCGCTGGGGGATGATGCGCCGCAAGCGTTGGCTGTTGGGCCGAGAGCGAGCTTCCCCCTCAGACAGTCTCATGCGGTTGACTACATCGATGAGGGCTTGGTGCTGGTGGCGGACGCTGCGCACAGTATTCACCCACTCGCAGGCCAGGGTATCAATTTGGGCCTCAGTGATGTCAGGGTGCTGGCCGAAGAACTGACAGTGGGTAAAGCCAAAGGTTTGGCCATCGATAGCCCGGTCGTGCTCAAGCGCTATCAGCGCCAGAGAAAGACGGAAAATCTCGCCATGATGGCGGCGATGGAGGGATTCAAGCGCGGCTTTGGCAGCCTTAACCCGCTGGCTGTCATCGCGCGCAATATTGGACTGGGCTTGGTGCACCAACAGGCCTGGCTGAAACGCTGGTTCATGGGTCAGGCGCTCAGCTGAGCTCTGTGCTCGCGGAGCACGCTGTCTGGTTATGTCACCTTACCCAGGTTGACGGTGATCTCTGCTAGCGCGGCGGGTGTATCACTCCTCGCCGATTGAATTTGTCTGACGCTAGCGCAGTGTCATGATCGGCCACTGATTGGCCTCAGCGTGTGAGCGGAGGGTGTCGTCGGGGTCCACGGCTACCGGATGCCCCACCGCACTCAGCAGCGGTAGATCGTTGTGAGAGTCAGAGTAGAACCAGCTGTTGGCTGGGTCTCCGGCCTCGGGGTGACGCTGCCGCCAAGCGGCGAGATGACTGACCTTGCCCTCCCGAAAGCATGGGCTGCCCTGGGCTTTACCGGTATAGCACTCGTCCTGTAGGCCGACTCCGCTACCCAGCCAGTGCTCAAATCCGAGCCTCGCTGCCACCGGCTCAGCCACAACTGTATGGGTGGCGGTCATCATCAGAAGCGTATCTCCTTTGATACGGTGCTCGTTAAGCAGATCAAACGCTTTGTCGAGCAGCATCGGTTCAATGCACTCCGTTACGAATTGCCGCTGAAGCGACCGGACGGCTGACCGCGTCATCCCGGCCAGCGGCTCGAGCACAAAGTCGAGGTAGGCTGTCATATCGAGCTGCCCCGACTGGTAATCGGCGTAAAACGCGTCGTTTTTGAGCCGGAAGGTGTCCGCATCAACCAAGCCGGCATCGCATAAAAATTCGCCCCATCGGTGGTCGGAGTCGCCTGCCAGTAGCGTGTTGTCGAGGTCAAATATCGCCAGTGCCATAGGGTGCCCCGATTCGCTGTCGAAGAAAGATGTTTCCTCACGTGCCGTCGAAGGAGGATGTGTGGAAGAATACGGACACGAGGCCCGCGTCTCAATCCCGGGCCACTATCTGATTAACTTCCGGAAAATGATCTTGGAGCAGGCAGAAGACAAAGAACGCGTGATTGATCGCGACGGCTTTCGCCCAAACGTGGGGATTGTGGTCTGTAATGATGACGACAAGGTTTTATGGGGTCGTCGCATTAATGGCCGCGACTCCTGGCAGTTTCCCCAGGGCGGCATGAACCGCGATGAGAGCGCTGAGGCGGCGATGTACCGAGAGCTGGAGGAAGAGGTGGGACTGCGCCCGGAGTCCGTCGAGCTGTTGGGTCGCACCCAAGGCTGGCTTCACTATCGCTTGCCCAAGCGATTCATTCGCAAAACCGAGGACCCCATCTGTATTGGCCAGAAGCAGATTTGGTTTTTGCTCCGCCTCACAGGCGCTGAAAGTGATATCAATCTGGCGGCCCACGATGACCCCGAGTTCGATCATTGGAAGTGGGTGAGCTACTGGTATCCTGTGACCGCGGTCGTTGACTTCAAGCAGGCGGTATACCGCAACGCATTGAGCCAGTTAGCAGGCCGCTTGGCGCCAAAGCCACGCACTCAGCGCAGACGCAGGAGACAGCGTTAATGCTTGAGGTGCTTCGCCGGCTGATTCAGGACGTGAACGCTGCGGACTCCCTTGAAGACGCGCTCGCGCTGATCGTCGCGCAAGTCAGAGCTGCGATGCACACCGATGTCAGCACGATTTACCTGCACGACAAAGCCAAACAGCAACTGGTCTTTCGTGCGACCGAGGGCTTGAATTCAGAGAAGGTGGGTCAGTTCGGGCTGGGTTTCGATGAGGGCTTGGTGGGCTGGGTTGCCACCCGCGAAGAACCACTGAATTTGGATGATGCCAGCGCACACCCCCAGTTTCAGTTGGTTGAGGGCCTGGGTGAAGAGCCTTTTAACGCCTTTCTTGGTGCACCCATTGTGCATCAGCGTGATCTGCTGGGTGTCTTGGTGGTGCAGCAGGGCGATCACCGCCGGTTTTCGGAAGACGAGGAGGCTTTCCTCATTACCGTGTCAGCGCAGCTGGCAGGTCTGATCGCACACGCAGAGCTGGCGGGTGTGATCCGCGAGTCGGCGACGGTGCCGGAGGATGCGGAGGGCGGCGCGCGCCTGTCAGGGGTGGCCGCGTGCTCTGGGATCGGTATCGGTATAGCAGCCTGGGTTTCGCCCCATGCCGACTTGCAAACAGTGCCGTCGAGGGAGTCATTGGATCGCCGGGCTGAGCTGAAGGCCTTCAGAGAGGCGCTGGCGAGCGTTCGCAGCGATATTCAGCAGGTTGCTGAGAACCTCGAAGACGAGCTGGGTCCTGAAGATCGCGCTTTGTTTGGGGTTTATCTGAGCATTCTGGACGATTCCGTGCTGGGCGGAGAGGTGGCGGCGCTGATTAAGGCCGGTGAGTGGGCGCAGGGCGCACTGAGCCAGGTCATGCTCCGCCACATTCGTCATTTTGAA
>CBFHSJ010000096.1:0-7066 GCA_965658485.1 Luminiphilus sp.
CAAGATCCAGAAGGCTGATGGTGCTGTCTCTCCAGTGAAGCTGCCGTCAGCAGGTGTCAGTGTATGTAAGACCCTTCTAATAGCAATGTGCTCGTCAGCTGATCACCTGATTAGGCTGCTTCCTGCTCCTCTGACACCTGATCGCCCTGCTGGTCGCTGGTTTTCTCCAGCTGCGCCTCCAGCTCTTTGATCTTCAGCTCGAGCTGGCTGTTCTCAGACCGTGCTTGACTCAGTGACTTTTGCAGCTTGTCGGCAGCTGTTGTTTTTTCAGCCAGCTTCTTCTTTGATGCGTCCAGATTCTTGCGCAGTCGCTGCGGATCAAATTTTTTGAGTTCGGCCAGCTCGGCGCGCTCAGCGGAAAGATCTTTTTGTAAAGCTTTAAGACGACTTTTCGCTACCGCCACTTCTTCTCTCATATTCTCTGACCGGTTATGAAGCTCCCGGTTACGCTGCTCGAGCGCTTGTGTGTCATTGGCTTTACTGGACATATCTTTAATGGTTGCCAATTGGGTAGAGATGGTTTTTTCCAGCTCAGCCATTTTTGATTCCATTGCGGCTTTGCCTTGCGTCAACTCAGCAATAGCAGCGTCTTTTTTGTCGATTTGCTGTTGGTACTCATCGCGGAGTTGAGTCTCGAGCTCGATGAGTTTTTCCAGTTTGTTCAGTGAAAGTGTATCGCTCATTAATCTGTCTAATTCCTTGTGTTTAAATTTCAGTCAGTGCCACTTTGGCCCGAAAATGCGAGCCAAGGTGCCTGTTTTGTTCTGCGACCATGCGGGCTGCTCAAGCCCTGACTGCAGAATTACCGCTACCACCTCTTAACGCATGCCTGCTTCTCTTAACGCCGGCGCGAGTCGGCAGAAGTGGTGGGCCCAGTAGGACTTGAACCTACGACCAATCGATTATGAGTCGACTGCTCTAACCAGCTGAGCTATGGGCCCTGTGAGGGCGCGTAGTCTAGCAGAACCCGGGCTGAGTGAGAGGGGCACTCAGTCGTCTAAATCGGCCGCACTGTGTCGTTCCGGGAGACGTTTCGCCTCGTCTCCCCAGACGCGATTGACGCGCTGGCCGCGTTTAACGGCCGGCCGCTCTTGCACCGCCTTGGTCCAGCGCTGCACGTTCTTGTAGGAGTCTACGTCGAGAAACTCACCCGATTCGTAGAGCATTCCCATGGCGAGGGCGCCGTACCAAGGATGGATCGTGATATCGGCGATGGTGTATTCGTTCCCACACATGAATTCCCGCTCGGCCAAATTGCGATCCAGCACGTCCAGCTGGCGTTTCACCTCCATTGTGAAGCGATTGATCGGGTATTCGAGCCGCTCTGGGGCATAGGCATAAAAATGCCCGAAACCGCCGCCCAGGAAGGGCGCACTGCCCATTTGCCAGAAAACCCACGACAGGCATTCAGCGCGCGCGCTCAAGTCAGTGGGCAAAAACTGCCCATGCTTTTCGGCCAAATACATGACGATGGCTGCCGACTCGAACACCCGGGTGGGTGTGGGCGTGCTGTGGTCCACCAGCGCCGGGATTTTGGAGTTGGGGTTGGCGCCGACAAAGCCGCTGGAAAACTGGTCTCCCTCCATAATGTTGACCAGCCAAGCATCGTATTCGGCCTCGCTGATACCGAGCGCCAGTAATTCTTCCAGCATCACCGTAACCTTCACCCCATTGGGCGTGGCGAGGGAATACAGCTGCAAGGGGTGCTCGCCAACCGGCAGGTCCTTGTCGTGCGTGGCGCCCGCAATAGGCCGGTTGATCTTGGAGAAGCGGTTCTCTTCATCCTGGTCCCACTGCCAGACTTTTGGCGGGGTGTAAGTCGGTGATTCTTTCATCGTGTAATCATCGTATTCATCTGGGGTGGGGTAGAGCTCGTCTTCGGACATGGGAATGATGCTCAGCTGCGCGGCGGAAGGCCATGAACCATGGTCAGAAACTTAAGTTCAGTGCCGGCACGCCGGTGCTCACTGAGCGCCTGATAATCCGGGTCGTTATACCAGGCAACGGCCTGCGCCTCAGAAGGAAAAGTGAACATCACCATGCGCCCCTCGCGCGGGTCGTTCCCCTCGAACGTCACCGTGTTGTCATCGTAAGTGAAGAAAGAGCCTTCGTGGCGCTTGAGGATGGGGAAAAAGCCTTTTTCGTATTCTCGATATTTATCGGCATCGTGCACGATGAAGTTGGCGACGACATAAACGGGAACGTCAGACATATTGAATCTCCTTAAAGTGCAGCATGCCAGGCTGCAATCGCCTGACCAATTTCTTGTGGGGAGTCTTCCTGCAGGAAGTGCAGGCCTTTTACGGTAACCTCAAGCTGGTTTGGCCAGCTGCGGCAAAAGTCGCGCTGTTTGCCCACTAGAATCGAACCCGGATCGGCATTTACAAACAATTTGGGGATATCGGAGCCGGCCATGAAGGCGCCATAGGCTGCTACCAGCTCCACCATGTGCGCGGGCTCACCCTCGATGGGTATCTGCCGCGGCCAGTTGAGGGTTGGTTGTCGATTATCGGGCGTATCAAACGGCGCCCGATAGACGGCCATTTCTTCTTCGGTGAGATCTCTGATCACCGAACTGGGCAATACCGCCTCGATAAACATATTACGTTCCAGCACCAGATCCTCGCCTTTGACGGAGCGGAATCCTTGAAAAATACCCCGGGCACTCTCTGGCCAGTCTTCCCAGCTCATGGGCATGACAATGGCTTCCATGTAGGCGATGCCTCTCACTGAGTTCGGGTTGAGCCGCGCCCAGTGAAAGCCGAGCCCGCTACCCCAATCGTGAATAACCAGCGTCACACTTTGGGCCGCACCGATTTCATGCAGCAGGCCGTCAAGATACTCGTAGGCGACCTCGAAGCTGTACCGGTCAGCGCCTTCAATGGCGGGCAACTTTTCGGAATCCCCCTGACCAATGAGATCGGGCGCGATCACTCGCCCGCGCCCCTCTAACTCGGGAATGATGTTGCGCCATAAATAGGAGGACGTTGGGTTCCCGTGTAGCAGCACGATGGGGTCGCCGGTACCCGCCTCAAGATAGGCGATGCGCTTTTCTTTTACGTTGGCGAACTGCTGGGTGGTAGGCATATTCAGTCTCTGCTATTCGAGCTTCTAGAACACTGGGGCACTGAGGTCAGTTGGTGAGCGCCAACATATACTCCGCCACCAGTTGCCGCATGGGCTCGGAGAGATGATCTTGCGGCGGCATAGTCGGAAAGTCGGGCCGTTTTTTCTCGGGGTTGGCAATGTAAGCCGCGATGCTGCCCGCGTCTTCACCATACTGTGCCTGAATGGCCAGTGTCGGCGGGCCAATCAGCCGCACGTTGTAGGCATGACACCCCGCACAGATGCCCTGGTACACGATCTCCGCTCCTGATGCATCGTCGTTTATCACCCGCGGCTCGGCCGGCTCCGGCAACATTTTAGTCGCTAAAGCGCGGGTCGATTCGGTGGGCTCTCGGCCGGCAATCGCGTCGCTGGCGCGAATCGTTGGGCTGTTACAGTCCGCCCAGTCATCGACACCCAGTGTGCGGTAGGCCTCGCGCCGCGAGATGCAGCTTCCTCGCGCGGCTTCAGTCGCGCCCTGATAAGCAAAAATGTCGGGGCCTGTGGTGGAGAGCTTGGTGAGCATCAGGAGCTTCATCTCACCCTCGGGATCCGCGCCGTTGTTAAACATCACGTTGTCGCGAATCTGCACTGCGTCCGGGTTAGGGTCTGAGCCCGTGTCGGTCGCGATCTCGGTCACGAAGTCCTGACTCGTAATGATGATGCCGGCGTTGTTGTTGCCGGTGATTACGTTGTCTTCAATGATCACTTCATCCCCTGACATCACGATAATGCCGCTGCCGGCTGGAATCTGCGATACCAGTGACCCCGGGATGCCGAAGTTGGGGGTGTTGTTATCGAGCACAAAGTTGCGTCGGATGATCGCGTCGTAGGAGCTCTTGATCGGCAGCCCCGGGGTGATGAACACCAATATGCCACCGGTATTGTTCTTGGCAAGGTTGCCCTCTACCAAGACGTGGCGGCTGTTTTCGATCTCGATGCCAGCAACGTTGTCAAACACCTGATTGTTGCGGACATCGATGTAGTCACTCATACCGACATAAATCGCGGCGTCCTCAATGCCGGAGAGGATGTTGTTCTCAATCAGTCCGTTCTCGCCAAACTCCGGGAAGATGCCATACACACCGGAATCGATGACCCAGTTATTGCGAATGGAGAAGTTATTCCCCGCCTGACCCATGATGGCGTTGCCTTTGTAGTGGGTGATCTTGAACCACTCCACCGAGAAACCATTGCCGGAATACAGGATGGCGTCGTTGAGCTGCTTCTTGCCATCAAGGTGCGGCCAGTCATCGCCCTCAACCACCCCGCGCAGGGTAATGTCGTCTTTGTCGACATAGACTGTCTCACTGTACAGACCGGGATACACCCGTATCTCGTCACCCGGGGTCGCCCGATTCACGGCATCCTGAATACGTTCGCCCTCGCGGACCTCAATAATGGCGGCTTGTGCTGCAGAGACACCGAGCAAGAGCACCAGTGTTGAGGCAGCGGCGCACGCGCGATAGAGTGAGTTCAGCAATAGATTGATCATTGTTTGCCCCCCCATGGGCTGTCTTTCAAGGCCTATTTTTATGCAACGCATTATTAGTGGCCACGATCTGGGCCTTATTGTGCACCAAAGGCTCTGTCGGTGCTTGTTGGGCCTGAACCACACCGACAACGGGTAGCCCGGAGGGCACGACAGTCGGGATCTGAGGCATGAAGGCCTCATCGGTCAGCGCGCCCATAAAAGTCGCCAGCAGTGTTATCTCGCGATCGGTCAGCCTTGGCTCCCAAATGTGCCAGTGAATCATCAGCGATTCGCCTTCGGGCACCTCATGGCCCCGACCGCCGGTATAAAAGCGCGCTGCATCCTCGAGCGTTGCTTTCTGGCCGCGATGCATGTACGGAGCGGTGCGGACGATATTGCGCAGGCTAGGCACTCTGAATGCGCCGCGCTGGGTGGCGTCGCCAGTGATGGCCTGGGCGCCCGGGTCAATGAGCTCGCCCGGCGCGTCTGCGACGCCCAGTACCGCCAACTGCTGGTTGGAGAACAGCGGCGGTGTGTGGCACTCGGCGCACCTAGCGACAAACGAGCGGAATACATTGAGCCCAGCGATTTCATCTTCATTTAACGCAGCGTGATAGCCATGTGCATACAGGTCGTAGCGGCTGTTCAATGAAATCAGTGAACTCTCAAACGCGGCTATGGCGGTATAGATCTGATCCAGTGCAATGGGCGATGTACCAAAGGCCTGCTCAAACAAGGCGCGGTAGGTTCGGTTCCCGTTAAGTGCTTCAAGGAGCTGTGCGGGGTTGTTGCCCATCTCAACAGGAGAATAAAGCGGACCCTGCATCTGCTCCTCTAGGCTGCTTTTGGAGCTATCCCACAGCAGCGTCGAAAAGAAGCCGATGTTCCACAAACTGGGCGCTGATCTCGGAAGGGTCTGCCCGTCAATGCCTACTGCTTGGGCACGCCCGTCGGCAAAGCCCTGTGCCGGGTCATGGCAGCTGGCGCAGGAGACCGAGCCGTCTGCCGACAGGACGGGGTCGAAAAATAGATAGCGCCCGAGATCGATCTGCTGCGGAGTGAAACCCTCACGCAGTGGCGGCAGGCCGGTTTTAAGGCCGCCAACCCCCGCATCGCGGAGCGACCGGTACTCTCGATAGCGACTGCGCAAAACGCAGCTGTCGTCGATAAGCTCGAAGGAGGCGGGGCAGGTGTCAGTGAGGTGGAACCCGGAAGTGACAGCCATCTCCCCACTCGCGGGCACTGGGCCTACCGAGCTTGCTAACAAGAAGAGAGTGAGCACGCGATGTATCGCGGCTTTTCGCAGCTTGACGTCGGCACGCATCATCATGAGCGCCACTATAGAGAATCTAGGGCGATCGGCGGGGTGGCAGTGTGGCGATAAAAGCGGTGACATCATCGATATCGTCACCTTTAGCCAGCGAGGGCGCAAGCCGCGCCATTTGGGCGCCGTAGAAATCGTCGGGGTGTGTACCACGACTACCATCTAGATAGCTCTGATAAGAGGACTTCAGATACCAGTCGTTGACTCCGGCGAGCGCAGGCGCGCCGAGCGCATCGTTGCCAAGCGCGTTACCTGCATGACAAGCACTGCAGATATTGACGTAGTAATCCTGTCCCCGTGAGGCATTGCCTTTCAGGGTCACAGCAGGCTGAGCAGGTGGTAGCTCGGTGGTGATCAGCGCTGCAAGGCCAGGTATGTCGGTCTCACTTAAATTCGCCACACTCAGCGCCATTCGTTTGCCAGCGTTGTCATCAGGGTGGGTGCCCCGCACGCCGCTGACAAAGTGTTGGAGCTGCCGAGTAAGATAATCAGCGGAGAGTTGCGTGAGCGCGGGCGCACCGAGTGCCCGGACGCCCTCGCCGGCGGCACCGTGGCAGGCGGCGCACTGCCGCTGCCAGATCTGTGCGCTGGGTGAGCCAGACAGCGAGACGGTCATCGCATTTGCTGCGGTGGCTGAGGAGTCTGCTGAATCGTCTCCGCAGCTGATCAGGCACCCAAAAAGCGCTAACAGAGTGGCGAGACAGCGCATATTGGCTAGTCGTTTACTCGTCGAGGAAACTGCGCAGGTAATCGGAGCGAGTGGGATGGCGCAATTTGCGCAGTGCCTTGGCTTCGATCTGGCGAATCCGCTCGCGCGTCACGTCAAACTGCTTGCCGACTTCCTCGAGGGTGTGGTCGGTGTTCATATCGATACCAAAGCGCATACGCAGCACTTTGGCTTCACGCGCGGTCAGGCCACCCAGGACTTCGCGGGTCGCCTCAGTGAGGCCTTCTTCGGTTGCAGACTCTACCGGTGATGCGATCGTGAGGTCTTCAATAAAGTCACCGAGGTGCGAGTCTTCGTCATCACCAATCGGAGTCTCCATTGATATGGGCTCTTTGGCGATCTTGAGGACCTTACGCACTTTATCTTCTGGCATTTCCATGCGCTCGCCCAGCTCTTCAGGCGTGGGCTCTCGACCCATCTCTTGCAGCATCTGGCG
>CBFHSJ010000097.1:0-7006 GCA_965658485.1 Luminiphilus sp.
GAGCGGGAGTCCAACCGGTACCGCCTGACGCTAGACGCGCAAAGAGAGATGCAGGCGCGCGCTCATGAGGGTGCTGAGCAGACGGACCCCACCGCCACGAGTACGGCCAATGCGGTACCGATCTCTCCGGGGGCCGATAATCGTGTAGAGCGCATTATTGGCGTGGTGGCGCACCGAACGCTGGAACTGGCCGCGTCAGAAGAGTCGCTCCTGAGCGCGCAAGATCCGCGGGTGCAGACGTGGATTGATCACAATCTCTCTCACTATGCGCTGACGCCACAATCCGCAGAGCGGGCAAAAACCAGAGTCGCCAAGCTTTTGGAACACGCGCTAACCTGTGAAACGGGCCGCTGGATTTTGGGTGCCCAAATTGATGCCCGGTCAGAACTGGCGATCAGCCGAGTGGAAGCAGGCGAGGTCAAAAACTATGTCATTGATCGCACTTTCCTCGACGACCGAGAAGGCGTGAGATGGGTTATTGACTACAAGACAAGCGAACCGATGGCTGGTGAATCGGTGGCGGATTTTGAAGCGCGGGAATGTGACGCGTATAGAGAGCAGCTGAAAAACTATGCAGAGCTGATAGGCGGCATGAAATGGGAAGCCGAGGCCCCGATTAAAGCGGCACTATACTTTCCCGCAATACGGCGCCTTAGCGTATACGAATAAAAAACCCGGCTTTCGCCGGGCTTTTGGATATGAATCAGACGCTAGCTAGACGCGTTAATTAAATCTCCTTCAGGGAGAGCACCAGCGCTTCGGTGAAAACGACAACAACGGTATCGCCGAGACGAACGTTGTCCAGCTTTGCCGTTTCTACGCCACCAATCGTGTGCATACGGCCACGCGCATCCTTGATCATGACGTTGCCGTTGCGGTCCATGGCTTCAATCGTGCAGACCGCGCGAATCAACCTTGCAGCGCCCGCTGCCGTCATATCAGCGTCATCGGCCGTGCGGTCCATCTCGCCCAGAACCACCCAGGGGTTAGCTTCTTCCTCAGCGGTGGGCGCACGCACCTCAGCTTCGATAGAGGCCACGTAATCCGCAATGATCGTATCGCCGGGTGCAATCTTCGACAGGTCCACGCCGTCTTCGCGCGCAGATAGCGTAACGAAATTACCGGCTGGGCCACGAACAACGACTTCCCGGGTTTCCAAATCTACCGCGATAACCTCGCCCTCTACCTCGGCGACAACCGCTCGCGCGCCAGAGGCCCAGACAACGTCATCCCCCATCTGCTCAGCTGCCACGGCGTGGTCGCCACCCTCGTGATGACCCGCCAGCGCTACTACAGGCATTAATGTCAAAGCGGTGACGATGGAGAAAATCGTTTTAATCAACATCTTCATTTTCAAGTTTCCTTCTCAAGGTAAACGCGCTCAGGTCAGGCCATCACGCAGTGCGAGGCCGCAAGATACCGTAATACGACGAAGGCGGAAAGTTCTCAAAGTGGCGCTAATCATGCGCTTAAGCGGTGTTTTTCCACTCTCGGACGGCGGTAAAGATGCCGTCCGGCGTGTCCTCTGCCAGTTTCCCCACTGTTTTAAGGGTCTGCCTGATTTCGGGGCTGTCCCAACGGAGAAAGGGGTTGCAGGCCAGTTCGTCACTGATACGAGAGGGCACTGTCGGCTCATCATTCGCGCGCTTGCTTTCACACGCAGTCAAAAACGCGCCCAATGCGCTGTTATCGGGCTCTACCAGACGGGCGAAGCGTAGGTTGGCCAGAGTGTATTCGTGCGCACAGAAGATAAAGGTCTCCGGGGGTAGGCCACGCAGTTTTTCCAGCGATCCCCGCATTTGGGGAGGCGTACCCTCGAACACCCGCCCGCAGCCGCCCACGAACAAGGTATCGCCACAAAAAAGTGCCTGCTCTGCGGAGCTGTAATAGGCGATATGGTCCAGAGTATGGCCGGGAACGTTAAGCACCGAAAAATCAACGCCCAATACCGATACGGTATCTCCCTCTGCCACGGCGCGGTCATAGGGGCCGGCGGGGCTATCCTGTGGTCCCCAGACCTCGCACCCTGTCTCAGTCTTCAGGGCATCGACCGCACCTGTGTGGTCGAAGTGATGGTGAGTGACCAGAATCCCGGATAGTTTAACTGCAGCAGCCTCCAAAGCCGCCAGCACGGGCCCGGCCTCCCCAGGATCCACAACAAAACCTTGCTTGTTGCTCACAATCAACCAGATGTAGTTGTCGCTGAAGGCCCGAATCGGCGATATAGTTAACGTATTCATTGAATAACCAGCTCCTGTGGTGCCAAGAGGCTACCCTGTGGCAATGAGTGTGACCAGCCCCATGACAGAAGAAGCCAACCGTCATAACGACCTGTCCCGCTGGTACCGGGATAAAAAGCTAGGCCAGAGGCTCACTGATCAGTTGACCGAGGCGCTGAACGAGTCACTCGAACAGGTATTTGGCTACCATATGCTGGTGAGTGGGGCCGACATGGGTCTCGAGTGGAGCCGAATCGGCAAGACACAGCGTTTATTCAGGCTGGTAACGCGGGCCAACCTCGATCAGCCCCTTCAAGCCGTGCTAGGTGCGAGTCACGAACTGCCGTTTGCGACGGACTCATTAGACGCGCTGGTGCTGTGCCATACACTGAATACGTCCTCGGTCCCACACCAAACCCTTCGGGAGTGTCAGCGTGTACTCGTGCCGAACGGCCACTTATTCGTGATCTCGTTTAATCCCCTCAGTATCCATGGGGCAGCCAGCGGGTTGCGCAGGTGGCTTAGCCGTGGACGCGGGCACACTAAGAGCGTTAGTGGCCGGCGCCTGGGCGATTGGCTATCGCTGCTCGGGTTCTCCCACGCCGAGCCGCTTTATTTTGCGAGTTTCGCGCCTTTGGGAAGGGGGCGCGTGGGCCACCTCATGGATCGATTCGACCGCTGGCTAGTGAGGATCAATGCGCCAACAGGCACCGCCTACCTCCTGCATGCCCGCAAGCGGGTGGCAGCGCATCTTGATTCGAGCATCAAGGTGGAGAGACCCCGGCTCATTTCGATCCCACTTGGTAAATCACAGGAGGGGGTGCCGGTGCCCAGGCATGTCAGCCGATCCCAGCAGGACGGTGCTGAAACCACCTGATGAAGCAAGTCAGTGCCTTTACAGACGGAGCGTGTAGCGGTAACCCGGGGCCCGGCGGTTGGGGCGCGGTCCTGCAGTTTGGCGATCACGAGCGAGAGCTACATGGTGGCGCTGAGGACACCACCAACAATCGCATGGAGCTGACCGCGGCTATAGAGGCACTGAGGGCGCTGAGTGAGCCCTGCCGGGTCAGCCTGACAACTGATTCCACCTATGTCAAAGATGGGATCACTCAGTGGCTGACCAATTGGAAGCGTAATGGCTGGAGAACCGCCGCCAAAAAGCCTGTCAAAAATCAGGACCTGTGGCAGGCGCTGGACCATGAAGCGGCGCGGCACGAGGTGAACTGGCGTTGGGTCAAGGGGCACAGCGGGCATCCCGAAAACGAACGAGCGGACAGGCTCGCTAACCTTGGTATGAGTGAGGTGAGAGATGCCGATGGATAGACGTCAGATCGTGCTCGACACAGAAACCACGGGGCTAGAGGTTAACCAGGGGCATCGCATTATCGAGATTGGATGCGTTGAGCTGGTTAACCGGCGCATAACCGGCCGGCACTATCACCAATACATCCAGCCTGAGCGGGACATCGACGCCGGCGCCCTGGAAGTGCACGGCATCACTCAGGAGTTTTTGACAGGGAAACCGACTTTTAGCGAGATTGCGGCAGAGTTCGTAGAGTTTGTGCGAGGCGCGGAGCTGGTGATCCATAACGCGCCCTTTGATGTGGGCTTTATTGATGCCGAGCTGGACCGGCTGGAACCTGCTATCGGCGCGCTAGCCAGTGTTTGCGATATCGTGGATACGTTGCAGATGGCGCGGCACAAGCACCCGGGTCAGCGCAATAATCTTGACGCTCTATGCCAACGATACGAGATCGATAACACCAGTCGAACGCTCCACGGTGCCTTACTAGATGCCGAGATACTGGCTGAAGTGTATCTCGCTATGACGGGCGGGCAGGCTTCGCTCGGTCTGGGAGCAGAGAGCAGTGACTCGTCTTCAAATGGGGCAGGGCCAGAAAACGGCGTCAGGCGCCTGGCCGCCGAAAGGAAGCCACTGCCTGTGCTTAGGGCAAGCCCCGAGGAGATCGAGCGACACGAGGCCAAGCTCCGGGAGCTCGACCTTAGTGCGGGCGAAGCGGTGTGGCGGAGATCACCGCACCACTAATTCAGAGGTTGATGTAGACCGCCGCCAAACCAACAGACGTCAATACGATCGTATAGGGCAGTGCCATCAATACCATCCTGCCGTAAGACAATCGAATTAATGGCGCCAACGCAGAAGTCAGCAGGAACAGGAACGCTGCTTGGCCATTTGGCGTCGCAACAGAAGGTAGATTGGTGCCCGTATTGATGGCAATCGCCAGGCGATCAAACTCGGCGCGATCGATCTCTCCCGCCTTGAGTGCCGCGTCTATCTCAGAGATATACACCGTCGCAACGAACACGTTATCCGAGATCGCCGACAGGACGCCGTTGGCCAAGAAGAACATGGCGGGGCGCACCTCACTGGACATTGCCAATACCGACTCAATGACCGGTGTGAACAGGTGCTGTTCATGAATCACTGCGACGATCGCGAAGAACACGACCAACAGCGCAGTGAAGGGCAGGGCCTCCTGAAAAGCGTGACCAATCTCGTGCTCATCGGTAATCCCGTTGAATGCGGTCAGCAGCACGATCACGAGCAGACCAATCAAGCCCACGGCTGCCAAATGAAAGGCGAGCGCAAACACGAGAATGATGGCTGTGATGGCCTGAATCTGTAGTTTGGCTCTCGAGCGAGCCGTTGCGGCGGCTTGTTGGACCTCATCAAAACGGGTGAGCACCTGACGAACGTTTTCGGGCATCAGCGCGCCGTAGCCGAACCAGCCCGTGACTTCTAGCAGGACGCACGTAATCAGACCACAGACCAGAACTGGCATGGTAATCGGTGCCATATAGAGAAAGAACGTTTGGAAATCCCAGCCCGCTACCGTCGCAATCAGCAGGTTTTGGGGTTCTCCCACCAAAGTACAGACACCACCCAATGCGGTGCCTACAGCGCCATGCATGAGCAAGCTCCGGAGGAACGCCCGGAATGCTTCAAGGTCTGCCTGCGAGTCAGCCTGCACTGAGTTATCTCGAGTATGGTCATGGCTCTTATCCGAGACGTCCGTGTCCGAAGCAACACGGTGAAACACAGAGTAGAAACCCACCCCGACACTGATTAATACCGCCGTCACGGTCAATGCATCGAGAAATGCCGACAAGACCGCCGAGACAATCGAGAACAAAAATGCCAACAGCTTTTTGGATCGCACATTAAGCAAGATCTTGGTGAATACAAAGAGGAGCAGGTCCTTCATGAAGTAGATGCCTGCCACCATGAACATCAGCAGCAGAATCACCTCAAAGTTGGCCTCGGCCTCATGGAACACACTATGAGGATCGGCGAGACCCAATAATATGCCCTCAATCGCTAGTAACCCGCCTGGCTGCAGCGGATAACAACGCAAGGCTAATGCCAAAGTGAAAATAAACTCTGCAATGAGTGCCCAGCCTGTGACGACAGGCCCCGCCACCATCAGCAGTAGCGGATTGACGACAATAAAGCCGATGATGGTTTGCTTGTACCAGTTCGGGGATTCACCTAGGAAGTTGCTCCAAAAGGCGTTAAGGGTGGATTCACTCATAGTCGATAGTCCATGTCGTTGTTATCACTCATCGCCACAACCACAGGCTTAGAACTGCAAGGTGGCTGATTGTTAATAATGGCCCTGGGCCCCTCATGAAGACCGGACGACGGCACTGTACACCGATTTTAAGGCCGCAGAGTATACGGGTGACGTCGGGACTTGGTTCTTGAGGGCCCTGTTCGCAATGAATGCTCGAAATTCATACGCTCCGCAAGTTCTTGTGCTCGGACTGGGGGCTTCCTAGACTGTGTGCCTTTGCGCCAAGGAAGCCTCTACTGTGCTCGACATTTCTGAATTACCTACCGAACCTCAGTCCGAGGATTGGGGATTTGTTTTCGCAGGTCGAAACACTGTGACCTCACTCCGCGGGCAGCCCGGCTTACCATGGCGACTTAGTGAGGTGACGGAGCAGTGGGGTGTCAGCTTCGCTGATGCGGTGCCTGTCGGTCGTTGGCAGGACCGCGGCGCGTGGGCATTCTCGGTGCCCGAAGACAGCATTAACCAGACCGAACATTTGTCCGGCAATCTATATGGCCTATTAGCCAGGGTGGAGGACTCGCTATTCAATGCGCATGGTCGCGCGTATCAACTGCTCTATTGGCGAGATACCCATCGGCACTGCGGCCGCTGTGGCAGCCTAACCCGAGCGATCGAGGACGGCCGTGCTGTGCTCTGTGATAGTTGCTCCCTCCGGGTGTATCCGCGCGTTTCACCCTGCGTCATTGTGCTGGTTCGTAAGGGTAATAAGTTGCTTCTGGCGGCTGCCGCAGGATTCCAGAAGCGCTTCTATAGCACCTTGGCGGGCTTTATGGAGCCCGGGGAGACCTGCGAGGATGCAGTGATTCGTGAAGTTCGAGAGGAGGTGGGTATCGAAGTGGGCAACGTGCGCTACTTCTCGTCGCAGCCATGGCCCTTTCCCAGCCAGGTCATGCTGGGTTTCTTCGCGGAATGGCAGTCTGGTGAGCTCGCATTGAATCCCGATGAAATCGAGGACGCAGATTGGTTTGATGTCAGTGCTATGCCACCCACGCCTCCCAATGCCTCGATCTCGGGGCAGCTCATCTCCCACTTCATTGAGAGCCTGTAAACGCCATGGAATTTATTCTCGATATTGCCGAGTTTTTGCTTCAAGCCATTATTTTATTGGGGGTGTTTTTAATCGCTTTTGCCGGCGTGATGGCACTCAGTCAGCGCAACCGCGGTAGGGGGGGAGAGGGTGCGGTGGAGGCG
>CBFHSJ010000098.1:0-6914 GCA_965658485.1 Luminiphilus sp.
CAGAAAGCTGGTAGACACCGCGCCAATGAAAAGCCCCAGAAGGTCCGAGGAGGCAACGCGATTGACTTCAACCTCCGTAAAGCCGAGCTGATCTACCCAGGCACTGTTGATCGCCGGTAACGCTACCAGAACGCTATAACCCACCAGCGTCATAAACAGACTGAGCAGGAACGGCCCTCTGGCGTCAAACGGATTGGCTTGGTGTGGCGTGGCGACAGCGGAATCGGTCACAAGAAAACTCCCGGGGTGCGTGTTCCCGCAGCGAGCGGGGGCGGCCTACTCTCGCACCCGTTTGCGCGCAACGCAACGGCTGTTAGTGTGGCGGGCGGGAGAATCTGGCACACTTTCCCCCGCATTCTTTGAACAGCATGCCTGTTGTCCGAGACTGAATGGATGAATCATCAAAGCCCAAGAGCTGTCTTTGAGCGCGCCGTATCGCTTCTCAAGGGCGGCGCCCGGCAGGAAGCGGAATCGCTATGTCGCGATATGCTGGAGCGAGACCCAGGAGACATCAACTTTGTTTCCCTTCTCGGATCCATTCTGGCGAGTCGCGGGGCCCATGAGGAAGCGGTGGACTTATTGAGTCGCGCTGTGAAGGTGGCTCCCGGGCACGCCAAGGCGCGAGAGGATTTGGGTACCCTTTTATTGAATCTCGATCGCGCAGAGGAGGCGCTCCCGCATCTCGAGCGTGCCCAGGAGCTTCGTCCGCCTCACGCTACGCTCAAGAGCAAACTGAGTGCCGCCCATCAGCGACTGGGGCGATCTGATGAGGCGCAGCGACTGCGCAGTGAGGCTGCCTCACTCTCGCCGACGCAGGCCAAGCTGGATGAAGCCACGCGACTTTTTGTCAAAGGGCAGTTCAGAGAGTCGGAAAAGTTGGCTCAGGAGCTGGTCACAGAAAACCCTCACGACGTCAACGCGGCGTTGCTGCTGGCGAGATTGGCGATGATGGCTAACTGCTACGAAGATGCGCGCGAAATTTTAGAGCGGATCGTGGACAAGCAGCCACGATTCATCGCAGCCTGGCACGACCTGGGCACCGTACTCAAAGAGAACCATGAGTACGAGGAGGCGGTCGCGATTCTGGAGAAAGCGCTGACGCTGGAGCCCGAGAATGCGCTGACACATTATTACCACGGGGCCGCGCTGGCGGTGGCTGCCAGACCCGCAGAGGCCGTAAAATCCTACGAGAAGGCTGTCCGCATTGACCCCGAACTACCCGGCGCGCACATTGGGCTGGGTCATGTTCTGAAGACGGTCGGCGATCAGGAGGGTGGCATCGCCGCTTATCGTCGCGCAATCGAGTTGCGACCCAACTTTGGCGAAACCTACTACAGTCTTGCTAATTTGAAGACATTCCGTTTCACAGAACAAGATGTCGAGGCAATGAGCCAACGTCTTGCCAATGAATCGCTTCCCGTCGAGTGTCGCGTTCATTTTGCTTTTTCGCTGGGCAAAGCCTTTGAGGATCAGAAGCACTACGATCGCGCGTTCGAGCATTACGCCCTCGCCAACCAGCTGCACCGTGACACGATTGCCTACGATCCCGTGCAAACGGGTGTGGCTCATGAAAGGATGCGTGAGGTGTTCAGCGCCGATTATTTCGCTGCCCGAGGCGCTGAGTCCGGATGCCAAAGCGCCGATCCCATCTTTATTGTCGGCTTGCCACGATCCGGCTCGACATTGCTCGAACAGATTCTGGCCAGCCACTCTCTGGTCGATGGCACCAGCGAATTACCCGACATCTCCATGATCGCTCAGGGGCTGACACAGCCGCGATCAGGGCAGGCGTTTCCTCGCTGTATGCCTGACCTGAGCGAAGACGCAGTGACAGCGCTAGGTGAGCAATACCTTGAGCAAACACGGCGCCATCGTGCCTCAGCGCCTTTTTTCACCGACAAGATGCCGAACAACTTTGCCTACGTGGGGTTCATCAAGGCCATTCTGCCCAACGCCAAAATCATTGATGCCCGCAGGCACCCCATGGACAGCTGCTTTGGCTGTTTCAAGCAGCACTTTGCCAAAGGGCAAACGTTTACCTACGACCTGTTTGAACTGGGCGAGTTCTATCTTGAGTACTGCGAACTCATGGATCATTGGAATACCGTATTGCCGGAAGCGGTGCTTCACGTGCAGTACGAAGAGGTTGTCGCTGACCTCGATACGCAGGTTCATAGGATTCTCGACTTTTGCGGTCTGCCTTTTGAGGAAAGCTGTGTGAACTTCCATGAAACAGAGCGCGCCGTGAGAACGGCGAGTTCAGAGCAGGTGCGTCAGCCCATTTACTCGGGGTCCGTGCAGACCTGGAAGCGTTACGGCGAGCATCTTGATGGCCTGCGAGAGATTCTGGAGCCCGTTTTCCCGGATTTACCGGAATCTCAGGCATGACAATCCAGTTGCCCAAGCTGGTTGCGACCTCGGTGGTGAGAGGATCTGAGAAAGGGCAAAGCCACGGGGGGATTTACCTCATCGATTTTGCCGAGCAACGGGTCGAGCAGAAGATTGACTGGAATACTGGCGATATTGATTTTTCCGGCCGCGGTTGGGACCGAGGGCTTCGCGGAATCGAGTTCACCGACGATGCGATCTGGATTGCTGCCAGCGATGAACTGTTTTGTTATTCGCCGGATTTTGAATTGATTGACTCTTACCGTAATGACTATCTGCGTCACTGCCACGAAATCTGTCGTCGGGATAATTTGTTGTTTCTGACCTCTACCGGCTTCGATTCGGTTTTGGCGTTCGATCTGAATCAGCGTGTTTTTGTGTGGGGCCTGTATCTCTCCAAGAATGGGCAAGACTGGATAGGGCAGGCGTTTGACCCCAGAACCCGAGGCGGTCCCGCTTTTGTGAATTCCTACCACCTGAATATGGTGCGGGTGGATCAGGATGGGGTGTCTTTCAGCGGGCTCAACACGCAGGCTCTACTGGCCTTGTCATCTGATCTGTCGGTGTCTGAGATATGTAGTCTCCCCAAAGGCTGTCACAATGCGATGCCTTATCAGGGGGGCATTCTTCTTAACGACACGGCTGCGGATGTCGTTCGCTATGTCTCACGGTCTGCCGATCAGGTTTCCATTCCAGTACCAACTTTTGCGACTGAGGAGCTTGAGTTCATAGGGATTGATGACTCGCGCATCGCCCGTCAGGGTTTTGGCCGGGGCCTCTGCGTGATTAACGACCGTTTGATTGCTGCAGGATCCTCACCCTCTACGGTATCCATTATTGATATCTCGGAAGGGAAGCGCCTAACTGCGGTTAATCTGACCATGGACATCCGCAACGCTATTCATGGATTGGAATGCTGGCCTGAGCAGTGGTTATAGCTTAGAGGTCGCAAATTCACTCACAAAAAAGGGCGCCGGGGCGCCCTTTATGGTTTCTTGCTACTTGTCAAAAGTAATGTCTGATATTGAGTGAGTAGTTTCGAGGCCTGATCACTGCCGAACTGTTCCTGCCCCACACGGTGTCGAAGTCTGAGGTGTCTTCATATGTGATGCCACGTTCATCAGAGATGTTGCCAAAACGCAGCTGTGCTGACCATTTATCGTTCTGCCAGCTCAGCACGGCGTCTGTAATGTCATAGTCACCCTGAGTCATTCGAGGAGAAGTGAATCCGTCGGTCAGCTGATTCAAAGACTCTCCCACATAACTATGTTGCACCCTGATCCCTGCGCTGCCCCCAAATACGTTGAATCCGGAGTATTCAGCATAAAGGTAGTAACTGTTATCAGCGAATAGCGGCAACGCAGACTGTGGTTCCAGCCCTGACGGCACCTGACCACCAACCGCCCTCGGATCGTCGTAGACCTGAGCAGCGTTAACGTAGGCGTCGCGAATGTCAGTCATGTTGAAGCCGATCTCAAAGTTTTCATTGAGCAGCGCTTTGAGCTCAACGTCGTAGCCATCAACCTCTGCATCGCCAACGTTACCTACGACAACTTGGAAAGGAACGTTTTGATATGCGCCGCCACTCAGAATTCCTAGTTGGTTGCTGGGGTCGGTCACTTCTATCTGCATGTCTTTCCACTTCATTGTGTAGTAGACCGCGTTGAGTACGATGCGACCGTCAGCGAAAGTGGATTTCAAGCCAAACTCGGTATTTTCAAGAATATCCGACTCATATACCACGGGGAGAGTGGGGCCAAACTTGCCGTCTCCGCCGATATCCAAGCCCCGGCCTCGGTTCGTACCGCCCACCCGGTAACCTTCAGAGTAAACTCCGTAGACCATCACATCGTCGTTAATCTGTAGCTCTAGGCCGTATTTCGGAATGAAGCCGTCATCTGTTGCTTCGCGGTCTGGCAGCTTTCGGTCAATACGCTCGTCGGGCCGTTCTACGGTGTAACTCATTTCTCGTTCGACCTCATACCAGCGACCGCCCAGTAACAGGGTCAGGCGGTCTTCGAGGATTTCGAAATCCACTTCACCAAATACCGCTTTATCTGTTCTGTCAGTGCCCTGATAGGAATTCCACCAACTATCAGTTGGCGCGATACCGGGGTAGTAGTAACTAAAAGCCTCGAACGCGGGTGAATTTCTGTAGTCGTCTACGTAGGTGTAGAAATCCCAGAACTCTTCCGACTCCTGCCAAAATGCGCCCACGGTCCAATCGACGCGCTCAGTATTTCCACTCAGGCGGAACTCTTGAGTCAGGCTCTCGTTGTTCTGCTCATTGGTCAGATAACCAGTGGGATCCAACCCAAAGTCGTAGGTGGCATAGCCATAATAAATGCCGAAGCCGTAATGGAAGTAAGCCGCGTATGACTGCGTGTCATTAGAGTAGAACATGTCACGATCATAGTAAGAGGTGGCCGAAACCAGCTGTGCAAAGCCAAGATCTCCCTCAATTACGAGGCTGGTTTGGGTCCACTCATCGGTGCGGATTTCCTTGTTGAACTTAATAGTTTGGAGATCGCCTAGAGCGGGGTCGAAATCGTTGTACGCGTCAGATTCTACATCCTGGTAATTGACTGAGCCTGTGACGGTCCAGTTGTCGTTCACCAGCCAGCGAATCGATGCTCTCGCACCCATCCAATCTGTTTCATTGATGTCGTCCGCCACGGCACTGGCGTTAGTGGCGCCGCCGCCTAAACCGGCCAGGCCGGGGAAGCCGGTACCTGCGTCAACGGTCGTGCCCAGCACGTTATCGATAAAGCCTGCGTCTTGTGCGCTAAACCCTGCCAAGCGGATCGCGACGTTATCGCTCAGCGGGATGTTGACCATGCCGTCCACTTCATACCCTGTGCCGCCATTTGACGTTGAAGAGACTCCGGCACCGATATTGGCATCGAAAGCGCTAGGGTCAGGCTTGTTGGTAATCACGCGAATGGCGCCACTTTGGGATGAGGCACCATAGAGTGTGGATTGAGGGCCCGCGAGCGCCTCTATTCTTGCAAGGTCCACGGGGTAGATATCGGGCGCCGCCGAGGTCAGGGACATGGGCTGCTCGTCCAGGTAGATAGCAGCTGTTGGGTCTACCAAGAAACCACCGCCATCACTGACTCCGCGAAAGACAATGGTGTTTTGGCCCGGCACCGTGGTTTGCACGTTGAGGCCAGCGACCTGCCGAGAGAAATCTTCCAGCGTTGTAATGCCCTGCTTTTGCAGGTCTTCGCCGGAAATGGACTGCACCATCATCGGGATGTCTTGAGATGACTCCGCACGCTGGCGTGCTGTGACCACGACTTCTTCAAGCTCGGCACTCCAGCTTAAGCCGGCGCTTCCTGCGCCAATGGCCGCGGCAACACCTGCGACAATGGTTTTACGATGGAATGTGATAGGGCGTGCTTTGTAAAGATATGACACGGCGTGCTCCTCCAGTGCCCCAATCCTGAGGCGTTCGGTAGTGGTTACTGTCTAACGCAGTCGGACCGCTAAATTTTGTTACAGAAAAGACATTAACCTTAGGAAGATATAGCAGTTATAGGAATTCGGCAACATGGCCGTACATTGCCGATTAAACCGCGACGGCCGAGCATTCAGTCCAAGGTAGGGGGGCATTGGGGATGACAATATCCGCGTGGCTGCCGCTGGCATTGGTTTGTCTGCTGGGCGCGATGTCGCCCGGGCCCAGTCTTGCCATCGTGGTGCGTCACTCGGTCACCAGTGGGACCCGAGCCGGCGTCATCTGCGCGTTTTCGCACGGTTTTGGCATTTTCTTATGGGCGGCACTGATGGTCAGTGGATTGGGTGCGCTGCTGTTGGCTCAGCCAACCTGGTTTGACGGACTCCGTACCCTGGGGGCAGGCTTTCTTCTGTATCTCGGTTGTCGCGCGCTTGTGGCGCAGCGCGGTGCCTCTGCCAATGCCGAAAAGGCGAGCAGTGGCGGTGGCAAAGCGGCGAGAGAAGGCCTGGTGATCGCTTTATCCAACCCGAAGGTGGCCGTCTTTTTCGCGGCGCTTTTCAGCCAGTTCATCCAGCCCGATGCCACGCTGAAGACCCAACTTATAATCGCGATCACTGCAGCTATGATTGATGCCCTCTGGTACACAGTGGTGGCGATGTTGTTATCCCAGCCTGCTTGGTCGGGCCGTTTCATGCAGCACGGTGGCGTGTTGGACCGCGGGTTTGGCGTGATACTCATTGTGCTGTCGGCGGCGGTACTGTGGTCAACCTGGCAGCCACTCTGATCTGAGAGACAGAGTTTCTAAGCCAAGAAAGAGGGGTAGCCGTGGCAGTCCGCTGGCACATCGCCAGCCTACACCTGATCTCTGCTGTGCTACTGCAGATCTTCGTTCCGAAAATCGCGTTGGTCACTGACTAAACCCGTGCGCTTTAGATTAACGCGCCCCGGCGCGCTGCCCGCAGATGTGTAGCTAGGGAGCCCTCTGATCAGAGAGCGCCAACGACCTCACCGAGTACCGCTAGGTATTGCGCACCGACGGCGCCATCAATCACCCGATGATCGCAGG
>CBFHSJ010000099.1:0-6858 GCA_965658485.1 Luminiphilus sp.
ATTCTGCGCCCGCCCGGCAAGCCGGTTTCAGTGCAGTTCACCAATGGGTTGCAACGGGAGTTTGATGAGGTCGTAATCGCCGCACACTCAGACGAAGCCCTCAGCATGCTTGGTGACCCAACCGAGTCGGAAAAATCGGTTCTTGGGGCCCTGCCCTACCGGGACAACGAAGTGATTCTGCACACCGATACGCGCCTGTTACCCAAGACCCAGCGCGCCTGGTCGAGCTGGAACTACCGATTAAAGCCGGGCAATGGACGCGCAACCGTCACCTACAATATGAATATTTTGCAAGGTCTGGATGCACCCGAGACCTTCTGTGTGACGCTCAACGACACTGCCTCCATTAATCCCCACCGTATCCTCGGCCGCTTTAATTACGCGCACCCGCAGTTCACACTGGCGGGCATGGAGGCCCAGCAGCGGTGGGGCGACATCAACGGGCAAAACGGCACATGGTTCTGCGGCGCGTATTGGCAAAATGGGTTCCACGAAGATGGTCTGAGCAGCGGCCTTCGCGTAGCCGAGAATCTGTGCGCAGCCGCGCAGATGGCGGCGTGACGGCCAAACTGTACTCGGGCACGCTTCGACACGCCCGCTACTCCCCAAAAAAACACGCTTTCTGCTACCAGGTGTTCATGCCTTTTGTCGAGCTGGAAACACTCCCTGAACTGACTGTTCACCTGCCCTTATGGTCAGCCACGCGATGGGCACCGGCACGGTTCCTCCGCAGCGATTTTCTGGGTGCACCTGAGCTGCCGCTGACCGACGCCGTTCGCCAACGCATTAAGGAAGAAACAGGCAAAGACCACGTCGGCCCGGTTTATCTGTTAGCTAACTGGCGATATTTCGGCTACCAGAATAATCCGATTGCCGTTTATTACTGCTACGATGCCTCGGGAGAGCAATTGCAGTATGTCGTGGCTGAGGTCACAAACACCCCATGGGGTGAGCGACATAGCTACGTGCTCGAGGCACCTGATGCCGACCAGCCTCTGGCGACGGAGTTCCAGAAAGCGCTCCACGTCTCGCCCTTCAATCCCATGAACATGACATACCGCTGGTACAGCAATGTTCCAGGGGATGATCTCAACATTCAAATCGCGCTTTTCGAGGACGGTCAGCGTATTTTCGACGCAGTGCTGTCTCTGGCCGCAGAGCCGCTCACCGCTCGCAGCGCACGCCGCGCGATTCTGGCCTACCCGTTTATGACGATGAAGGTTGCAGCCGGCATTTACTGGGAGGCCTTGCGCCTGTTTTTAAAAGGCGTCAGCCTACATGCTCATCCGAAGCGATCGCAGTAGCGTAACCGTCGACTCCACGAGGTGGCTGATAGAGGATCCTCATGAGCGAATTCAGCGTCAAAAACATCTCCAAGTTGCCCATGCTGTTTCCAGAGAAACAGGGCGGCCTTGCGCGCTCACTTATGCTCAAGGTGCTGGCCAAACTCCAGGTCGGTTCCCTCACGATCACAGAACAGGGCGAGACACTGGTCTTTGGGGAAAAGGTCGATCCCTCCGCTCCCCATGCCGAAGTGCATGTCCATGACAAAGATTTATATCGCCGGATTCTCACAGGCGGCGGCATCGCAGCGGGCGAGACCTATATCGAGGGCTTGTGGAGCAGCCCCGATCTGACTTCAGTGACCCGCGCTTTCAGCGCTAACCTAGCCATGCTGGGAGCCATGTCAGACCGGCAGAACCTGTTGGCGAAAACCGCGCTGAAGCTAAGCCATTGGGCGCGACGCAATACCTCTGCCCGCTCCCGGGAAAACATTGCCGCACACTATGATCTGGGGAATGATTTTTTCTCGCTGTTTCTCGACCCCAGCATGATGTATTCGTCGGCAGTCTTCCCCACGCCGCAGAGTGATCTCGCCGCCGCGTCACAACACAAGCTACATTTGATATGCGAAGATCTTGAGCTCAAGGCAGAGGATCATCTGGTCGAGATTGGCACGGGCTGGGGCGGCATGGCGATCTACGCCGCAGAGCACTATGGCTGTCGGGTTACGACCACCACCATCTCCCGAGAGCAGTTTGAGTACACGGTCGACGCCGTCGCCCAACGCGGCCTGCAAGACCGCATTACGGTGCTCTTCGATGATTACCGCGACCTAACCGGCAAGTTTGACAAGCTGGTGTCCATCGAGATGATCGAGGCAGTCGGGCATCAGTTTTACGACACCTACTTCCAAACGGTCAGCCGACTACTGAAGCCACACGGCAAAGCGGTCATCCAAGCCATCACTATGACCGGGCAACGCTATGAGCAGGCGCGAGACTCTGTGGACTTCATCAAGCGTTATATTTTCCCGGGCGGATGCCTCCCCTCTCTCACCGTCATCAGCGATGCGCTGGCGCGCATGACCGATATGCAGATGGCTCACCTGCGAGACATCACCCAAGACTACGCTGACACACTCAACGCCTGGCACGAGGGTTTCCTTGAGAAACTGGACCAAGTGCGTTTAATGGGCTTTGACGATCGGTTTATCAATATGTGGCGCTACTACCTCAGCTATTGCGAGGGAGGCTTCCGCGAGCGCATTATTGGCACCTATCAAATCACCATGACCAAGCCGGGGTACCGCCCCGCCTGATCTACCGCCTATGCTGCTGTCCCTCGCGCCAATCGCGCTGCTGGTTTTACTGCTTTCTGCCTCGGTGGCGCTGTTTGGTTCGGACGCATCCTACGGACCCAACCAAGTTGCACTGATCGTTGCCTCGGCGGCCACCATGCTGGTGGGCTGGCAACGGGGCATGAGCTGGCAGGCGATTCAAGACGGCATGGTCGGCGCGATTACCGTCTCGATCATGCCCATGATGATTCTGCTCTCTGTGGGAGCGTTGATTGGCAGCTGGATTATCAGTGGTACCGTCCCGGGCATGATCTATTACGGGGTGCAGCTGCTGGACCCCGGTTTCTTTTACGCCGCATCTGCCGTCATCTGTGCGCTGGCGTCATTGAGCCTCGGCAGCTCTTGGACCGTCGCAGGGACACTGGGCATCGGCCTCATGGGCATCGCCACCACCTACTCGCTGTCACCCGCTATCACGGCTGGTGCTGTGATCTCAGGCGCCTATTTTGGCGATAAGCTCTCGCCGCTCTCAGATACCACCAATCTGGCCGCCGCGGCGGTGGGCGTTGACCTTTTTGAGCACATCAAAAACATGCTCTGGACGACCCTGCCCGCCTTCATCGCCGCACTGGTGATTTTTTCCTTCATCGGTAGTGAGGGCGCCGCCACCCCCGAAAACATCGCCGAGATACGAACAGCTCTTGCTAGCCAGTTCACGATCTCTCCCTGGGTGCTCTCACCGCTGATGTTGATGCTCGCTTTGATCTATTTCCGGGTACCCGCCTACCCCGCCATCCTGATATGTACCCTATCGGGCACGCTCTACGCCGCTGCCTTTCAGACAGACGTGGTGCGCGCACTGGCACTTGCCAGTCACGCAGACTCGCCCGCACCCCTGATTCAGGGGCTATGGATGGCGCTGTTCTCTGGATATCAGTCACCCGAAGGAATGGGCGAGCTCAGCAAACTGCTCGACAAGGGCGGCTTGGCCAGCATGCTGAACACCATCTTTCTCATTCTGACTGCGATGACCTTCGGCGGGATGCTGGATAGCACGGGCATTCTGCGGCAGCTGCTTGATCAGGTCCTGCGAGGCGTGAAGCGCACCGGAGATCTGATACTCGCCACCGTGGGGGGTAGCTTAATCACCAACATACTGGCTGCCGATCAGTTTCTCGCTATCACGTTGCCCGGCCGCCTGTTTACGCCGGCCTACGATGACCGCGGGCTGAACCGACTCAGCCTGTCCCGGACGCTGGAAGACTCCGCCACCCTCACCTCGGTGTTGATCCCCTGGAACACCTGCGGCGCGTTTATGGCAGCAACGCTGGGCGTTGCGACATTCGAGTACGCGCCCTACGCGCTGTTCAATCTGATTTGTCCCGCGCTGGCGGTGATCTTCGGCTACTTGATGATCGCACAGCCCCCCGTCGAGGCGGCCAGCGCATGACGGTGCCGCAGTGGGATTTTGCCGATCCCTATTTGTGGCCGGTCACCGTTGAAGAGGCGCATATTGATGCGCTCGCCCACACCCGAAACACCCACTATGTTGAGTGGTGTATGGAGACCGCGTGGGCGCACACAACCGCGCTTGGACTCGGGGCTGAGGACTACCAGCGCCTTGACCGCGCCATGGCTCTGACACGTGCCGAGTACGACTACCTGAAGGCAACCCGGGCGGGCGATCAATTACTGGTAGGCACCTGGATAACAGAATGGGCGGGCAAGATAAAAATGACCCGTCGACTGCAGGTGGTCTGTGAACAGACTGGCGAAACCGTTTTTCGTGGCGTCCTAGAATTTGTGTGTATCGAGATATCGACAGGTGCCCCTAAAAGGCCGCCCAAAGAATTTATCAACATTTACGGCCCGGTCATCGCTACAGCGGCACCTGCACAACAATAGTAACTACTGGGTCTCACTCGGCGAGGAGCCTACAAAAAGCGCCTTGGATCACGCCCTATCCCAGCCGAAGCTGATGGTCTCCGCGACACTTCCAACGCCCAACTTCAAGGCGAGCAACCGATCCACACCCAACGCAACTCCGGCGCACTCCGGCAGGCCGTGACGGTGAGCGGCCAGCAGACGTTCATCAATGGGGCGCAGCGGTAGCCCGCGCTGCTGCCGACGAGTGTTCTCGGCGTGCAACTGCGCGGCAAGCGCGTCGGGGTCGATTTGCTCCCAGTATCCGTTGGCCAGCTCATTGCCGTTCACATAACATTCAAAGCGCGCGGCAACGTGGACATCGCCTATGGGGATGCACCTTGCCATGGCCGCCTGCGACAATGGAAAGTCAGTGACAAACACCACCCCCCAATCGCTGATCTCGGGCTCGATACAGTGGCTCATCAGTAAATCGAGTACGGCATCACGGTCGAGACTATCCGGCACTGCACCGATCCGGGATTGGGCGAGATGAGTGAGTCTACTCAGACTGGTCTGCTCATCTAGAGGGTCTATACCGAGCAGCTCGATAAAAAGGGCTCGATAGGGCCAGATCTGCCAACCATCCGATTTCAGAACGATGCCCAACAATTCGGCGACCTCCCGCATCAAAGCGGCGTGGCCCCAGCCCACCCGATACCACTCGAGCAACGTGAATTCAGGGTTGTGATAACGGCCCGCCTCACCCTCGCGAAAGGCTTTGCAGATCTGAAAAATATCGCCGGCTCCCGCTGCCAGAAGGCGCTTCATCGCGCTCTCGGGCGAGGTTTGGAGGTACCTATCTGGCTCGTCGCCCTCACCCGGCAAACTGAAAACGTCGATCCCGGGGTCTGGGACGGTGCCTTGAGACAGAAGCGGGGTCTCGACTTCCAACACACTACGATCAACTAAGAAGCGGCGCAGCGTCTGTAGTAATTCTGCCCTTGCCGCGAGGTGCTCCGGCGGCAGCGAGGGTAGCCATTGACTCACGGGTCAGTCGCTCAAGGATCAGCCGCTCGCGGGTCAGCTTTTGCTGGCGCGACTCACGTATTCACCGGTACGGGTATCGACGCGGATGACCTCACCCTTGGTGATGAATAGTGGCACTCGCACCACCGCCCCGGTACTCAGGGTGGCGGGCTTGCTGCCCCCCTGTGCCGTATCGCCTTTCAGGCCCGGGTCGGTCTCGGTAATTTCCAGCTCGATGAAATTGGGGGGTGTGACAGCCAACGGCGTGCCGTTATAGAGCGTAATCTCATACCGCTCCTGCTCTTTGAGCCACTTCTCGGCTTCGCCCACCGCGTCACGATCAGCGCCATACTGTTCGTAGGTAGAAGGGTCCATAAAGTGCCAAAATTCGCCGTCGGAGTAGGAATACTCAAGATCCACATCCATGACGTCGGCGCCCTCAAGCGTGTCTCCCGACTTAAAAGTCCGCTCCCAAACCCGCCCGGACTTGAGGTTGCGGAGTTTGACACGGTTGAATGCCTGCCCCTTTCCGGGCTTGACGAACTCGTTCTCAAGGATAGAACAGGGGTCGCCATCAAGCATGACCTTCAGGCCAGGCTTGAATTCGTTGGTTGAGAAGTTTGGCATCGTCAAAGACCTGTTGAGCAAAGCTGCGATCATACCTTAGGGCATGATCTCTGGGCATCATCAGGCGCTAAGGCCCAAAGTTCAGGTGTCGACGAATTCGCCCTCACTGCCCAGCAGGTAACACACCCCGTCGAGACCGCAGTGGGTGACTTCGATGGGGCTCGCGGCGCGCACCGCGGGTTTCGCATGAAAGGCTACACCCAACCCAGCCATCGCCATCATGTCGAGATCATTGGCGCCATCACCCACAGCGATACAGGCATCAACGCCAATACCCAAGCGGGTCGCTAGGGCTTTTAGAGCCTCTGCCTTGTGCTCTCGATTGACGATAGGAGGCACCACCCTGCCAGTGACTTTACCGGATACGATCTCCAGCGTATTCGCCACTACTTCATCAAAGCCGTAATCCGCTTGAAGTCGCTCTGCGATCGGCATAAAGCCGCCGGAAAAAATCGCCAGCGTCATGCCATGGGCCTTGAGTGTGGTGGTCATTTCCCGCAGGCCCTCTTTCACCGGCAGCCGGTCAGCCAGGTGTTCGATTGCGCGGGCATCGAGACCTTTCAACAGCGCAAGCCGGGTGCGATAACTCTCGTCAAAATCGAGCTCTCCGCGCATCGCCCGCGCGGTGATCTCTGCGACCTCCTCGCCAACGCCGGCACTCGCTGCGAGTTCATCAATAACTTCGCAGTCAATCAGCGTGGAGTCCATATCAAAGACTGCCACCCGATATGACTGGCATCGCGCCGCACGCGACTGCA
>CBFHSJ010000100.1:0-6845 GCA_965658485.1 Luminiphilus sp.
ACCTGCTCATTGTCGATCTCGAGAATATCCACCGAATCCTGCTCGTTGGTCTGAAACTTATTCACACCCACGATCACATCCTCGCCGCGGTCGATGCGCGCCTGCTTTTTCGCTGCGGCCTCTTCGATCCGCAGTTTGGGAATTCCGCTCTCGATGGCCTTGGCCATGCCGCCCAGCTCATCGATCTCGGCGATCAACTCGCGGGCCTTGGCAGCCATGTCATTTGTTAGGGTCTCCATCATGTAAGAGCCGCCCCAGGGATCCACCACCTGCCCAATGCCGGTCTCTTCTTGCAGGATTAGCTGCGTGTTCCTCGCAATTCTCGCGGCAAATTCAGACGGTAGCGCAATGGCCTCGTCGAGGGCATTGGTATGCAGTGACTGGGTGCCACCAAACACCGCCGCCATCGCCTCAATCGTCGTGCGCACAATGTTGTTATAGGGGTCCTGCTCGGTCAGCGACCAGCCCGACGTCTGGCAGTGAGTGCGCAACATGCCGCTTTTAGGGTTATTCGGCCCAAAGCCGTCTACGATTTCTGCCCATAGCAATCGCGCCGCACGCATCTTGGCAATTTCCATATAGAAATTCATGCCGATACCCCAGAAAAAGCTCAGGCGAGGTGCAAAATCGTCAATCTTGAGTCCTGCAGAAATCGCGGTCTTAATGTACTCCTTGCCATCGGCGAGGGTATAAGCAAGTTCCAGCGCCGCGTTCGCTCCCGCCTCCTGCATGTGGTAGCCCGAGATCGAGATGGTATTGAACTTGGGTAAATTAGCCGAGCAGTAAGCAATGATGTCGCCGATGATGCGCATACTGGGCGCCGGCGGGTAAATGTAGGTGTTGCGAACCATGAACTCTTTAAGAATGTCATTCTGGATCGTGCCGGATAGCGCTGACTGATCGACCCCCTGCTCTTCAGCGGCAACGATATAACCCGCCAACACAGGCAAAACGGCGCCGTTCATCGTCATCGACACCGAGACCTGATCTAGGGGTATACCGTCAAAGAGGATCTTCATGTCCTCCACAGAATCCACGGCCACCCCCGCCTTGCCCACGTCTCCAGAAACCCGCGGATGATCCGAGTCATAACCCCGGTGTGTAGCAAGATCAAACGCAACCGAGATGCCCTGACCACCGGCCGCCAGTGACTTCCGATAAAACGCATTCGACGCTTCCGCCGTTGAGAAGCCCGCATATTGGCGAATCGTCCAGCGCCGCCCCGCATACATGGTGGCCTGCGGCCCTCTGATATAGGGCGCTATACCCGGCATGGTGTTGGTGTAAGGCAGTGACTCGAGGTCTTCGGCGGTATAAAGAGTCTTGAGCGGGATACCCTCTGGGGTATGCCAAGTAAAATCGGCTGGTTTTAAACCTTTGCTTTGCTTTTCTACCAGCGCGCCCCAGGCGGATAAATCAGTCGCATCCGGATCATAAACACTCATGATTGCGACTCCGCCGGCTGGGAGAGCTCAATCAGAACACCATCGCAACTTTTCGGATGAATAAAAATGACGCGGGACCCATGTGCTCCGGGGGTCGGTGCGTCGCTGGTGAACTGATATCCCTTGACGCGCAGCCGCTCGACATCCGCGTCAATGTCATCGGTCCGGAAACAAAGGTGATGCAGCCCGCCACCACGCTTATCAAGATAAGTTGCAATAGGTCCGGCGCCGTCCAATGGATGCACCAGTTCTATGTGCGTCGCGGGCACGCTAAAAAATGCCGTCGTGGTCTGAGCCGCTTCCACCACCTCGTTACCGTCATGTTGGAGTCCAAAATCCTTGAGGAAACGCGTTATAGCGCCCTCAAGATCTGGTACAGCAATCGCAATATGGTCCAATGCAGTAATCATGAAACAACCTGCCTCTCAGAAATGTGATGATGCGCTAAATGAAGAGCTTGACGAGCTCAGTGGTGTGCTCGCGACGCAGCGACGCTATCTCACTGCTAGAGAGCACTTCAACCTTCTCGTCCGGCGTAACCTTGAATAGCGGCTGCCCTTTAGAAATGATCACGCCATCCCCCTCGACCAACACCTCATCGACAGTGCCGGAGAACGGCGCTACCACTTTATTGAACATTTTCATGACTTCAATAATGTACAGCGGCTCGCCCGCGTCGAAATGCTTGCCGGCCTCGACATAAAGCGGCGCCTCAGGCACCTCACGCCCATAAAACATCCCCCCGCTTTCCGCGACGATCTCGTCAGACTTCGCCACCGGCGGCGGCGCTAGCGCCTTGGACATTGCTTTCTGGTGCTCTTGATCCAATAAGCGATCAGGTAGATGGATGGTCATATCGGGATTAACATCCAGGTCAAAAAACCCGGTAAATCTCGCCATCGCGGGCAACAGCTCCAGGATCTCTGCGCCAACCTGATACCCACGATGCGCTGCCTGTATCGCAGACCACTCTGATGCATCGACGGCATCAGGTGCAGATCCCGCCAACAACTCGCTCATTGCGGTCCAGTCGTCAGTGTCGAACCGCTTGCCAAGCTCGGTGTAGAAGTCTTCCGCATCTGAGAGGATCGCGTGGTCGTGGTCCCAAATCATATTCGCGGCCGGCAACGTGTCGTTCCAATCCAGTCTCAGGAAGTGGTAGGTGTCGGCCAAGACCTCGACGGGGTTTTCTGCCCAATAGAAGTGGCCGTCCTCAAACCGGAAGGCACCCTGATTAAGACTCAACCAGCCCGATAAGAGATGGGGTGAAGACATTAACTGTTTAATCGGACGAAGTAGCAGGCTCTCTTTGGCGGAGAGGACCTTTTGCAAGGCGCTCTGATCGGAAACTGCCGCTTGCACTCTCGCAGCACACAGCTGCTGCCAAGCCGCATCCACATCGACACGCCCTGCCTCCTGAGCCAGCTCTCCCACTGCCGTGAGGTAGGGAACAATGAATTGGGTCGTGGGGCGTGCGTTGACCGTACGGCCAAGGAACCAGTGCACCAGCCCGTAATGGAACGCTAGGTTGGTTGCCAGATCCTTGCCCCGCAATCGGCTGGCCCTTAAAACCTCTGCCATATGCTCGTAGGCCGTCTCACGACTGTCCCCAACTGTCAGGAGAAGCGCGATATTAGAGTCATAGGCACCCGCCAGCGTGTATTCCATGAACACATCGGTATCGGGGTTATGCAGACTGATGCCCTGATCGTCACGAATCTCGCCTTCAATGGGATCTGACCAGAACTCCACAATGCCCCCGGCACTGGGCTGCAGGGCGTCATTGGTGGCATTGAGCCGCGCTTCGAGAGCATCCGGCAATCGTGCAATACGCTCGGGCTTTGGCAGCTTCTCACCGTGCACAGCCAATAGCACCATGGCCTCGACCAGCGACTCGACTACGAAGGCATCGTCGGCGTCATCTGGATTGGCAAAACGCATGGCATAGCAGAGCTCAGAGACGCGGTGCTCCACCTGAATCCGGGTATTCATCTCCATGAAGAAATGCTGGTCACGATCGACAATACACTCAAAGGTGGACACCGAATCGAGGCCGACTGCCTCTCCGAAACGAGCCGCTTCGGCCTCCATAACGTCCAGCGTCTTGAGATCCTGAGCGAGCACTGCGGCCTCATCAGCCGCACCTGCCTGTGAAGCCCGCGCCTCGGCGGCCTGAAGCGACTCCCGCGTCACTGAAACCTCGAGGAGCTTTTGCTCATGCATCTGTAGCGAGCAATCTCTGCCCCCCAACGTAATGCACCAGTCACCATTCCCGATCACCTGAATCTCCTGATGTCGGGTGGTTTCAATGTTGAGCTCGACCAAGACATTCTTGTTGTCGCCAACGCCTGTGGTCTTGACTTCATTAAGGATTTCGCGAACCAGTTCTGGCGTGCGATCGGCCTGCCCCAGAGGCACGATGCGCTGACCCTTGCCTCCACCACCGCCGATGGCCTTCAAGCGCACCCTGTTTTGCGGGTACTGCTCACTCATCTTCAGAACTGCCTCGGTCAGCGTCTCGCTGAGTTCGTCGATGGTGTAGAGATCAATGCCCTTGCGATAACTCGCGGTCAGAACCGCCTCGGCCAGCGCCTCTAGATCACCCTCGGGCGTTTCGCTCTCAAGCTCAAGCCCGTGTTCGGTGAGAAGCGCGATCAAAGCCTCTTGATCGGGATGCTTTTTGAGCAACGTCAATGTAGTGCCGTTATCAATGCCTGGTGTGACCGAAACACCAGCCTTAAGTGCTGTGCGCTTGGCTTCATCCTTCAGGCCCGCCTGCCTCACGGTCCGGGAGCACGGCCCGATAAAATTCAGCCCCGCCCGCTCCATCGAAGCCACCATCTGCTCGTCTTCAGCCATGAAGCCGTACCCGGCAAAAATTGCGTTGTAACCGTGGGCATGTGCAATGGAGATGATGTCAGCAATGCGCTGCTCTCTCTCTTCCTTGGTGGCGCCGCTATAGTCGGGCACCCGATGTACTCGACCCGGATCTGTGAGCACTCTGAGCTCAGGCGCGAGCGCGCCCCGATACACAATAGAGTCCTTCTCGGACAACAGAATCCCATATCCGTCGATCCCCATTTCGGAGAACACATCCATGGCTTCTTTACGGATCGGTCCCCGACAGATGATCAGTGGCTTCAGGTGGTCGCAACGGAACTGCTCCGTCCACTCTGAGCGACGCACCTTGCTGCGGCGATCGCCGTGTATCAACGGGTTATCAAGGTAGTGTTGGTTACCCAAGGTGTTTTGCTCCCGGCCGTCGATCAGTGGAATTCGCGCTGAACCGCCTGCATCGGTCCCGGCGTGTAGTGTCTCAGACAGAAAGCCATCTGATTGGCCAGCGTTTTGCGCAGGTCGGCCGGCATGACAATCTCGGAAATCGAGCCCAGGCTCAGGGCCTCTTCCGGATTCATAATCTCGCGCTCATAGCGCTGGGCAAGCAGCGCCTCCTCGGCTTTGATAGCCGCGTCGACAGCCGCCTCGGCTTCCGCTCTGGCCTGTTCTTCGGGCAGCCCGCTCGAGACGCGCGCCTCAGTTTCAGCGTCGAGCTGGGCCACGCGACCCGCTCGGATCTTTTTCAGCTCATCTTTGTAAACATACTCCACACCGGCAGGCCCCATCACAGCAACCCGCGTGGTCGGTAACGCGACCACGAAGTCGGCGCCCGTCGCGTAGTTGTTGTAGGACGCATACGCGCCACCGAAGGCGTTACGCACCAGCACAAGAAAGCGTGGCGTCCGTAAATCAACAATCGCATCTAGCATCGCTCGCCCCGCCTGCACAATACCGCGATGCTCCTGCTCACTCCCCGGCAAGAAGCCAGTCGTGTCCTCAAGAAAAATGACCGGAATGTTGTAGAGGTTGCAGAACCTGATGAATCGCGCATTTTTATAGGCGGCATCGATATCGATTTGCCCCGAGGCGACGGCAGAATTGTTGGCAACGAAGCCAACGACATTGCCCCCCATGCGGCCAAACGCGGTGATGGTATTGCGAGCGCGATCTGCCTGCGTTTCCAGGAAATCACCGTGGTCACACAACTGCTGGATCAAAATACTGATATCAAATGGCGTGTTGAACCCAGTTGGTGAGTTGAACGCCTTCCTCAGCAATATGTCGATGTCGACTGTCTGTCGCGCGACAGGGTCTGAGGTCTCTCTGTACGGGGCCAAAGATTGATTCGAATCGGGCAGGTATCGCAGCAACTCGCGCACCTTTCTCAAAGCTGCGACCTCGTCCTCCACGACAAAATCAGTCACGCCAGTTTGACTATGGACCGCCGGGCCGCCCAATTCATCGGGCGTGATGTCCTCACCCAGCACGCTTTTGACGACACCAGGCCCTGTCAGACCAAAAAACGTATCTTTGGGCTGGATGAGGAAGCTCCCCTGACGTGGCAGATAACTGCCACCGCCGGCGTTAAAGCCAAACATGCACATGATGCTGGGCACGATGCCACTGATCTTTCGCAACGCGGTAAAAGCATCGGCATAGCCATCGAGGCCACCGACACCTGCGGGTATGTACGCGCCAGCGGAATCATTAAGACCGACTAGTGGGATATGGCGTTTGGCTGCGAGCTCAAACAAACGCGCCAACTTCTTGCCATTGGTCGCATCCATGGAGCCGGCGCGAACGGTGAAATCGTGGCCATACACCGCGACGTCCCGGCCGTCGACCGTGATAATCGCTGTGACCAGTGAAGCACCATCCAGATTCGGACCCCAGTTCTGATACAGCACGTGAGGCTCATTATCCGCGAGGTAGCGAATACGCTCCCATACGGTCATACGACCTTTAAGGTGCTGCCTCTGTCGGCTGGGGGTGCCAGCGGCGAGATAGGGCCGCTCGCGCAGCTCAGCGCCCCGTTGCAGCGTCACTTCGTACCGCCCTAATTCGGCGTTTTCAGTCACTGACTTGGAGAACGGGTTTTCCAGTGACACGGCCAAAGCGCTTTGGACGGCCTCTTCGCTACCATTACTCATGGGTGGTCTCTCAGATTTGCGGGGATCATGGCGCCAAACAGGACAAAATCGTGGATCCCACGATACGGGGCTCTGTGCACAGGGCGTGACATTACTTATCCTTATATCTACCTGTCAATTTTATCCCTAATGCTTATAGGGTTATGTATGGTGTCACTCAGCGAAGTCACTGCCCTAAACTACACGGCTACCCTCGCGGAGTGGGCTGGGCAATTTTCCGATCTACCTGGCTTCGTCTACCTCGACAGTGGCACTAACAGCCACGGCGCCGAGCTCGAGATCGTGACGGCCCTGCCCACCGTCATCCATCGGTTGCAGGATTATTCGGCGAACCTTGCCGAATGGATGACCGCACTTGAGACAGATTTGCACAGCGCCTGCGCCGAAAGAGCGATCCTCGGATCATCAGAGT
>CBFHSJ010000101.1:0-6792 GCA_965658485.1 Luminiphilus sp.
CAGTGAATTGGCTGAGCTGCTGAAGCAAGAAGGGCAGCTGAAAGGTGAGTTAGCCGAACTTGAGAATGAGTGGCTGGCGCAGCAGGAGGCACTCGACGCGTTGGAGGCTTCCGGTGTGTAACCCGCGATCCCAAGTGACTCTAGATCAACCCTCAAACGGGACGATCTGCCCGGCGTCGATCAGCCCCATTGCCAAACCCACCGCGTAAAAACTCGTCACGGAAAACGGGCTGATCTTAGCGCTGGTGTGCGCGATAGTGAGGTCGCCACAGATCACATTGCACGCGGCTTTGGTGACTTCCTGAAGCAGGGCGAAATCCCGGTAATAGCTTTGGAGGGGGGCTTTGCCCTCTGACTCTCGCTGATGATCCTTCTCGGCCAGAGCCGCATCAATCGCGCGCTCCAACGTGCTCATCACACCAGCCCGCTCGCGCTCTAGCAAGCTTGTGAGTGCCGAGTAGCGGATCTCAAGGGTTACGCCGTGATGATCGGCATTGGGCTTGTGGTAGTCCGCAATGTCGGGATCTAAAAAGACCATTGCCCGGGGGATACCCAATTCATCGGCAACGTGTCGCGTGATGGCCGAGATGCCGCGCTCTTCGATCGGGTCGCCCTGAGTCACCAGTATGAGGGGCCTGGTGGGAGGCTGAGCCCGCCACCGCTCACTTAACTGCGATGCAATCTGCCGGGCGACGGGCTCAGGGTCCCGGGGGTCGTAGCCGCCCATGCCCTCGATGATCAGCGGGTGGTACTGCGCCAGCGACTCGACCGGACCAGTTTTTGGCGGCGTGGTCATGGCAGGCGCTAGCCGAACTGCTCTTGCTCGGCATTTTTAATGGCCGCAATAAACGCCTCGCCATACTTCATGAGCTTGCGTTCGCCCACGCCCGATAGCTGCGAGAAGGCATCTAGCGTTTTGGGCGCCACCGAGCACATCTCGATCAGCGTGCTGTCATGAAAAATCACATACGGCGGCACGCCCTGCTCCTCGGCCAGCTCGCGCCGGCATTCGCGCAGTGCCTCCCACAGGCCCACGTTGATGTCGTCGGGGAGTGGGGTTTTGGTTTGCCGCTTGGCGACCTTCTGCTTCTGGTCCAGCCGCAGCGAAATGTCGCACTCGCCACGCAATAGCGGTCGGCACTTCTCCTGAAGCTTCAGTGCACCGAAGCCCTGCAGGTCGACCGATAAGTATCCGCGGCCCACGAGCTGCCTAAATACCGATCGCCACTGGTTGTTATCCAGCGCATCACCCACCCCAAAAGTGGGTAAGTGGTGGTGATCGAACTGCCAGATCTTGTCGGTCTCCTTTCCTTTGAGCACATCGACTAAGTGATTCACCCCAAAGCGCTCGCCGGTGCGGGCCACAGCACTCAGCGCCATGCGGCAGGCCTCGGTGGCGTCCCAGGTTTGGGCGGGTTCCAGGCAGCCATCGCAGTTACCGCAGGGTTCGGGGTAGGTCTCCCCAAAGTAGTCGAGCAGCGCCTGGCGCCGGCAGCTGGTGATCTCACACAGGCCCAGCATGGCGTTCAACCGTTGCTGTTCAATGCGTTTGTGCTGCTCACTACCTTGGGAGCTCTGCAGCATTTGCCGCAGTTTGATCACATCCTGCAGGCCATAAATCATCCAGGCGTTGGCCGGTGCGCCATCGCGGCCGGCGCGCCCCGTCTCCTGATAGTAGGCCTCGATGGTCTTGGGCAAGTCGAGATGCGCCACAAAGCGCACGTCGGGCTTATCAATACCCATACCAAAGGCAATGGTGGCAACCATCACGATCGCCTCCTCGCGAAGAAAGCGCGCCTGATGCGCTGCGCGCTCCCCTGCTGGGAGGCCCGCGTGGTAGGGCAGGGCGGTAAAGCCTTGAGTGGCCAGCCAGCTGGCGGTCTCTTCGGTTTTCTTTCGTGACAGGCAGTACACAATGCCGGCGTCATTCGGGTGCTCGGCTTTTAAAAAAGCCAGCAGCTGCTGTCGGGCGTTGTGCTTCAGGCCAATGCGATAGCGAATATTGGGGCGATCAAAGCCCACCACAAAGCGGGCGGCATCCTCTAACTGCAATCGCGCCGCAATCTCCAATCGAGTTTGCTCGTCGGCGGTGGCGGTGAGGGCAATGCGCGGTACGGCAGGGAACTGCTCGTGGAGCAAACTCAGCTGCAGGTAATCAGCCCGAAAATCATGGCCCCACTGCGACACGCAGTGCGCCTCATCAATGGCAAAGAGCGCGATCTCGCAGCGTTTGAGTAAGTCCAACGTTCGGCTCTGGGTGAGCCGCTCGGGGGCGATGTACAAGAGGTCTAGCTCCCCCCCGATCAGCGCGCGCTCGACCTCTGCCGCGGTGGTGGCATCGAGGGTAGAGTTGAGAAAGCTCGCCCGCACCCCCAGCTCGCGCATGGTATTGACCTGGTCCTGCATCAGCGCAATCAAGGGCGAGATCACAACGCCGCAGCCTGGCCTGACCAATGCGGGGATCTGATAGCACAGCGATTTACCGCCACCCGTGGGCATCAATACCAGTGCGTCGTCCCCGTCGATGATGGTTTGAATGATCGTTTCTTGGGGGCCGCGAAAGCTGGGGTAACCGAAGGTTTGCTGGAGAATGTCGAGGGCGGCGGGCATGGCGGCCAGTATACGGTGTTGCCAGTGGCGCTAGCTTTTTGCATGGAGCTCGCAGCTTTTAGCAGACAATCAGGCCGGCTGGGATTGGGTGTCGCTGCACTTGAGTGATGGCAGTGCACTGACGGTTTATCAGTTGCGCCATGATTCGGGAGAGCATTACATCAGCGGCAGCTGGCTTGCAACGGTATTTCCCTATTGGGAAGGACCTGTTCGAGTGCAGGGAAGTCACCAGGGCGTGGGCTATTTAGAACTGACCGGGTACTAGAAACTGAACAGGTACCAATTTAAGGATCTCTTTAAAGCAACTCTTCGATTAGCTCATCTGGTTGGCAACAACAGACGCTCAGACACCTCAGGCCGCTAGGACGATAGTCGAGGTTAGCAGGGTCCGAAGCCCACCATGTTTTACATCACAATTGCGCTACTGTTGCCCCTCAAAGTCGGAGGGAAACATGAGCGATTGGTTCGCACGGAGCATGACAATGTTTTTCCGTTTTTTTGCGGATGCGTTTTTTACCACTCGCTACGGCCATCGTGCTGTCGTATTAGAGACAGTCGCAGGAGTGCCCGGAATGGTCGCGGGTATGTGGGTTCACCTCAAGAGCCTGCGCCAAGCCAAGACAGGATACGGCCCACTGATACGTGAACTGCTAGCCGAGGCTGAGAATGAGCGCATGCACCTGATGTTCTTCATCGACATTGCACAGCCCAACTGGCTAGAGAGAGCGCTGATACTGACCGCACAGTTGGTGTTTATGGCTTACTACTTTGTCCTCTACATTGTGTCGCCCAAGACAGCGCACAAGATGATCCACTACTTTGAGGAAGAAGCAGTCACAAGTTACACAGGCTATCTGGAGCAGATAGAGGCCGGAGCGATCGAGAACTGCCCGGCGTCTCCTCTTGCTATCGATTACTACAACCTGCCCGCTGATGCGAAGCTGTCAGACATGATTCTCAAGGTGAGAGCTGACGAGCAGGGCCACGCAGATGCTAATCTGACATTCTCAGAGGCATACTCATAGAGCAACGGCTAGTTCCAATAACAAATCGGCAATTCTTTCAGCGCCGAGTGCTCTAGAGCAGTGCAATATCAAGCTTGGAGGCGGGATGCCCATACTAAGATGGATTGTTTGCCTAAGCCTTGCCTTTAGCGCTTGTGGTGTCAGGGCGGACGTCGACCCAGAGAAATCTCACTACTCCACTGGTTCGCCTAATCGTGATGGCATAGGCAAGATTTATATGGGGCGAGAGATTTCGCACGTCATGGGTCACTTAGGCGCTGGCTGGCTGGAACGCCCTGAGCGGGAACGCCTGGAGCGAACTGACCTGTTGATCGCTGGTCTCAGTTTGTCGGAGGATTTTGTGGTCGCAGACATCGGCGCCGGGACGGGTTTTTTCACTTTTCCTGTCGCAGCGCGGGTGCCACAGGGGATGGTGTTCGCGGTCGATATTCAGCCCGAGATGCTGGCCCTCATGGAGCAACGGAAAGCGTTGGAAAATGTCTCCAATGTGGAGACCGTTCTGGGCGAGGTGAATGACCCTAAACTACCGGACAATGAGATTGACCTGGCTTTTATCGTGGATGCGTACCACGAGTTCTCGTTTCCGAGAGAGATGGGCGAACATTTGAAAGCCTCGCTAAAGCCGGGCGGCCAGCTTGTGCTTGTGGAGTACCGAGCAGAGGACCCACTCGTTCCCATTAAGCGGTTGCACAAGATGAGTGAGGTGCAAGTGAAGCAAGAAATGGCTGCCATTGGCCTCGATTGGGTCAGGACGGAAAGCTATCTGCCGCAGCAGCATGTGCTTATTTTTCAAAAGCCAAGGGCCCAACCCTGATTACTGACTCAGATCATTCAGCGTGCGAATAAAGTCTTGCCCTCCTCAGGCGCTTGGGAGCCGTATGCGCTGAATCACAGATGGGGTAACCTGCGGCAAATCAACAGGTCCCAGCAAAACCACGGTGAATCCCCCAACAAAAGCCCATAAATCTCACGAATGTGGCGCATGACAAAAAACCATGCCAAACAGTCGTCGTTTGGCGGCCAAATTCCGTATATTTCGCAGCCAGTGAAATAGGTGCCCCATGGAACTCGACCCGTTTGTCCTCTCACGCATCCAGTTTGCAGCGAACATCACGTTTCACATCCTGTTCCCGACCATTACGATCGGGCTGGGGTGGTTTCTGCTGTTCTTCCGCGTGCGCTATACCCAAACCGGCAACATGTACTGGGAGTACGCCTATAACTTTTGGGTCAAGGTCTACGCGCTGACCTTCGCGCTCGGGGTTGTCTCGGGCATAACCATGAGCTTTCAGTTCGGCACCAACTGGCCGGGCTTTATGGAGCGCACCGGTAACATCGCGGGTCCCTTGCTGGGCTATGAGGTGCTCACCGCGTTTTTCCTGGAGGCCTCGTTCCTCGGCATCATGCTCTTTGGTAAGCAGCGCGTGTCCAACCGCACCCATTTGATTTCAACTTTCCTGGTGGCCTTTGGCACCTCGCTGTCGGCCTTCTGGATTTTGGCGCTGAACTCCTGGATGCATACCCCCGCTGGTTACACGATCGAAGAGGGGCAGTTCTTTGCCGAGAGCTGGTCGGCGATCATCTTTAACCCGTCTTTCCCATATCGCTTCACCCATATGATGCTGGCAAGCCTGCTGACCTCGGCGTTCTTGGTGGCAGGCGTGTGTGCCTATCGAATTCAGAAAGGGGTTGATGGCCCCGCGACCAAGATGGTGCTGAAGTCAGGTATCTACACCGCGGCGCTGGTGATTCCGCTGCAGATTTTGGCGGGCGACCTGCATGGCCTTAACACCCTAGAGCACCAGCCCGCCAAGGTGGCGGCGATGGAAGGCATCTGGGAGACCCAAAAGGGCGCAGGATTCACGATCGTTGGTATACCCGATGAGGAAGCCCGCGAGACCCGCTATGCACTGAAGATCCCCAATGCGGCGAGCCTGATTCTCACCCACGAGCTCGACGGCGAGGTTAAAGGCCTCAACGATTTTGCTGAGCACCCCCCGGTAGCCCCGGTGTTCTGGTCCTTCCGTGTCATGACCGGCGTCGGCACTTTGATGCTGCTGGTGTCGTGGTGGGGCGTGTGGCAGCTGTTCCGCCGCGACAAGCTCAGTAACCTCGCGCTTCGGGCAGTATCGCTCATGACCTTCTCAGGCTGGGTAGCCAGCGTGGCCGGGTGGTACGTGACCGAGATCGGTCGCCAGCCGTGGATCGTGCAGGGCCTGGTATCCACGACAGAAGTGGTCGCACAGCATCCGTCAGCAACACTAGCGGGCACGTTATTTGGCTACGTGGGCCTCTATATTGCCCTGATGATTGCCTACATGAAGGCGCTTCGGATTATGGCAGTGAAGCCAGCCAAGTCGCTCGAAGAAGACTCGAACCCGCTGGGTACGCCGCTGGTGGGGACCGCCGCGTGAGTGAAGCGCTGCCGCTCTTCTTTGTGTCGGCGATGGGCCTGTCGCTGCTGCTCTATGTCATTCTCGATGGTTTTGATCTGGGCGTCGGTATGTTGCTGCCTTTTGGCAACGACGCCGAGAAAGACACCATGATCGCCTCGATCGGGCCTTTCTGGGACGCCAATGAGACCTGGATCGTAATGGGCGTGGGCGTGTTGCTGATCGCCTTCCCCAAGGCCCACGGCATTATTCTGACCGCGCTCTATATCCCCGTGACCATCATGCTGGTGGGTTTGATTCTGCGCGGCGCGGCGTTTGACTTCCGCGTGAAGTCGGCCGACCACCGCCAACCGATGTGGAACAAGCTGTTTGCGCTGGGCTCTTTAATGGCTTCGATGGCGCAGGGCTGGATGCTCGGTGCCTACATCACAGGCCTTTCAGGTGACGCCATCAGCGTGGCGTTCTCTGTTCTCATCTCGCTCACGCTGCCCGCGCTGTACATCATGCTGGGTGGCGCGTGGCTGTTGATCAAGACCGAAGACGAGCTGTTTGATAAAGCCGCGCACTGGTGCCGACTGGCGTTACCGCCCATGGCGTTCGCGCTGCTGCTGGTGTCGATCGCCACCCCGCTGGTGAGTCAGGACATTGCGGATCGCTGGTTCAAGCTACCTGATGCGATTGGCCTCTTACCCATCCCCATGAGCTGCGCACTGGCGATTCTGGGCATGGACTGGATGCTCCGCCGGCCCAAGGTGCTGCACGCG
>CBFHSJ010000102.1:0-6770 GCA_965658485.1 Luminiphilus sp.
TCCGCCCTTTGGTGCTGTGATCTCCTATTACCTGCGAGACGGCTACCCCACCAAAACGGATGCGCGGCAAAAGTCGGAATCAGAAGTCCTTGAGGCGGGTGATACGGTGGCCTTCCCGGGATGGGAGATTGTTGAGGCCGAGCGCAGAGAAACGGCACCTGCTCTGAGAATCGTCATTCGCAATGGAGACGGTGCGGTTATCAGGCGATTGGATGCGCCCACCACCAAAGGTCTGCATCGGGTGGCATGGGATTTGCGGCACCCCTACTACGGTTCGGTTGAAACGCCGCCGAACTGGCAGGGTGTGCAGCCACGCGGTTTCATGGTTAAGCCCGACGCTGACTACACCGCCGAACTCGCTTTGATTGCCGAGGGTGAGGCCCGAGTGCTGAGTGGGCCGGTCACTATTCGCGTCAACCGAATGACAACCCCTGCGTTACAGGGTGCCGATATCGCCGAGGTAACGGCGTTTTGGAATGAGTTGGCGGAGGTGGGCGGTCAAGTGAGCGCAGCGCAGTATGCGCTCAGCGATATTTTTGAAGATATCGAGACCCTTCACAAAGTGTTGGAATCATCGGGCGTGCAGCCGGGTGTAATTGAGCAGAAACTGGCGGTATTGAAATCTGAAGCCTACGATCTAGATCAGGCGCTGTCGGGAGATAAATCCAAGGGAGAGGTCGGCGAATACGATATACACCGGATCACCAGTTGGCTCTGGCATGCTCAAGGCGGTGTGGCTAACTCGACTTACGGGCCTACGCCTTCGCACAGGACCAGTTTGGATAATGCGCGAGAGGCGTTGGCACCTGTAGCTGAGGCGATCAATCGGATGCTTAATGAAGACCTGCCTCAGTTAAGATCCGATCTGATGGCGGAGGGTGCACCCTGGGGTCGTGGCCAGTCCGTTCCCCAGTGACCATTCAAAGTGGGGCAATGATCCTGATGCGATGAGAAGTTAGAGCAGCTTGCCCACGGATGATCGGTCTACTGTGGCGTATCGGCGTAATAAGGTCGCGCCGCTGAGTGCTGAAGAGAACCAACTTTTCTCACTGAAGAGCCGGGCGTTGCCCGGCTTTTCCTTTATTGCACAATAGAGGAAGTAACTGAACCGTGCTTGGCTTCGCTGTGGCGGAGACATATCGATTAGCAGTTGCCCCAGCATGGTCCTCTCTTGGTTCTCAATATTGATACACTTCCATCATGTATATGAAAAAAACTGCCCAATGCCGGCTGACGCATGGAGCACATGACTGTTAACCGCACAGCCCTGATCGGTCGCCCATTGCGCGCCGCAACCTACACCGTGTCCGAAGTAGATGTTAAGGACTTTCTGGGTGTGGTGGCTGAGTCTGACTTCGTTCCAGCCGATGGTTCTGAGGGTGGCGCCGAGGCGGAGGCAGGGCGCATGGCGCCGCCTTCCTTCGCGCCGTTCGTCGCGGTGCTGGGCTTGCTGAAAACCTTCGACTGGCAGGACGATTTTCTGTTTGATTACCGAACTGGCACGGCCATGTTCGGCGAGCAGTCTATCGAGTTTCATCGACCCCTGTTGGTAGGGGAGTCTGTTGCCATCTCGGCAGCAATAAGCGACGTCTATGAGAAGCAGGGTAAGCAAAAGTTTGATGTGGTCGAAGTCACTTTCGACATCAAGGGTAGCGAGGAGGGAGATCTGCTCATGTCCGGTCGGCAATCCTACATTTTGTTCAAATGATCGCCCCGCTGAACAAAGCGTGGTTTGAGGAATACGAGGTCTCGATGGCCCTACCTAGGGTCGAGCTGGGGCCAATGGATCGCTTCGACTACATCCCCATTGCGCTAATTTTGAGAGACACCAATCCGCTGCATCTTGATCGCGTATATGCGCAGGAACGGGGCCTGCCCGATGTCGTGCAGCAGGGGCCGCTGAACCAGGCTTACCTCTACCGTTATTTCACCTCTCTGTTACATGATCCCTGGGATTTGGTGGCGACCAAGATGCGCTTCTCTGCCAACGTCTTCCCTGATGACATCTTGACTTGCGGTGGGGAGGTGCTCGCTCTGGAGCAAGTTGAGCAAGGCGGAGGCGTTATCACCTGCGCCGTGTGGCAACGGAATCAAAAAGGCGAGAACATCCTGAAAGGCGAGGTCAAAGCCCTTATCCCCTCTCGAAGCTAGCAGCAAGCATACAAAGATGGCGATACCGCCTTCAGGCGGGGGCTATCTCAGCGAGGATTCGCTGGCGGAGCGCGGACTTGAGTATCTTGGTTGCACCCATCGGCCAATCTTCTACAAACCGCACATGCCGAGGGATCTTGAAGCTCGCAATCTCGCCGCGACAAAAATCGATCATCTCAGTCTCTGTCGCTGTAGCGCCCGGCACCAGCTCAATAAACGCAACGGGCACCTCACCGTATTTTTCATCGGGCAGACCCACTACCTGCGCCAGCTTGACCGTCGGGTGGAGCGCTAGATAACCCTCTATCTCGACTGCCGCAACATTCTCTCCACCCACTTTCAACATGTCTTTGAGCCGGCCGCGAAATGTCACGCGACCCTCGTCATCTAAAACGCCGAGATCACCGGTTCGGAACCATCCGCCCTCCCAGAAGGCCGCCTCGGTTTTCGCCGGGTCATTATAGTACCCACTAAACACACCGCGTCCTCGGGCGACAATCTCGCCGGGCTCGCCGGGCGCCAGCGTCTCGCCGGTTTCTGGGTTTCGCACGGCGATCTCGATGCCTGGCAGTGCCTTACCAGAGAATTCTGAGCGCAGCGGTAGGGGGTCGTCGGGGTTGCACATTGCCACCGAGCCGCCGCACTCGCTCATGCCAAAGCAGGTGATTTGGGTGGTATGCGGCATCAATGCTTGCATGGCGACCAGCTCCTCGGGCGGTCCGACATTCAGGATTACGCGCACGCCGCTAAGGGTGTCAGGCGTGTAGCGGGGGTGGTGCAGTATCTGCATGGTAATGGTCGGGAAGGCGGGGAAGGCGACGGTGACTCGTTCACGTGTAATCAGCTCAAGTGCGTCGTCCGGCTCGAAGTGGGCCATAGAGACCAACGTCCCACCAACATGGAGGGTACCAGTGAATGGCTGGGTGAAGGCGCTATGGAACATAGGCAGTGGGTTCCAAACGACATCGCCTTCAGTTAGCTGCAAGCGATCGGTGCCACCCACCACGCCTGCATGCTGCAGCACAATATGGTCCAACGGGCAGCCCTTGGGCATCGCGGTGGTACCCGAGGTATAAAACATGAGTGCGGTATCCGTTATCGAGGTGCCTGCGTGGCGTTTCTCAACCTCACCAGGGTCTACCGAATCTGCTACACCGAGGAAGGTGTCCCGATCCATGAAGCCCTTTGGGTGACCTTCGCCCAGAAATACTTGATGTTGCATTGAGGGCGATTTCCGCACCTCAGCCTTGTTCAACAGCGCAACGTAGTCCGTGTGTTCTTCGACGATGTCGTTGGTCACTACCACTTTGATGCCCGCATCCGCGGTGACATGGGCAATTTCACGTGCCTTGAAGCGGGCGTTGTATAACACGGGGATCGCGCCGATCAGTGATGCGCCGAACAAGAGTTCGGTGAAGTCCAGTCCGTTGGCCATGAGAATGCCGACGCGATCACCGCGCTCGATACCAAGGGCGATCAGTGAGCGACCGACTCGCCGCGCTTGCGCCTCGAGTTCGGCGTAGGTGGCCCGGTCATCGCCGACAACAATACAGTCACGATTCGGGTGTTGCCTTGAACCCCGCAGCAATACCTCGGCGAAGGGAATAGTCTCGAATTCAGATTGTGACAACGGCGCACCTCAACGCGGTTTTGCCGGCCGCCAAAGGCGTCCGCAGTGTTGTGGGAGAGTGGCGTTGGCACATAAGAACATCACTGTACCCGTATCCCCCGAGACTCGCCATTGGTGCAGGTCACGCACCTACTTGAACTTCAAAGCAGTCAATCTGATCAGCGTAGATCACACCCAAAAAAAAGCCGGGCAGCGCCCGGCTTTTTGGTTTAGCTAGTGATCTAGAAGTCCCACTGGAACTCTACGCCTGCCGTGCGGTAGGTGCCCGGTGTCACAAATGCGCCGCCAAATTCTGGCGCCATGATCACTTCCCCTACGTATTCTTCGTCGAACAAGTTACGAGCAAAAGCGGTCACTTTCCAACGCTCGCCGCCTACACCGACTCTAAGATTCGTGATGCCGTAGGCGTCAACCTTCGTCTTGGAATAGCTGGTGGCCAAACCTCCGAACAATACTGCGGGAACTTCATATGGAAGCCCCTCAAAGTCATACGATTTGGGTACATCAAGATCACTACCCTGAACGACGTGGAAGAAAACGTCCCCTTGGTAGGCATACTCGATGCGAGCCATCACATTCAGATCGCCGAAGTTCTGGTCCCAGGTTAGCGCCAAGTTCGCGGTAAATTCAGGTGCATTGGGGACATCGTTGCCCGCAACGTAAGGGCGAACTGTCATGGCGTCGATCTCTCCATCGATTGTGCTGTAGCCAGCATCCAAGCGAAGGCCATCGGTCATTTGCCATGAAGCGCCAACCTCAAAGCCCTGGATCGTGACTTCGTCGATGCCTTCAACAGTTCTTAATAGACCGAAAGGGCCGACGTAGAACTCGAAGAACTGCATATCATCGACTTCGGTGTGGTAGGCAGCTGCGTTCAGCTGCAGGTTGCCGTCCAGCAATGTAGAGCGGAAACCTACCTCGAAGGAGCTGGAGGTCTCTTCCTCGTAGATCTCGGGCGGCGCCACCGGCAGGCCGTCAGGGTTCACTAGGAACAAGCTGATGGTCTCGGTACCACCGAGGTTGTTAAAGCCACCGGTCTTAAATCCAACGCCCCAGCTGCCGAACAGGGTCGTGTTTTCAGACAGGTCATACGTCAAACTGACCTTGGGCTGGATAGCGTCGAATTCTTCGCTTCGGTCCGCCACTCGCTCGCTTACTGCACCTGTCGACAGGTCGATAAAGGCCGGGTTCCAAGGTGTGCCACCCAAAGGCGTGCCGTTTAGAGTACAGCCACTCTCGAAGAACGTCCCGCAGTAGTTGATATTAGTCGAGACGTATCCATCAGCTGGGCTGGGTACCGCATTGCTAACTTCTCGATCCTCAATGTCGTATCGCACTGCGAAGGATAATTCCATGCGATCGCTGACGTCGAAGTTAATGGAGCCAAAACCAGACAATACTGTTGTTTCGAAATCATCTAATACCAGCGCATCGGTAAGCTCGTTCACGAAAGAGCGGGGCAGTTGTGCGCGGCCGTCATCCTCGAGCTGCGCCACACCGACACGGCGGTCAATATTCAGAAAGTACATACCTGCTTGCCAACGCAGGCGCTGGTCAGCATCCGAGGTCCACTGCAACTGGAAGCTGATGTCGCGCTGGTTGCGCTCCTGATACTGATAGCCGTCACACGTGGTTGGGCTATAGGGGGGCAGGAATCTACCAGCAGCGGTGCCGTCCAGGTTAAATGTTGGTTGCTGCATCGGCGTATTGTCGCCGAGGAACAGCGACCGTGCTGCAGCTGTTTGCTGGCAGTGACCTAAGTTATCGTAGAACCCGAAGGCACCCGATGTTCCGTCTGCGAGGAAGTATTGATCCTGATCTGAGTAAAGTGCCCAAGCGGTTAAGGTGCCGGTGTCGAATTCTTTGTCGACCTTTACTGAGACTTCCAGCGTTTCCTGTTCGTTCTCAGGGTCTACGTTCGGGCTGTACACCCATTCGAAATCGTTCACGTCAATTGAGGCAGCAGTGTTGTCCACGCCGAAGCCGGTTACGCCCTCAAGCGCCCCCACAAAGAACGGCAGTTCAAAGGCGGCATTAAACGCGATCGACGCAGCCGAAACCTCGGAGTAGCGGATCTTGGTATCAATCGCCAGGGTGTCGGTCGGATCAAAAACGATGCGGCCGCTCACGGCGGTCTCTTCGTAATCGTTGACGACATCATCGTTGAGATAAACATTCTCTAGGAAGCCGTCGGTTTTCCGTGAGGTGACGGTCAGGCGTCCGGCGACATCGCTGCCCAAGGGGCCTGCAATGGTCGCGGTGCCGTACATGGTGCCGTATTCCGCTGCACCGACTTTAATACTGCCTTCCATTTCCTGCGTAGGTCGCTTGGTCGACATGATGACTGCACCCGCTGCGGCGGAGCGGCCATAGAGTGCACCTTGCGGCCCTTTCAGTACTTCAATCTGTGCCAGATCGGGATATTCGCGGTTAAAGGCTGAGGGGTTCGTATAAAGAATGCCGTCAACAATAAATGCAAAGTTGGTCTCCGCGTCACGGGCACCGTTAATGCCGCGAATTGCTAGCTGGCTGTCTCCCACCTCGACAGAGTTCACGAACGTGACACCCGGTGTCATGTAGACAAAATCTTCAGCGCGAGCCACCCCCATGTTCTCTATCTGGCCTTCAGTGAAGGCCGTCACAGTGGCGGGAACATCCTGCAGTGACTCTGCGCGAGCTCGCGCGGTCACTACCACCTCCTCGAGCTGCGCCATGGCGACAGACGGCATCAGCATTGTGGTAGCAGAGATTGCCGCTGATACGGCTGCGGTTAGGGGGAGTGTGGCCAACGCCTTGTGACGTCGCTTGAGTGGGGTAAAGGTCCTCATGGGTAGCCTCCTTTTTTCTTTATAGGCGCGGAAACGGTTCTCAATCCTATACTTACACGGTTGCGGGGACTTCAGATCAGCGACAAGCTCGCTAGGATTCGCCCGTTGTCCGGACATTACTATCGATGGACATCAATATCGCCTCGCGATCGGCTTCGGTC
>CBFHSJ010000103.1:0-6732 GCA_965658485.1 Luminiphilus sp.
TGATGCCCTGATCACACGTGGTGACGATACCGCCATCTACAAGCATGGCGATCTCGACTTTACCGGTGAGTACAATGACTTTGGTAACGGTTACCCTGTCTACGATTCTCCGCGACTGCCCACGTTTGTGTTAACCAACAGTTCCAAGGGGAACGAGTCTGAGTCACTTGCTTTCAGCCTGTTCAAGACCTTCGAGAACGGCTGGGATGTTCGCCTAGGCTATGCCTGGACCGATGCGAAAGACGTGAACCCAATGACGTCGTCGGTGGCATTTTCCAACTACACCAACCGAGCCTTCTACGATCCCGAGGAAGAGGTGCTTGCGACCTCTAATTACAATATCGAACACCGCTTTACGGGCGTTTTCAACTACACGGCTAACTGGTTTGGCGAGTACCGCACTCGGTTCTCGGTATACGGCCAGGCTAGCTCGGGCGTGCCTTACAGCACGGTGCTGGGTGGTGCGGATGGCACGATCAACGCTTACGGCTTCACGCCTTATTTGGACTTTATCGAGCATGTGCTCGAGGAGCCTGGTACCCGTAACGACAACAACGGCAGCTGGTGGCGCAAGGTCGACATGCGCATCAGTCAGGAGTTCCCGGGCTTTGCGGATTCACACCGCGGTAGCGCTTTTGTCGTGATCGATAATCTCACTAACCTGATCAACGACGATTGGGGTGTGATGTACAAGGCGAACTTCCCCTACGGGGTGACACAGGATGACATCAATGATGGCCGCGCAGAGTCGCGCATTGGCGATGCGTCCCTTTGGGAGATCCGAGTCGGATTTAACTACCGATTCTAAGCCTCAAGCAGTGAAGAAAGGCGCCCTCGGGCGCCTTTTTTGTAGGCGGAGATACATGTCGTGCTGAGATCCAGTGCAGTACCCTGTTACCGAGCCGGTCCGGGTCCTTTGCGCCGTGAGGCATCTGCTCGTTGCACGTAATTACTGTGCTGTGTTTCTACTGCAAGACGTTTCTATTTAAGGTTCCTACGTAGGCTAGGGGGGGCGCGGGCGTGATGACAGGCTTGGCAGGTCCTGTGTAGAGCTGGTGCAACAAAAATCGTGTTGTGCAGCCCTGCTTGCTCTAAAGTAGCGCGGCGACGTGCCCTGATGGTGAGCCTCAATGTTGAACGTTAGCAACGGAGCCGTGTCCCCTTCGGGCTCACGCTGGTTGGTATTCATGACCGTCCTGGCGGTTTACATCTGCATGATCGACCGTATCGCGATCTCCATTGCCATTATTCCGATGGCGGAAGACAACGGTTGGTCACCAACGGTGCAGGGCGCGGTCATGTCCGCCTTTTTTCTGGGCTATGTGACCCTACAGATCCCCGCCGGTTACTTGTCTGACCGCTTTGGTGGCAAATGGGTGCTCGGGCTGGGGGTGCTGTTCTGGTCGTTGTTTACGTTCCTGACGCCTGCATCTGCGGCGCTAGGTATCTCGGTGTTATTGGCGTGCCGCTTTCTGATGGGCGTTGCTGAAGCGGTTACCTGGCCGTCGATCTACTCGCTCTACTCCCGCTGGGTGCACCCGGACCGGCGCGCTTCTGCTGTAGGGCTTATGAACTCCGGCATCTCGGGTGGTGCCGTTATCGCATTGATCTGTACGCCTTGGTTAATCAGTGTCTGGTCCTGGCAGGGTGCCTTCTATCTTTACGGCGTGCTGGGCGTTCTTTGGTTTGCGGTGTGGGCACCGCTGGCGCGATCACGACCGGCTGACAAAACCGATTGGGACACGGCTGACGTCGTCTTGGCCACTACCGACACAGGGTCAGCTGCAGATCAAAATAATGTGTCTGCGCCGCCGGTTTATCCCAGACTGACGTTGCGCGGCATGCTGCGTTCCAAAGCGGTGTGGGCCATCGCCGTCGCTCATATCTGCATCAATTGGTCTTTATATCTGGTGCTGTCGTGGTTCCCCACTTTCGTCAACCGTGAGCTGGGCGCTGATCTGCAGCTGGCCGGATTTTTGGCGCTGGCGCCCACTATCGTGTCTTTGGTTATGGCGCCACTGGCGGGGCGACTATTCGATCGATTGGTTGCCAAAGGGTACGACCGCCTCAAAGTTCGGCGCGTCATGCAAAGCCTCGCGTTTGTGGGGATTACCGCGGCCATGATGGCCATCACCTTGACTGACTCGCTCGTCCTCAGTGTCACCGTTATAACGCTCAGCAATGCGCTGACGGCATTCTCTATTGGCGGGTTCGCCACCAATCATCTGGACATTGCGCCCAATCAGTCTGGTCTGTTGATGGGTGTTACCAATACGTTGGCAGCCGTCTCATCGAGTGCCTCGGTATTTGTCTCGGGTTGGATTCAGGATCTGTCCGGTGGCTGGGACGCCGTGTTCTTGACCGCTGCCGGTGTATCGGTCCTTGGCGCCCTTATCTATGTGAGCCTGTCAGGCGTAGAGCGCGAGTTCGACTGAGGCAACGCGGCGCCAGATGTCGGATTTATGGGCCACAGTATTCGGCCACGCGCTCTTTAATCATAACCAAAAAGAATGTTATTAAGTATTTACATCACTTAAATGAAGAAAACGAGCATTTGAAGGCCTTTAAGGACCGTGGTTTTGTTCAGAGTGGCTATGATTGCACTTCGAGATAGGGCCCAAGCGCCTTTTATCAGGAGCAGTCAAGATGATTCGGACCATTGAACAACTTATTAATAAATTTTATCTATTGTTTGTGCCCATTTGCGTCTCTTCAGTAATGATTTACTCGATTGAGCGGCTCGCCTGATCTATGACCAAGGCTCGTGTGCCGCAGTCGGGTGGAGTTGAGATCGGCAGTTTGTCTCGGCCTTGGGTGTGCCGGCCGCTGTTTGCACTTTTAGGTTGCACGGTCATGCAAACTGTTTTTAGCCTGGGAGACGTGGGTCGGCCGGTGTCCACAACCGGGTCGGCGCGGTACAGTAGCGCTTTCACCTGGGGCCACACTCATGATCAGCCTGTTGGGCGTCATTCTCCTCCTGTCCGCAGCAGTAGGGCTGTCCTCTAATCGATCCGCTATTCGCCTGAGAACGGTCTCTCTGGCATTCGCACTGCAAGTCACCATCGGCTTCGTGGCCTTGTTTACAGATTGGGGTATTGCGGGACTGGGCACCGCATCAGAGTACGTATCTGTGCTGTTGTCTTACAGCCGAGCTGGCATGGAATTTATGTTCGGTGGGCTGGTGGGGCCGAGCGACTCGTTGGGCTTTATTTTCGCGTTCAACGTGCTGCCCGTCGTGATTTTCTTTAGCTCCCTGATCGCCGTGCTGTACCACGCACGCATCATGCAGTGGCTAATTCGCACGATGGGTGGTGGGCTGCGCACCATCCTTCACACCAGTCATACTGAATCCCTCTCCGCCGCCGCTAACGTATTCGTGGGCCAGGCTGAGGCGCCGTTGGTCGCTCGACCCTACATTCCGTGCATGACGCGCTCGGAACTCTTTGCGGTGATGGTCGGCGGCATGGCTTCCATTGCCGGCTCAGTCATGGCCGGATACGTGGCGCTGGGTGTGCCATTGGAGTACCTGCTTGCCGCGAGTTTTATGGCGGCACCGGGTGGTCTCTTGATGGCCAAGCTCATGGAGCCCGAGACCGATACACCTGCCGAGCCCAAACAGGGAGAGCAGCTGGCCACCGAGAAATACATCAACTTCATCGATGCTGCGGCAACCGGTGCCATGAACGGATTACAGATGGTGGGTGCAATTGGGGCGATGCTGCTGGCGTTCATTGCACTCATTGCCATGGTGAACGGCATGCTGGAAGCGGGCGGCGCCTGGGTCGGCATAGAACAGCTGACACTGGAGCGGGTGTTGGGTGGGCTATTGCAACCGTTGGCCTGGGCGCTGGGTATTCCATGGGATGAGGCGCAGCTTGCGGGGAGCTTGATCGGGCAGAAATTCATCCTCAACGAATTTGTTGCCTACGTCAGCTACAGCGATGTGGCAGGGCAGCTGTCGCCCCACTCCCAGGCGATTGTTATTTTTGCGCTCTGCGGCTTCGCCAATTTGTCCTCGATCGCGATCTTATTGGGCGGCTTGGGGGCGGTGGCACCTGGGCGCCGCGACGATATTTCCCGGTATGGTTTTCGCGCGCTGATTGCTGCGAGCTTGTCCAACTTGATGAGTGCTGCACTGGCAGGATTTTTCCTGACACTGGGCGCGGCCTGAGCGAGTAGCGATGTCGGCGCCAGTGGCACTTCCTCAAATCTCCTACACCGATCCCGGGTTTGACGCGGCGTTTATGGCGTCACTGCAAGAGTATGGTTTTGCGGCTGTCGTAGACCACCCGCTCGACGGTGACCGTGTCGCCAGAATCTATGGCGAGTGGTTGGCCTTCTTTTCCAGCGGCGAAGCGGCGGATTTCAGCATGGACCCTGTGAAACAGGATGGCTACTTCTCGCTTCGGGAGGCGGAACACGCCAAGGGCTTTGTCGAACGCGACTTCAAAGAATATTTCCAGTTCTATCCTTGGGGTCGTTGCCCTGAGTCACTGCAGGCGGATCTGGCGAGCCATTTCGACGCTGCCGTCGATTTGGGAGCAGAGTTACTCAGTTGCATTGCCAGAAGTTTGCCCGAGGCCGTCACCACCGAGCTGACAGAGCCGCTACGAGACATGATTCAGGGAAGTGAGCAGTCGATGCTGCGGGTACTGCATTACCCCCCCGTGCCTGTCGGGCAATCAGTATTGCGGGCGGCTCCTCACGAGGACATCAACTTGCTCACCTTGCTGCCCGCCGCGGATGGCCCCGGGCTTGAGCTACAACGGCGCAGTGGCGAGTGGATCTCCGTGCCGCATTCGCCTGGCCAGCTTATCGTCAACATCGGCGATATGCTGCAGGAGGCAACGGGCGGTTATCTGCCTTCTACTTCGCACCGCGTGGCCACGCCAGATTCAGAACAACCTGCCGTCAGCCGCATGTCACTACCGTTGTTTCTGCACCCGCGACCTGATGTCGTGCTCTCGCCACGCTATACCGCCGGACAGTACCTGCTGCAGCGGCTCGATGAACTGGGTGTTGCCTGACGTGACCGCGGCCGGGTTGCTATACGCGGTGCGGTGCTCATCTGTTCTGGCGCTGCTTAACTTTTTCGTTCTGGGCAGCCTTTTCTGGAGTGGTGGTAGTGTGCTCGCGGCAGAGGCGCGCATTGCGGTCGCGGCCAATTTTCGCGACACCGCCGAGGCCATCGCGGCGCGCCTGGAAGCCGAATCACCGCATCGTTACGAGGTGGTTACCGGTTCTACTGGCAAGCTCGCGAGCCAAATACTCAACGGTGCGCCTTTTGATGTGTTCATGGCAGCCGATCGTCGACGACCGCAGCAGTTGGTTGATCGAGGCCTGGCAGTGGTTGGTTCTGAGCAAATTTACGCCGTGGGCGAACTGGGTTTGTGGTGGCCAAAACTGTCTGGCACCCCGGCGATTGATGCCCTGGCCAAACTAGAACCGCGATCGGTATGCATGGCTAATCCAGCATTTGCACCCTACGGGGAGGCCGCATTGGCGATGCTTAAGAAGTCTGGCGTCGAGGCCAGCTGGCTTGAGGGCGTGGTGCGTGTCGACAACGTGAATCTGGCGGCCGGTTTGATTGCACAAGGTCACGCGAGAGCGGGATTCGTTGCGAGGTCTTCGCTGATCGCGGGAAAGCGGCAGGGCACTGTGGCGGCAGCTGATGAAGAGGTGCTCTGGTTTGCAGAGCAGGCGCCGGTCGATCAGGCGATGGTGCTGCTGACCCGCGCAGAGGGTAATGTTGCAGCCCGGCACTGGTTGCAGCAGATGCGGGCTGCACCGATTCGCGAGCTCATTCAGCGCGACGGCTATCGCTTACCGGAAAGGCTAAACTGATGGCGAGCGATCTACAGGCACTTTGGTTAACAGCTCTCCTTGCGGCCACTACCACGCTGTTACTCGTGCCGCTTGCCTCGCCGTTGGCGTGGTGGCTGGCGCGATCTACCTCGTCGTCTCGCGCGGTGGTAGAGGCTGTGGTGGCCATGCCGCTGGTGCTACCGCCCACGGTGCTCGGCTTTTACCTGCTGATCATGCTGAATCCCGAGTCGGCAGTGGGTAGTTTGTGGGTCGAGCTGACCGGTGATTCCCTTACGTTTTCTTTCTCGGGATTGGTGATCGCGTCGATCGTTTATTCCCTGCCATTTATGGTGCAACCGTTGCAGGCAGCGTTTCGGGCAGTGCCGGAGCCGGTGCTCGAAGCGGCGGCGACGCTGGGTGCGTCCCCCCGAGACCGTTGGCTGAACGTGGTGTTGCCCATGGCGAAGCGGGGCTATCTCACCGGGTGTGTGCTGACCTTTGCCCATACAGTGGGTGAATTCGGAGTCGTACTAATGATGGGAGGCAATATCCCGGGCGAGACCCGCGTTTTGTCGATAGCGATCTACGAGCATGTCGAGACCCTGAACTATGATGCCGCCCACTTGCTGGCGCTTGGCCTGCTGTGCTTCTCGTTTCTGTCTTTGTGGTTGGTTTACCGCTATGCGGGTCATCGCTTTGAGGTGGTCCGCGGATGAGCCATCGATTAGTAGTCAAAGGCTGTCTGAGGCGTGCCCGCTTTAAGCTCGATCTCGATCTGGACGTGGATCTGAGCACGCCTTTGGGCGTTTTGGGGGCGACAGGTGCGGGCAAGACAACCTTGCTACGGGTGATCGCCGGACTGGAGCGGGATTTTTCGGGGGGTGTCGAGTTTTGCGGGGAGGTCTGGCATGACGGCGGCCATCGTGA
>CBFHSJ010000104.1:0-6610 GCA_965658485.1 Luminiphilus sp.
AGTACGCATCGGGCACCGATCAGGCTAGCAAGGTCACGTGCCCTGCTCTTCTCATTCTTGGGGCCGAAGACCGACTGACCCCCGTGCGCAGTACTCGTGCCCTGCAGGAGGCTATTCCCTCGCCGGTGGTTGAAGTGCTACCCGGTGCAGGGCACACGATCATGGTCGAAGCGCCCAACGCCATGCTCGATGCATTGCATAAAGTACTGTAGGTCACACGGCTAGCCGCAAACCGGACCGCTGTGAATCATTACAAGTCGGCGACACTCAGCCGGACTGCTGAATCATCTCCTCGATCTGGATGATGCGCTCTTTACCGAAGAACATCTCGTCACCGACAAAGAAGGTGGGTATACCAAAAGCGCCGCGCTCAGCGGCCTGCTGCGTGTTGTGCAGCAACGCATCTTTCACTGGCTGCGTCTCAATCGCCTCCACGAGTGCGGGAGCGTCCAGACCCGCTGACTGCCACACGCCGGCCGCCACCTCTGGATCTCCCATATTCTGCTCCTGCTCCCACATGGCGGACAGATTCACTGCCACATAATCATCGACCACGCCCATTTGCTGCGCCGCAATGAAGCCCCTCATCAACATGATGGTGTTGATCGGAAAATGGGGATTGAACGTGAACTTATCGAGCTGGTGTGCTCCGATAAACCGTTGGGTCTCCAACATGTCGTAGTCGAGCTTTCCCTTGACCTCACCAAAAGCCACCATCGGCGCCTGATTATTAGTGAGCTTGAACAAGCCGCCCAGCAATACAGGGGTGAGCGTCAGCGTTGCGCCGTTGCGCTCGGCGACGCCGGTGAGTACATGGTAAGACAGGTAGGCGTTAGGGCTTGCAAAGTCGAACAGGAATTCAATATTGGATGACACGGCTGGGCTCCTTGACTAAAACTGAGTGTCTGAGATGGTTGTTCTGTGCAGAAGACGATCATACCCATCATAACCGCCCGTGGCGGCATGCAGTAACGACCGGTTGTCCCACATGACCAGCATGCCCGGCTGCCACCGGTGCGAATAGACAAACTGGGGCTGACTTTGATGGACGTAAAGCTCCATTAGCAGTGCGTCACTTTCTTCTCTATTAAGCCCCACAAAACCCTTGATATAAGCGGCGGAGGAAAATAACGCTTTCTTGCCAGTTTCGTGGTGCGTTCTGACGAGCGGATGCTCATAGGTGTCGAGCGCACTCTCGCTTGGCAGGATCTTCATGCTACGCCCCTGCTCCTGATCGGCTTTACCGTAGGCACCATCTGGCGCATAACCCAATGCGGCTGAATGAATGGCAGTGAGGCCCTCTACCCGATCCTGCAGATCATCAGGCAGATGCTCGTAAGCAGCCACCTGGTCAGCGAACAGCGTGTCACCGCCCACCGGAGGAATCGTGACCCCATACAGCGCAGTGGCCGCAGGCGGGACAGGCATAAAGCTCCAATCACTGTGGAAAATCTCCGCAAATATGCTGGTCGTCTCATCAGCATTTCGCTGGATAGCGGCCACCTGCGGGTGCTCGTCGATGTGCCCAAAAAATGGGTCCTCGCCGATCTCACCAAAGTGCTCACTGAATGCCACTAACTGAGCGGGTGCCAGCTGCTGATCGGGAAAGGCGACCACCTTATGTTCCAGCCAATGCGCTCGGATTTCCGCCACCAAGTCATCGGACAACGGTTGATTGAGCTGCACCCCTGTAATCGCTGCCCCACAACTTGCCCCGGAGGGTTCTACAGTCAGGCTCATTGCGGCGACTGAACGAAAGATGAGTTGTCAAATGTGGACTTCATGATTCCACCAGGCAAGGTCAGAGTAGGCACGCAGATCAAGCTCATGGGTCCAGGCTGAGCGATGCTGCTGCGCGAGATGATAATAGGTCTCCGCCATCTTCTCGGGCAGGAGCAAGCCGTCTTTATCCTTGCCCTTGGCCTCCCTCAGCGCCTCAAAGCGCTCGGTGCCCAGCATCTTGCCGAGGGTATCCGGCGCATCAACTGCGCCATCAACAAGAATGTGCACCACATGCAGGCCCTGCGCCGCGTACTCAGCGTTCAGGGTCTGGCAGAGTAGCCGACGCCCCGCCATCGCCGCGGCATGAGAGTGCTGGCCGCTGTTTCCCCTCATAGCAGCCGAAGCTGACGTGACCAGAATCGTGCCATGCCCCCGCTCGATCATCAGCGGCACCAGCACCTTGGCCACGCGGAACAGGCCAAAGCAGGCCATTCGCCACCCTAGCTCGAAAGTTTTGAGCGGCGTGTCATCCAGAGAGCGGTTACCGATTTGGGCGCCGAGGTTATACAACACGGTATCGATCGGACCGATCGCCTCGACCTCTTCAATCACGCTTTCCAGCGCGCCATCATCCACCGCATTCAGCAAGTGCCCGCTCGCTGACAGGCCAGAACCCTTGAAGTCCTCAACCATGCCGTTGAGTCCGTCCACGTCGCTGCGTCGACACAGTGCGGCGTGATAGCCTCCCTCGGCAAACCTCTTCCCTACCGTGCCGCCGATTCCGGCGCCCGCGCCGATAACCAAACACGTCTTTTGCCCAGACATTCCTCTACCCCCTGCTACCCAAGCACCCGGCCTGCGCTAATTAATGCCTCAATGGCCTCGTCGTCATAACCGATGGCCGCAAGAATCTCTCGTCCGTGCTCACCTAATCTGGGCGCCGGTCTCGACACGCTAGCGGGTGTTTTATCAAATCTAGCGGGGTGGCGCGCCTGACGCACCTCACCGAAATCGTCAAAATGGAGTCGATCCACGGATCCATTCGCGACAACCTGCTCGTGCGCCAACAACTCCGAACGATCGATAATCGGGGCACACGGCACCCCTTCTTGATCGAAGCGAGCGAGGATCTCCTCGCTCGACCACTTTTTAATTTCCTCGGCCGTAATTTCTTTGCGTTCGCTGTTGTGCGTAAAACGCCCTTGTGCGGTTTTAAAGTTGGGGTGCTCAATCAGGTCTTCCCGGTTAAGCGCACGGCACATGCCCTGCCACTCCTTATCGGAGATCGCCCCCGCTGTGATGTATCGATCCTGTGTCTCATAGATCAAGTCCATCGCGCCCTGATACTTGCGCACATCAAATTCCTGATCGGCATAGGTCAGGCCTGCCATTCCCTCTGGCCAGAACAAACTCAACATGGCGTCGAGCATCGACAGCCGAATGTGCTGACCCTCCCCGGTTTTTTCTCGGGAGTAGAGCGCGGTACTGATAGCCTGTGCCGCCGTAATCGCGGTTACTTTGTCGGCAATAATGATGCGAAACATCTGAGGGCGACCTGTCGCGCGGTCAGCCTGGATATCGGTAGCACAGGAGAGCGCCTGGATAACCGGGTCGTACACCCGTTTGTGAGCATAGGGGCCCTCCTCGCCAAAACCGTTGATCGAGACATAAATGAGTTGCTTATTGAGCTCGCGCAACACCGGCTCACCGAACCCCATGCGATCCATTGCCCCGGGCCGGAAGTTCTGCAGCAACACATCAGCGCTCTTGACGAGATCAAATAGAATCTTTTTGCCGTCATCCGACTTGAGATCCACCGCGATCGACCGCTTGCCGCGATTACAGGAGAAGAACGCAGCGGTGACTTTATTCACCGTAGGCCCGATATGACGCATCTGCTCACCGCTCGTCGGCTCGACCTTGATCACCTCGGCGCCCTGATCCGCCAGCATCATTGCCGCTACTGGCCCCGATACCATACTGGTGAGATCCAGCACCTTGATGTCCTCCAATGCGCTCATGCGCCACCCCCAAACAAATCCAGATAATTGATTTTCATCGCGCGCTGATAGGCAGGCCGGCTTACTGTGGCGGGAACTCTCTCAACAACTCATGAATCACGGTAATCGTGAGCTGCTCTCGCTCAGCTTTAGTCATGTTGTTTTTCAGGCGCCCTTCAGCAACACCTCGCCAGACGATCCTGCCCGTTTTGATATCGATCACATCGAACACTGCAGTGCCATCCTCATAAGTCTTTACCGATTGCCCGGAGGAGTAGCCCACACTGACCGAGCGACCGTATGTCCCGGCGGCCACGCCACCATGCATCCCCTGTTCCTGACCACTGATTTTCTGAGTTTGACGCTTAGTCACATGGTAGTTCACCCAAAAATCGGCCCGAACCCTTGCGCCCTGTCGGAAACCGCGTTGCATCAACTCCTGATCTGCCGTGTTGCGGACCCGCCGGTCACTGCTGTTATGACGCCGATACTGACTCTCTCTAGAATTGTGATCGTCGTCATACCACCGATAGGTCTTGAACTCAGAGAAGGGAAAGCTCTGATCGTAGTCGACGTCATAGGTCGGTTTGTAGGCGCAGCCTGCGAGCAGTGCCAAGCATGCCAACGCAACTCCCATGGCCAAAAGGGCTTTTTTAACACCGCGTAAACCCCGCTCACTGCTATTCATGCTTACTCTCAATCGCCGCTGTCGCTGGTTTCACTTACTAGCCTCTCTCGCTGGTCTTTTACCTGCCTTTCTCACGAAACACGTCGGCCTAAATCGACTCACACCAATAGCAATTCATCGTAAAGGACCCACCCAAATGCCTACTCGCCTGTCGACCTGAAACTCACGTCACTGTCAGCGACGAGCCAAGTGAACACGGCAAAAGCCGCCACGTTTTGATCCAAAGACACAGCGTCGAGCTTGTCTACCGTATCATCAGCAGTGTGGTGCAAGTCAAAGTAGTCACGGCCGTCCTGATGCAGTCGAAGGGTGGGCACACCCGCGGCAATTAACGGATACAGATCCGGCCCGCCCCCAGGCTGATTATCGTCCCCCGGGGCTATACCGATCGGCGCCAACAGCCGAGCAATCTCGGCAAATAGCGCGTCACCCTCCTCGGTCTGACTGTCTGCCGTAATCTTCCACACCCGGCCACCGCCAAAGTCACTCTCAGACCCAATGACATGCTGCTCGAGCTCCCCCTCATGTTGATCCCGGTAGGCATTAGCGCCGAGCAGGCCAACTTCCTCTGCCCCCCAAAGCACTAATCGAATAGTCCGGCGCGGCGCCAGGCCCGCATCTTTTATCAACTCCAGCGCGGCCATGGTGATACCCACACCGGCACCGTCGTCTACGGCACCTGTGCCAAGATCCCAACTGTCCAGATGCGCGCCAAGGACCACTATCTCCTCGGGCGCCTCTCGGCCAACCACTTCGGCAATAACATTCCCGGACTGCGCGGCGGGCACCTCGGAGCTGTCCACTTTGATGCGAACAGAGAGCGTTTTACCCTCCGCCGCAATGCGCTCCAGCTGATCAGCATCCGGATTCGACAGCGCCAGTGCCGGAATGCGTGGCATCTCCTCTCGATAGCGAAGAGATCCCGTGTGCGGGAACCGATGACTATCGGTGCCTACAGAACGAATGAGATATCCGACCGCGCCCTTGCCAGCTGCAATACTCGGACCGCCAGTACGGGCCTCATTGAAGTAGCCATAGGACGAGCCATCCTGCGTGCGTTGCATCGCATGCCCTACATAGGCAATGCGCCCCGTGAGGCTACCCTCTGGTGCTCTCTTTAAATCCTCAAGCGTCTCAAATAACGCGACCTCCGCGCTCAATCCATTTTCGTCAGTTGGGACCGAACCGCCTAGAGCAGTGACTGCCAGAGGCTGGGGATGTGGCGCTAGAATCTCGGCGCCCTCCTCATGTCGCGCCCATGCGTCCATCTCAAAAAGTTCGTTGCGGACATTGGCGAAACCTTTTTCGGTGAGCGTATTGAGCGCCCACACACGGGCACGCGCCTCCGCCTCACTGCCCGCTAACCGGGGGCCCACCTCGGTGGTCAGCGAGGTGACAATCGCCATGGCGTTACTTCCCGCCATTGCCTGCGCACGGAGCATCTCCGCATGAGCGAGGCTATCCCGTGTGACTGGCTGGCCGATTGAGGCGCTCGAAATAAACCAACTCGCTAAGACGAGCGCCATGTTTCGATAAGCTTTAACGGTCATGAAGGCAGACCTCTTTCTATATTGGTGAAGGCAACTGTCTGATGGCAGACGTCAGGCAGCCTGGGTGGTCCCTTCACTGATCAGGGCTTTGCGCTGCTCCAGCCACAGGTTCGCTGCTTTGGTTTGCGCTTTGGTCGCAGCCATGACCCCCATATCAACCTGCGTGGTCCCACTGTGGCCCAGCGCTGCTATTTGTTCATAAAACCAGTACTGGGTCGCGAATGCGCCAACCGTGCGGACAAGCTTGATCCCATTGAGAAAGCGCAACGCTCGGGGCAACAGAGATAAGGTCGACTCGAAACGAGGCAGCTCTGCGGCCCCTCGTAACAATTGTGCTGGCGCATCAGTGACCACGCACATCGGCCGCCCGATCCCGATCATGTCGGCGCAACCGGTCTCTAGCGCGGCGTTCATGGCGTCCAGCCGCCGCAAGCCACCCGTGACCATCAGCGGGATATTGATTTCTTTGCGCATCGCCTCAGCAAAGTCCACGAAATAAGCCTCTCGTGCACGCGTAGAAGCGGCCACCGACTGCTCCTCAACAGGCTCCATACCCTCAAGATTGAGTAATCGGGGCTGCTCATAGGTGCCACCCGATATCTCAATGAGGTCTACGCTGGCCTGCTCCAACCATTTGGCTACTTGCAGAC
>CBFHSJ010000105.1:0-6602 GCA_965658485.1 Luminiphilus sp.
AGACCTGCTTCAGGAAGCTGCGCAGCTGCGTCAACTTCACTTGCTGCTCCAGCATTTCGTCTATCTTGCGACCGAGTCCGCGCGCCGCCATCCCGAGGTGAGTTTCGAGAATCTGGCCCACGTTCATGCGCGACGGCACGCCTAGAGGATTCAATACGATATCGATGGGGTCGCCATGCTCGTCGTAGGGCATGTCCTCCACTGGCATGATCACCGATATAACACCCTTGTTACCGTGTCGGCCGGCCATCTTGTCGCCGGGCTGAATACGGCGCTTCACGGCGAGGTACACCTTGACGATCTTGAGTACCCCTGGCGCCAGGTCATCACCGCTCTGGAGCTTCTCGCGCTTGATCTCGTAGCGCTCTTCAAGCTGCGTGTTCTGCTCTTCGAGCAGCCGCTTGGCAGAAGCCAGCTGACTGTTGAGCTCTGAGTCCGAGAGCTTCAGCTTGAACCACTGCTCACGATCGAGATCCGCCAGCACGGTCTTGGTCAGCTTGGTACCCTTGCTAAGGCCGCCACCTGACACAGTAGGCTTGCCTTCCAGCAGGCTGGCAAGACGCGCAAACGTCGCCTCTTCGTAAATGCGGTATTCCTCTTTCAGGTCCTTGCGGTAGTCCGCCAACTGCGCCGCTTCGATCTGCTTGGCGCGCGGGTCCTTCTCAAGACCATCGCGGGTAAAGACCTGCACATCAATCACGGTGCCCTTGTAGCTCGAGGGTACGCGCAACGATGTGTCTTTTACGTCAGACGCTTTCTCGCCAAAGATCGCACGAAGCAGCTTCTCTTCCGGTGTCAGCTGGGTCTCACCCTTGGGTGTGACCTTGCCGACCAGAATGTCGCCCGCATCCACTTCGGCACCAATATAGACAATGCCTGACTCATCAAGCTTGCCCAAGGCACCTTCGCCTACGTTAGGAATATCTGCCGTGATTTCCTCGGAGCCGAGCTTGGTATCGCGCGCGATACAGGTCAGCTCCTGAATGTGGATCGTAGTAAAGCGATCCTCCTGAACGACCCGTTCCGAGACGAGGATCGAGTCCTCGAAGTTGTAGCCGTTCCAGGGCATGAACGCGATGCGCATGTTCTGCCCTAGCGCCAGCTCACCCAGATCGACCGAGGGTCCGTCAGCAAGAATGTCTCCACGGGCCACCACGTCGCCCGGCTTCACAATGGGGCGCTGGTTGATACAGGTGTTCTGGTTGGAACGCTTGTACTTAGTCAGGTTATAGATGTCGACCGGTGAATCATCGATGCCGACTTCTTTGGTATTGACCCGGACCACGATGCGGCTCGCATCGACCGAGTCGATCACCCCACCACGCAGCGCTACCTCACAGACCCCGGAGTCTGAAGCGACGTAGCGCTCCATGCCCGTGCCGACCAGCGGCTTCTCGGTTTTAAGCGTTGGTACTGCCTGTCGCTGCATGTTGGAGCCCATCAGCGCGCGGTTCGCGTCGTCGTGCTCGAGAAACGGAATGAGCGCCGCTGCAATAGACACCACCTGCTTCGGCGAGACGTCCATGTATTGAACATCGGCAGCCGGTTTCACCGTGAACTCGTTCATGTGACGCACGTTAATGAGGTCGTCAACGAATCGATTTTTGGTATCTACGGTCGCCGAAGCCTGCGCAATCACGTACTCAGCCTCGTTGATCGCCGAGAGGTACTCGATATCGTCGGTAACCACACCTTTAACCACTTTGCGATAAGGCGACTCGAGGAAACCATATTCGTTAGTGCGCGCGTAGGTCGCGAGCGAGTTGATCAGGCCAATGTTGGGGCCTTCCGGCGTTTCAATGGGGCAGACCCGACCGTAGTGGGTCGGATGCACGTCGCGCACCTCAAAGCCCGCGCGCTCGCGGGTCAACCCACCCGGGCCCAAAGCCGATACACGGCGCTTGTGGGTCACTTCTGACAGCGGGTTGTTCTGATCCATAAACTGCGACAGCTGACTGGAGCCAAAGAACTCTTTCACGGCAGCCGACACTGGCTTGGCGTTAATCAGATCCTGCGGCATCAAACCTTCGCTTTCCGCCATGGAGAGCCGCTCTTTCACCGCGCGCTCAACGCGCACGAGACCGACGCGGAACTGGTTTTCCGCCATCTCGCCCACGGAGCGGACGCGACGGTTACCGAGGTGATCAATATCATCGACCACGCCTTTACCGTTGCGGATATCAACCAAGGCACTCATCACATCGACGATGTCTTGCTTGTCGAGCGTGGCAGACCCAGTCTTGTCCTCACGGCCGAGGCGACGATTAAACTTCATGCGCCCTACTGCTGACAGATCGTAGCGCTCCGGTGAGAAGAACAGGTTCTGGAACAGGTTCTCTGCCGACTCCTTGGTTGGGGGCTCACCCGGGCGCATCATGCGGTAGATCTCTACCAGCGCCTCCAGCACGCTACGAGTGCTGTCCGCGGCTAGCGTATCCGCTATGAACGGCCCGCAATCGTATTCATTGGTATAGATGGTCTCGATCGTCTCGATGCCCTTCTCGCGCAGCTCGGCAAGCAGCGCAACCGTGATTTCGGTATTGCATTCAGCGAGTATTTCACCGGTCGCAGTGTCGACGATATTTTTCGCTAGACGACGCTCTTCAAGGTACTCCTCGGGCACAGAGAGCGCCTCAATGCCGGCATCGTCAAGTTGACGAATATGGCGCGCAGTGATGCGGCGGCCACGCTCTACAATCAGCTTCTTGCCGTCCATGATGTCGAAAGCTGCCATATCGCCTTGCAGACGCTTGGGTACTAGCGTCATGGTGGCCTGGCCCTCTTCGCCAAGCTGGAAGGTCGTGGCCTCAAAGAACATGGAAAGAATTTCTTCCGAGTCGTAGCCCAAAGCACGCAACAGCACGGTAGCCGGCAACTTGCGGCGACGGTCTATTCGCACATAGACGAGGTCTTTCGGATCAAACTCAAAGTCCAGCCAAGAGCCACGGTAAGGGATAACACGCGCGCTATAGAGCAGCTTGCCTGATGAGTGGGTCTTGCCACGATCGTGGTCGAAAAATACGCCAGGAGACCGGTGCAACTGGGAGACGATGACGCGCTCGGTACCATTGATGACGAAAGTACCGTTTTGGGTCATCAGGGGGATTTCCCCCATGTAAACGTCCTGCTCCTTGATGTCTTTTATCGACTTCGAGGAGGCTTCCTTGTCATAAATAATCAGTCGGACTTTGACCCGCAGCGCGCAGGCATATGTGGTGCCGCGCAGCACACATTCGTCAACGTCAAACACGGGCTCGCCCAGCGCGTAATCAACATATTCCAGCGCCGCATTGCCGCTGTAGCTGACAATCGGGAATACCGATTTAAACGCCGCATGCAGACCGTGCTCTCCACGATCCTCCAGAGCGACGCCGTCCTGAGTGAACTTGCTGTAAGAATCCAGCTGTATCGCCAGCAGGTACGGGATATCCATTACCTTGGGTAAGGAACCGAAATCCTTGCGAATACGCTTCTTTTCCGTGTACGAGTATGTCATCAGTACTCCCCTACGGTCTGTGTCGTCCGACCACAACACAAACGATCAAAATTCGAACCGGTTTCACAACCGGGAAAAGGCCGGAGCGCCAATGCGCCCCAGCCCCGTTACGGTGCGTAAACTTCCTTAGTGCTCAATTACTTGAGCTCTGCCGCGCCGCCTGCTTCCTCGATTTGCTTCTTGATGTCTTCTGCTTCGTCCTTGGACGCGCCTTCCTTAACAGGACCGGGTGCGCCGTCAACGACAGCCTTCGCTTCCTTCAGGCCCAGACCAGTCACCGCGCGCACAACCTTGATCACGTTGACTTTCTTCTCGCCACCCGAAGTGAGGATGACATCAAACTCTGTCTGCTCTGCAGCTGCTGCGCCGCCGGCGTCGCCGCCTGCTGCAGGCGCTGCTACAGCAACGGCTGCCGCTGCAGAAACACCGAACTTATCTTCCATTGCCTCAACCAGCTCGACAATGTCCATTACGCTCATCTCGGCAATCGCGTCGAGAATTTCGTCTTTTGAAAGTGCCATGTCTTAATCTCCGTTAAATAGATACAGGGTGAGATCGAACCTTTCAGGCCGCCTCTTGTTTCTGATCTCGAACTGCCGCCATCACGCGAACCAACTTGCCCGGAACTTCGTTCGCTGTGCGAACCAGCTTCACGATAGGCGCCTGCATGACGCTCATCAGTGACGCCAGCGCCTGATCCCGTGTGGGTAGCTTGGCCAGCACATCGATTTGATCGGCTCCGAGTAGCTGCCCGCTGACCGACAGTGCCTTCACTTCAAACTCATCATTGTCTGAGGCGAAATCCTTGAACAGTCGTGCCGCTGCGCCTGGATCCTCCATCGAGAATCCAAACAGAGAGGGACCTGTGAGGGTATCAGTGACACACTCATATTCAGTCCCTTCCAGTGCCCGTTTGGCCAGCGTGTTTCGCACCACCCGGAGGGTGATTTGATTTTCGCGAGCCGAGACACGCAGTGCAGTCATGTCATTCGATGTGACCCCGCGCGCGTCGGCGATCACAAGCGAAAGTGCACTGGCGGCTGTCTCGTTGACTTCAGCGACGATCGCTTTCTTTTCTTCGAGTCCAATAGCCACTTGGCTTACTCCTTTTGTGGTTGTTTAGGCCGCTGCATACGCTGCAACCCCCCTCGGTGATGAACTGCCTCACCATCTGCGTAGGCAACCGGATTTCTCCGTCATTAAGGCACCAAAATCAGCACCACCTACGGTCTTTGACAGCCTTTGGCGTTCCGCGAGGTTGCCCACACTTCCCTGCAAAGACTTCCAAAGTGGGCAGAGCCAGCGTTGCGCCCTGCCCGACCCCCGCAAAAACACACGGGGGCCAGCGACCCCGGGCTCACGCCCGTGGCCTCGATTCACTGGTTAAAAATCGATCGCGTTGTGATCGATCGTGACACCGGGACCCATGGTCGTAGACAGGGTCACCTTGCGAACGTAAATACCTTTCGCGGAGGATGGCTTGGCTTTTTTCAGGTCGGCGAGCACGGCGATAAGATTGCCCTTAATCGCATCCGGCTCGAAACTGACCTTGCCGATACCACCATGGACGATGCCATTTTTATCACTGCGAAAACGCATCTGTCCGGCTTTAGCATTTTGCACCGCAGCCTCAACATCTGGGGTAACCGTGCCGGTCTTGGGGTTTGGCATCAAACCACGCGGTCCCAGCACCTGACCCAGTGTACCGACTACGCGCATCGCATCGGGGGAGGCAATCACGACGTCAAAGTCCATCATGCCGCCCTTGATCTGCTCGGCGAGATCTTCCATACCAACAAACTCAGCACCCAGCGCCTTCGCTTTGTCGGCGCTATCACCCTGAGCAAAGACCGCAACGCGGACGTCTGCACCCGTACCGTGAGGCAGCGTGGTTGCGCCCCGAACGCCTTGGTCAGATTTGCGCGCATCAACCCCTAGGTTGACCGCCACTTCGACGGTTTCATTGAACTTGGCAGTACCAAATTCCTTGATCAACGCGACCGCTTCGTCCAGTGGATAACTCTGGTTCGCGTCCACCTTTTCACGGAAAGCGCGCACTCGCTTGGATAACTTAGCCATCAGTTCACGCCCTCCGTCTCGATACCTGCTGAGCGAGCACTACCGGCGATGGTACGCACCGCCGCGTCCATATCAGCCGCCGTCAGGTCTGGCCATTTCTGGTTGGCCACTTCCTCGAGTTGTGCTCGGGTCACTTTGCCCACCTTTTCGGTATTTGGGCGACCGGAGCCACTCTTAATGCCCGCGATCTTCTTCAAAAGAATCGAAGCCGGAGGCGTCTTCTTAATATAGGTAAAGGACTTGTCACTGTAGACCGTGATCACCACCGGAATAGGCAAACCCGGCTCAACGCCTTGTGTATCGGCATTGAAGGCTTTGCAGAATTCCATAATGTTGACCCCTTTTTGACCCAGCGCGGGGCCTACCGGCGGCGAGGGGTTCGCCTGACCGGCCGGGATCTGCAGCTTGATATAGCCGTCGATCTTCTTAGCCATGTTGCTTTCTCCTGGGTTCAAACGCCGTTGCGCTGGCTACCTATGGCAGCAAACACGCGGGCTCCCCATCATCGCCACCGGGGTGGCGTTAACGTCGGGTCAGATCCCATCGACCTGACCCACCCGATCAGGCTTTCTCGACCTGACCAAATTCCAGTTCTACGGGCGTTGAGCGCCCGAAGATCAGTACCGCCACATTGAGGCGACTCTTCTCGTAATTCACGTCCTCAACAACACCGTTGAAGTCGTTAAAGGGACCATCGATCACTCGCACCATCTCGCCGGGCTCAAATACCGTCTTGGGCTTGGGCTGATCAACTCCCGCCTCAACACGCTGCAGGATGACATTGGCCTCGGCATCCGTAATCGGTGACGGCTTGTCGGCCTTGCCGCCAATGAAACCCAGTACCCGCGGCGTTTCTTTTACGAGGTGCCAGGTATCGTCATCGAGGTCCATCTGCACCAACACGTAACCGGGGAAGAACTTGCGCTCACTCTTGCGTTTTTGGCCGCCCTTCATTTCGATCACCTCCTCAGTGGGAACAATGATCTCACCAAATCGGTCCTGCATACCCAGGCGCTCAGCCCGCTCA
>CBFHSJ010000106.1:0-6469 GCA_965658485.1 Luminiphilus sp.
CCCCCCGGAGTATTCTGTGTCGCCACTGGCCGCCTCCCCACTTGCGATTTTCGTTCGGCAGGACCACCCTCTTGTCGCCCAGACCGTCACCGCTGATTTGATGCGCCAGTATCCGCAGGTGGCACTCTATGTTGCAGACCGTGAAGAGTTGGTTGGAGGTCAGGTGCTGGCGCGTGGTCTGTTCGAGAGCGACAGGGGCATTCTCGAAACATCGCACCTGTTGACGGCATTTGAAATTCTGAGAGAGACGGACTATCTCCTTATTTGCCCGGCCTACCTGGCGCGCAACGAGGGCGCGACGCGCGATATGGTCGCCCTAACCTTACCCGTTGAGATGACATTCAACGTGCAGTACTCGTTGATTGCTCACCGGCGTACCGAGTGCTCGCCCATTCATCAGTGGCTGTGGCAGGAAATTATCGACACAGTCCAATCAATGCGCTTCCGGACAGTTCATCGCGGATAGCTCATCGCGAGAAGCTGAGCGCCGGGCTTCCGGCAGGGATAATGGGGCGCCACTGGCCTTTACCGCAGGCATTTGTGCCATACTTCGCACTTCAGCGATGTCCTACCCCCATTAATGAGTCAGACCAGCCGCCGAGAGATTCCGCAGTTCAACACTCCCATTGTTGAGACACACTGCCACCTGGATTACCTGGACTCGCAGGCATTGTCCGAGACATTGGATGAAGCCTTTCGTGTCGGAATTGAGCGGATCGTTACGATCTCTGTCTCGGCCGATAACCTTGATCAGGTGCGCGATATCGCCAACGGGCACCGTTCCATTTGGTGCACTCAAGGCATTCATCCTCACGAGGCTGAGAGCTGGAGCCCCGCGCTGGCAAAGCGGGTCGAAGCGGGCGCAGCAGATGCGCGCGTCGTGGCCATTGGCGAAATCGGACTCGATTACTACTACGACCACGCTGACCGAGACGCACAAATCAAAGCGTTCGATGAGCAGCTGTCGCTTGCCGCCGAGCTGTCGCTGCCGGTTGTCATCCATACCCGCGAGGCTGATGACGATACGCGCTCGATTCTGGCCAATCACAGCAGCGCGCTAGAACGAAAAGGGGTCATCCACAGCTTCACCAGCTCCCTGTCACTGGCCGAGTACTGTCTTAGCGAGGGGTTTATGCTGGGCTTCAATGGCATCACGACGTTCCGCAATGCCGACAACGTCAGAGCCGTAGTCGACGCCACCCCAGTGGAGCACATTGTGCTCGAGACAGACGCACCCTATCTGACGCCTGTTCCGTATCGTGGGCGACCCAACGCGCCCTGCTACTTACCCTTGATTGCCGAGACGGTGGCGGAGATCAAATCACTGCCGACGGAAGCGTTTCTCGAGCACGCTCGCGCCAATAGCTACAGACTGTTTTTCTAATCCATGACCGATCATTTCTTACCTGGCCAGCGATGGGTCAGTCACGCGGATAGCACTTTGGGTTTGGGGATCGTGACCCACGCCGATGAACGTCGGGTCACCTTGCACTTCCCCGCCGTGGAGGAGGAGCGGGTGTATGCGATCGATCGCGCACCCCTGACCCGACTAATTCTAAACCCCGGTGACCAACTGACACGCATGGACGGCAGTATGCTGACGGTCATCGCGCTTCAGGAACACGGCGGGGTGATGACCTATGAAGCAGAGGGACCATCTGGAGAGCATCTTTCGGTCGTGGAGACCGAGCTTGATGCCCACATCGAGCTTAATACGCCGATCGAGCGATTGCTGAATAATCAGTTGGGTAAGCCTCGAGACTTTGGTCTCAGAATGACCACCTTGGAGCACGCCGCCGAAGGAGAAGGCTTTGGACTGGGAGGCTTGCTCGGTCCACGAACCGCCCTACTCTCGCACCAGCTGTATGTCGCAGCCAACGTGGGGAAACGCTTTGCACCACGCGTGTTACTTGCCGATGAGGTCGGGCTCGGCAAAACCATTGAGGCAGGACTGATCCTCACCCAGCAGCTACATCGACAACGGGTTCGCCGCGTCTTGGTGCTTGTGCCTGAGACACTGGCGCACCAGTGGCTTGTTGAAATGCAGAGACGCTTTCACCTTGCATTCTCATTGCTCAATACCGAGCGACTGGAAGACGCCGACATCGAAATGGAGTTTTCTGAGAATGCCCTGGTTATCGCTCCGATCAGCCTGTTTGCAGATGACCCGATAACGAGAGAAATCGTCAGCGGCCTTGACTGGGACATGGTGGTCATTGATGAGGCACACCACATCACCGGAATTGGTGAGCAACGCACTGACTTGGGTCAGTTTGTCTGCGAGGTATCGGTTCGCGCGCGCGGCCTACTGCTACTTACCGCCACTCCCGAGCAGGCTGGACTGAGAAGCCACTTTGACCGACTGCAACTGATCGACCCTGCGCGCTTCGCAGATTTTGACCAATTCACCGCCGAGTACGCCCAATTTACCGAATGGAGCCGCCTGATCGATCAATTGGAACAGGGTGAGGCCGTCACGCTACCCGAGGGGATTGACGCTGAGGCCGATACAGAAGAGCAGATTCAACAGATGCTTGACCGTTACGGTACCGGGCGCGTGCTATACCGCAATTCACGGCGGGGGGTGTCCGGGTTTCCGCAACGACACCACCACGGCTATTCGCTTGCGCCGCCAGCTCTGTATCAGCATGACGCCCAGACACTCCACCCCGAAACGCTGCACCCAGAATCCATATGGATTGAACAGGACCCTCGGGTCGAGTGGCTGGAAACACAGCTGAAAAACCTCCGGCCCAAAAAGGTGCTTGTGATCTGCGCGCATAAAGAAACAGCGATTGCGCTGGAGCACTTTCTGCACCTGAAAGCCGGTGTTCGTTGCGCGGCCTTCCACGAGGACCTGAGCCTTATCGAACGCGACCGCGCTGCGGCCTACTTTGCCGAGGAAAGCGGCGGCGCTCAGGCGCTGATCTGTTCAGAAATTGGTAGTGAAGGCCGCAATTTTCAATTTGCGCAGCACCTGATTTGCTTTGACCTGCCTTTCCATCCGGATCTGCTGGAACAACGCATCGGTCGTCTGGACCGGATCGGTCAAGGCACTGATATCCACATCCATGTGCCCTATTTGGCGGAAACCGGCCAGGAAACCCTGTTTCGCTGGTTCGATGAGGGCTTGAACGCCTTCGCCGCCACCTGCTCCGTTGGCTATCAACTGCACAGTGAGTTTGCCGATGCGCTTGGCGCACTTGTCGCCGGAGCGGGCGAACTCGACCTGCTGCTGCAGAACACCCGCACGCGACGGGATGAATTGTCGCGCGAGAGTGAGGCAGGCCGTGACCGCCTACTTGAGCGTCACTCACATGATGCAGGCGCAGGCGCACACATTATTGCCACCCTTGAGCAACGTGAAACCGCCGCGGCACTTCACGACTTCTGTGAGCACCTGTTTGACCGGATGGGCATTGAGCAAGAATATCTCGACGAAAATCTGTCGCTAATCAGACCGACGGAAAACCTGACGACCGGACAGTTGCCGGGGCTCCCAGAAGATGGCGTCACAGCTACCTATCACCGGCCTACGGCATTGAGCCGCGACGACGTCACGTTTATGACGTGGGAGCATCCGATCGTTATGGAATCCATGGCCGCGTTACTGGGTAGCGACATCGGGAAAGCCAGCATGGGAACATTCAAACATCGAGGCGTCCCTGCTGGCACCATCCTGCTCGAAAGTGTGCATCGAGTTGAGTGCCTCGCGCCGCTCTATCTCACTACAGGCCAGTTCCTGGATTCACATCCGGTGAGAACGCTGCTCACTCAAGCAGGGAAGAAAGTTGGGGATAAGCTGTCATCGACGTTCTTAACCGAAGCGCTACAAAGTGTACCCAGTGCAACGAGCGCGAGCGCCCTGAACAAGCTGCGACCGCTGCTAGAGAAGTTACTACCCACCTTGGAGCAGATCGCCGGAGACGAGGTCAGTCGACGTAGCCAAGAGGCGGTTGACGCAGCGAATCGATTTTATGGCGAGGAACTGAGCCGACTCAGTTATCTGCAGTCTCTGAATCCTACGATACGAGACGAAGAGCTGTTGGAGCTGGAAGCCTCCAGAGACGCCTGCCTACTCGCGCTGTCCCAAGCGCAGTCCGCGCTAGAGGGCCTCAGAGTCTGCATCGCGGTTTAAAGCGCCACCCGCTGCTCTCCGAAAGCTTCAGGGGCGATACCAAATAGGAGAAGTGTATGCACGCTCCTGAATCGTGTGCGGCCTGCGGGTATTGATATCTTCATCTCCAAGCGCCAGCTTGTCGAGCAGCGAATGTCGCGCAGTGGGAATCTGCAACACGCGCACGTAGTAGAAAGCAGATTGCGCTGGGTCAAATTCGGGGTCTTGCCACACAGCGGTGAGGCGGGGTGCGCCGATGGTATTTGCGGTCAGGCCGGTATTCAGATCCACACTCGACCCCACCGCCACCAACGCACCGTTTGGCAGCAAACGGTCTTCGCCACTCCACGCCGCGTCATAAACCCGCTCCCGGGTCTCTCCGGTAGCATCAATCCATCCTTTGACAACCTGAATACGATCCAGATGACCGCTTTTAGGGTCAGCCTGTGCCTCAATCGCCAAGCTAAAGCGATCACCCACGCCGGCACCCATGATCTCGCCGCCCATTGGCACGGCCTGAGCCTTAATGCTGTCGGGAAAACCCGGGGTATCCAGTACCGTAGGAGGAAGATTCAATCCACCATAAGTACGGACCGCAATACGAGGCCCGCTAGTGGCATACACTTCTCTGCGACGCATTGCCGCTACAATAGCCTCGCGGGTATTCTCAGCCGCCCAGACGGCCGCTAGACCTGACGCACTCATGCCCCACCCAAATGTACCCCGCGCGTCGTCAGACCAACCCCCGTCCTTTCTGGATGGAATCGAATCGGTTGCCATTTTGCCGTGGAAATTATCTTCCTCGGCAGACGGGAGCGCGGTGTGGGCGTCGGTCGATCCGATCACCCCAAACTGATAGGGGTTCACACCGATAGTGGACTCTAATTCCAGGCCCGTTCTCAGAGCACTACGAATGTAATCCCCGGGCTGCGGCACATAGTCGGTCCACTCGCGCTGGATGTAGTAGGGATATGTCTCAAAATCGGCAAAAGAGTCATCTGGAGATAGCGCGGGATGCGTCTCAGAATCTCCTTTAATCTGCGTAATCTCAACTACCGGCTCCCAGTAACGCCGAATTTCTGCGTAATCCTGATTGATATCGTTACCACGAATGTCTCTGACATCAAACATCGAGCCCTTAGAAATGTTGGAGTTATGAGGTATCGCGAGGAAGTTGCCGCCTGTCGCGGCACTAGTCTGCTCTAACCAGGACCACAAATCACTGGGAAAAGAGCTGTCATCAAAACCGAATGGGGCAAAGGTCTGCGCTTGTTCAGCATCGATATCCGCCATCACAATTCGGTGCAGATTCGCACCGCCTGGTATCAGGGAGTACTCCCAGCCGATCAATGCCGTGAACTCTCCCGGCTCGTTGTGCGCATCGGCTGTATCCGTAATCAACTTCCACGTATCGATTTCGACCGTTGGCTGCCGGGGAATCAAACCACTGACACGATCCTCTTCCCAGCCCGCCATTGCTGTCACGGCATTTTCTGAGGGCTTAGGCAGGATCGATGTGAACAGCTCTCGCCCCTCCTGACCATCAATGGCGTCACGCAATAAATATTGAACAAAACGAGTCCACAGTCGCTCGCGCCAGCTTAGTCCCTCTGTGACCATGGGATTGAGGTAGAGACTCCGGATGACTCCAAGGTACTCGGCATGATCCGACACCACCAGAAAATCCAGCGGCGTCCCAATTTGCACACGAGCTTTGTGTCCGGGATGCACAACCGGCATGCCCTTGGCATACCGATAGGCCGTATCCGGAGAAGCCGTCAGGTTGCCATTGGTAAAGGCATCAGACGAATAGGTGGAATGCAGGTGGGTATCGCCCCACAGAAGCCGCATTTCCCCAGCATGGACAGCACCACTGGGTGCGACACTTAATGCAATAGCGATAGCAAGCATCGCGGGAGCGCCCAGTAACGCCATGCCAGTCACTGACTTCTCTCTCCACTTAACCATTACTGATTCCTCTCTGAAGCTTCTCATTATTCGCCTGATCGCCACTATCCATGCATGCCGACTATGCATGGGACCCATGCATGCCGCCAGCGCCGCCCTTGCTGCCTGCGCGCTCAGGCCAACACGGCGTCGCTATTTGCCTTGCCAATCTGGCTGACGCTTGTCGAAAAAAGCCCTGATCGCCTCTTTCGAATCATCGCTATCGATACAGAACGCCTGTAGCGCCGCCTCCTTGGTAATCGTATCCCCCAGGTTGTGTGATGCGCCAAAGGCGAGCGCCTCTTTTGCATAACGGAGCCCCAAGGGCGATCTGCCGGCGAGTTCTTGCGCATATGTCATAGCATGACCGGCGAAGTCGTCGTCTGGCAGCACGCGATTAGCCAG
>CBFHSJ010000107.1:0-6460 GCA_965658485.1 Luminiphilus sp.
AGCGCGAGCCAATCAAGCCGTTGACAGCTCGCCTGACGTGACTGCCCCGCGGGCTGACACAGCCGCAGCGGCCCGTCTGGCCACTGAGTCAACCCGCTTCACTTCCGCGAATGCTTCCAGCGGAACCTCTGCCGGGGCTGATCAGTTAGCAGGCGATGAGGTCGACCCGCGCCGCGCGGCGATGGCGTTTGCCAGTGCACAGAATAAGCAGATCGCCGGCAGAGCCGATGCGATGACCCCTGATAACACGGCTCGAACAGCGAATCTGGCCGATGATGACTTACAGCAAGCCCTGAGCGCACCGCGAGCGACGGAGTCTCAGATAGCCGCGCGCGAGGCGGGTAGCACTACCATTGATCGCAACACGGCTGTGACACTGTCACCTGCGCAGATGGCGGAACAGCGCCGCGCGGGGCAGTCAGTGGCATCGGGCTCGTTAAGTAATAGTGGTGTAGCTGCCTCAGAGGGGAAGGTCGCGGACGCCGGACGCACGGTCACGCCCGCCACGGAGCTGGCCGATCTAAAAACGGACATAGACAGTCCTAACAGTTTGCTGCCGAGTAACGTGGCACGTGCTCGCATGGCGGCGGCTATCGATGCCCGACCTGCTGTGTCCTCGAGCGCAGCGGCGCTGGATCCAATGGCAATGGCACAGAGATCGATGCAAGACGTGTCCTCGGAGGGCCGTTTCGCGCTGGATTTGCAGGGCAATCGATCCGCTTCTTTTGAGCTACCGCAAGCCACTAATCCGGCCTCATCCATAACAGCAACCACTGCCGGCGGAGCGCCTGCTCCATCGGGACTTCCAGCATCCGCGTCTCCCGCATCACCCGCCGCGATGCGTGCCGGTGGTGAACACGTGATGCAAAACGCACCGTGGGCACCGCAGTTCACCGATGAAGTGGGCGATCAGGTGCGCGTGTTCGTGAATACCGGTCTTCAGGAGGCACGATTGCAGCTGACGCCCGCAGAGTTGGGCCGCGTGCAGATCACGATCAATACCGAGGGCGATAACGCCCGCGTTGTATTCGTTGCTGAAACAGCCGTAGCCAGAGATCTTTTGGATCAATCTATGCCGCGACTGCGAGAAATGCTGCAGCAAAGTGGCATTCAGCTCGCACAGGGGGACGTGAGCGATCAGACTGAATCGCAACGCCGCGGGGAGTCTTTGGATGAAGACGCCCAGCGCATAGCTCAAGGCGATAGCGACGCCCAAGCCGATGACCAGGTCTTGAGGCCGGAGCTCGCTAATGTGGCTGCTGAAGATAGTCTCGGCGGAGCCGGTCGGGTCGATACCTATATCTAAACGGGTGCTGTGATGGCGTCGCAGCCACGATAGCAAGGCCTGTACTTTTCCCGCCCCGGTGTATCCGCTGGGGCGGCACGTTTTATTCCACCTATTCCACGCTAGACTCCCGCTTGTCTGCCTATGCGCTACCTTTTTGCGGGTAGGGCGTGGGTCGGACGATTTATTCGATACCGTCAATAAACCAACGCATGAGACTTTATTGTCGATAAATTATTGTTTTATATGACTTATTTTTTTTGGCATGCCTATTGCTTCACTAGGGGTATAGACCCCGCGCGGTAGGCGCAACCGGGAGAACGATCTGATGGCAAAACGAAACAGAGACACAGAAAAGGAAGAGGTGAAGCCAGCGGGCATCACCACGGGCAAGCTGCTGATGATTTTGATCCCCACCATGCTGCTATCTATTGCTGCGTCTGGCGGGATTACTTACTACCTGATGTCGAATATGACGCCCGACAGTGCCGAGGCAGAAGCCGAGGCGCCTGACGCAGTTGAGAATCCCGACCCGATCTATATACAGGTGGGCAAAATCTTGGTGAACGTCGATTACCAGGGTGATATTCGCTACATCCAGGGCGACGTGCAGCTGATGTTCCATCATCAGGAGAGCGCCGATATCGCGGAGCGCGATATGCCGGTCATCGTCAACGAGCTCAATACGTTGTTTGCCCGACAGGCCTTTGGCGAAATGCGCTCGGTTGAGGGCAAAGAAAAGTTAAGGCTTGCCAGTCGTGCTGCGATTAACCGAGTACTCAAGTTCCCGGATGGATCCGGCGTGCAAGACGTCTATTTCACCAGCTTCAATTTGCAGTAACCCAGGTGTCCTGAGCCGTGTCTGAAGAAGTTTTGTCTGAGAACGAAGTCGACGCCCTGATGGAATCATCGGGCGACGACGAGGTGTTCTTTGCAGATGACTCTGCTCGGGAATACCGGCGTTTCGACATCACCGCGCGTGAGCAGGGCACTGTCAATCGAATGGGCGCCTTGGCAGCTATTCTTGAGCGCCAGGACGAACTCATCCACCACGGACTTGTAAAACGACTTAACACTGACATGGCGGTCAAGTGTCAGGCGCCACGCGTTTTCTCTGTGTCTGAGGCGATCGCGGCGCTACCTGAAGGCCTTGTGTTGGTCACGCTGAATCTGAAGCCGGTTGCCGGAGAGTCGTTTTTGGTGATTTCCCTGAACACGCTGTCTTATTTGGTGCACCGCTATTTCGGTGGCGGCAATACAAAGCCACCGAGTGTCGCGGGGCGGGCAGATGCGACATCGAGCGAAATGCGCGTCGCAAATAAGCTTACTGAGCTGTACCTGCAGTCAATTACCGACGCCTTTAAAGAAAAAGTGACCGTCGAGGCTGAGGTGATCGACACCCAAAATAATCTCGATGCACTTGAAGAGCGAGTGGCGACAGAGAAGTATCTGGCGCTTGTCACCGACGTGTCGACACCCGATTTCGACGACGTGTTGCGCCTGTTCGTGCCGTTTGAATCATTCGAGAGCCTCGAGGATAAGTTGGCTGGCCCCAAACAGGAGTCAGGTGTCTCGCTGGAGGGCGAGTGGCAGGTTCGAATCGCCGAGCAGATGCAGGATGTCGCTGTGGAGGTGTCTGGCGTATTGGCGTCGATCGAGTTGCCACTTCGCAAAGTGCTCGGACTCAAGGTCGGCGATGTGATTGATCTGGCGCAATTGGGCTCTGTCAGCCTGGAGGTGCAAAACCAGTCAGTTGGCTTTGGCCAGTTCGGCGTTTTCGACGACAAAAAATCAGTTAAGTACGGTATGACAGGTCTGCTCGACCTGGGAGCGGGAGTCACGCTCTCGAGTGCCGTTGACCAAGCTTTAAATGAGGAAACAGGCAATGAGTGAGAATCCTGAAATCAGTTTGGACATGCTGCTCGATGTCAACGTAACGCTGTCGGTTGAGCTGGGCCGCACGAAGATGACCATTAAAGACCTGATGGCTTTAAACAAAGGCTCCATCATCAGCATGGCCAAGGAAGTGACCGAGCCCATGGATCTAATGGTCAACGGTACTTTGATCGCGCGCGGCGATGTTGTCGAGTCCGAGGGCCAGTTCGGTCTGCGACTGCTCGATATTGTCAGTACCGACGAACGATTAAAGCCGCTCCAGTAGGTCCTTGACGATGCGATACGCACTGACAGTTCTTCTTCTGGTAGCCGCTCCTGTCATTCAGGCGCAGGAAACAGCGGTGCCTGCTTTGGGTAATGCGCCACAGCTACTTTCGGCCAGCTATTTAATGCAGGTCGTGGGCTCACTGGCGATTGTGTTTGGCGCGGTCGTTTTGATGGCGATCGTCGTTAAGCGTGTGAATCGCTCCCCTTCCGCGGGTAAGGCCAGTCTGACGGTGATGGGCTCCGCCAGTGTGGGCACGCGGGAGAAGGTCGTGCTGATCAATGCGGCCGGACAGCAGATTCTGGTCGGCGTGGCGCCGGGTAACGTGCGGGCGCTACATGTTTTCGACGAGCCGCTAGCGATAGAAGCCGTCGAAGGCGCCAAGCCCGCTGACTTCGGCACCGTGTGGCAGTCGGTTAACCCATTTGGGAGTACTCGATAATGCGAATGTTCGTATCCGTAATCGCAATCGCATTACTACTGGTGCCGGACTGGGCATTAGCGCAGGCGTCGATTCCGTTGATTACCACCCAGCCCACCGCTAACGGGGGTTCTGATTACTCGCTGAGTCTGCAGATACTCTTACTGATGTCGCTGTTAACGCTATTGCCTGCAGCGCTCATCACCATGACCTCGTTTACTCGTATTTTGATTGTGCTGGCCATTTTGCGACAGGCGTTGGGTACCACCACGACGCCCAGCAACCAAATTATTCTCGGCCTCGCTCTGTTTCTGAGCCTGTTCATCATGGCGCCGGTTTTTGATGTGGCTTACAACGCTGCTTTGATGCCCTATATGTCAGAGCAGATTGGCTTCGAGGCCGCTTTAAATGCGGCGAAAGAACCTTTCCGCGAGTTTATGTTTTCCCAGACGCGGGCGACCGATCTGGCGCTATTCAGTGACCTCGGTAACTACGGCCCGTTCGTTTCCCAGGACGAGGTACCGATGGTAGTGCTGCTGCCGTCGTTTTTGACCAGCGAACTGAAGACCGCGTTTCAGATCGGTTTCCTGCTGTTCGTACCTTTTCTCATTATTGATCTGGTCGTGGCCGCAGTCTTGATGTCGATGGGCATGATGATGCTCTCGCCGATGTTGATTTCGCTGCCGTTCAAGCTGATGTTGTTTGTCTTGATCGACGGCTGGACCCTCATCACTGCCACTTTAGTGTCGAGTTTCTAAGGGGGAATGTGATGGGTCCTGAAACGGTATTGGATGTGGGGCGCGATGCCCTCTGGATGAGCGTGCTGCTCGCCGGCCCGCTTTTGGGTGCGGCGCTCGCAGTCGGTCTGATAATCGGTATTTTCCAGGCGGCCACTCAAATTCAGGAGATGACGCTGAGCTTCATTCCGAAACTGCTGGCATTGGTCATTGCATTGTTCGTGGGCGGACCCTGGATGATTCAGGTCTTGGTCACGTTCAGTGAGCGACTGATCACCAGCATTCCCGGGTTGATCGGGTAGGGGTGCTTTGATGATCCCGGTGGAGCAACTCGAAACCTTGGCGCTCGGTTATCTTTGGCCATTTTTGCGTCTTTCGGCGATGCTGATGGTGGCGCCGGTCTTCAGTGCCGGCACTGTCAGCGTGCGAATACGAGTGGTGCTGGCGGCCTTATTGAGCGCCCTGATGGCACCGATGTTGCCTATCAACCCAGATATCGAATTCTTCTCAGCACCCGGAATTCTCATGGCGCTGCGCGAGATCTCAATTGGTCTTGCGATGGGCTTCGTGATGCAAATGATTTTTGGTGCTGTCGTGCTGGCTGGACAGTCTATCGCGACAGGTATGGGTCTTGGCTTTGCCATGTCGGTCGACCCACAGAACGGCGTTCAGGTCCCGATTGTGAGTCAGGTCAAAGTGGTCATTGCGACGCTGCTGTTTTTGGCAATCGATGGTCATTTGATGTTGGTGTCTGCCGTATTCGAAAGCTTTACGGTGGTGCCCCTGACCGATTCAGCCTTTGCCGCGACCGGCTACGAGAATCTGGTGTCACTCGGATCGCAGCTTTTTGCCAGTGCATTGTTGTTAGCGCTGCCGACGCTGACCGCGGTGTTGATTATTAATGTCGCCTTTGGCGTCATCACCCGTGCCGCGCCGCAGCTCAATATTTTTGCAGTGGGATTCCCCGTCACCATCGTGACTGGGCTCGTGTTTTTGTTCCTCGGTATGCCGGCTTTTATCGCAGCAATGCAGCGATTCTTCGAAGCCGGAATTAACCAAACCTTGATGGTTTTGGGATAAGGGGGCGCTGTGGCAGAAGAGCAGACAGGTCAGGAACGCACAGAACAGCCGACAGAGCGCCGGCTTCAGGAGGCGCGCAAAAAAGGCCAGGTGCCCCGATCACGAGAGCTGAACACGATGCTGTCATTAATGTTGGCAGCAATCGCTTTGCTGGTGCTGGGTGGCAATATTTCCCGGAACATCATGAATATCAGCGTTGAGGGATTTTCTGTGTCCCGCGAGCTGATATTCGACCCCAGTCAGCTGCCATACCAGTTTATGCACATGGCCTCGCAGGCCCTGTTGGCTTTACTGCCATTTATGGCGGTCATGCTGGTTGGCGTGTTTGCCGGTCCGCTCATGATGGGAGGCTGGTCATTCAGTCTTGAGACAATTGCTTTCAAGTCGGAAAAACTGAATCCGATTAAAGGTCTTGCGAGGATCTTCTCGCTAAAAGGATTGGTGGAACTTGCCAAGGCGCTAGCGAAGTTTCTGCTGTTGTTGGGTGCCGCGATCCTCATCTTCTTCAGCATCGACCAGCAGTTGCTGTCCCTCGCCAGCATGAACCCTAAGGCGGCGGGGGTAGAAGCCGTAACGGTGCTCGTCCAGGTATTGCTGATTCTTAGTGCCACCACAATTCTTATTGTTGCGCTGGACGTGCCCTTTGAGCTCTGGAATCACTCGAAACAGCTTCGTATGACTAAGCAGGAAGTCAGAGACGAGATGAAGGAGACCGACGGTAATCCGCAGGTCAAGCAGCGCATCCGTACCATGCAGCGACAGCTAGCAGAGAGCCG
>CBFHSJ010000108.1:0-1911 GCA_965658485.1 Luminiphilus sp.
AAAAAAACCGTCTTCTTGCTGCCATCGTCGGTATAAACCGGCTCGCCCCGCTCGATGAGATAAGCCTGATTGGTGCTGCTCACAAACCCCACACCGCGGAGCAAGCTCGCCATTTGCTCGTAGTAAGGATGCTCAAAGTGCGCCGCCAGGCTGTCGCTGTCTTCCCACAATTCATACACCTGCATTCGGGTGGGAACAGCCGGGTCAGGCGCAAAACAGTAATCGTGACAGCCCGGCTCTTCTTCGCGGGTCAGTCGCTGTACATCCGCGACGAGCGCCACCGCTTCATCTCTGTCCGATTGGCTGGCAAATTCAAGCGCCGCCACTACTATAATCATCGACGTATTCTCCATAAGACATGGTTCATTAGTTCTTGCACCGGAGTTTCAATGCCTTGCTACGTTTTTAAGAAGCCTGTTCATGATCACGCGATTCCCAGCCAACCCAGCAGTGCAGTCAGGCCCATCAGATACATGCCCGGCAACTTTAAAAGTCTGGCGTGACCCATAGCACCCAGCAACAAAAAGAGCGCCGCACCCAACGCATTGCCAACCAGCACGGGGTAAGCGAGTAAAGCGATATTGGGTTTCATCGCCACGCAAAGCAGGGTCGCGCCACTCACTACCAGAAAGACCGTGAACATCTGCCAAGACACCACGCTCAATGACTGAGTCAACGGCATGAGCTCACTGGCTTTAATATGCCCCATGTAGATTTTGCCGCCGACCACACCATGAAACAGGGCACCTGCGAGAGCAATCAACGCGGCGGCGGTAACGAGGGAAGACTCCATAGCCGACTACCCAACAATAACTCGTGGTCGTCAATGTACCTGAAAGCCAGTGGTCTAGGTTCGTGCTGATTCTGATCCCGCTGCGATCGACCATATTGTGAGCCGCTCACACAACGACGACGCGGTTTTCATCTCCAGTGCAAATCAACTCTAGTAATAGTGGCTCTGATTACCAGTCCATACTGCGGTAACACGTTGATCTGTCGGGGGCGCGCGGCACACGCATCACATACCAGATCGCCAGGGCCTGATCATCGCGTCGCCGGTTTGGCGACGGAGTAGTAATGCGACCAGTATCCAGACCATCAACAGGTAAGGCGTGTCAGAAATCAGATCGAGCGCCCAGGCCCGCTCATCAGCCAACCCTCTCGCAATTTGATCGGCACTCAGGGTCACGCCGTGGGTGAGAGAAATACCAATCGGAATGAATTTAAGGACCGCCGCCATCAGTAAACCAAAGTTGGCCCAAGCCAATCCGCGCCACCAAAGGCTAGTCATATTGGGATTCCCTTCACCTCGACTCTGGCTGCTCCCTTGCTTACTTGTTTGGCAAATTTCCGTATTCATAAGCTGCGCTGAAAACCCCTCGCAGTTTTGCCTCAGCCAAAGTCAGGTCTTATCAAATACGACTGACAAATTGTTGGCAGGCATCTCAATCACTTTTTGACAAGCAAGTCCTTGCTCGGCCGCAACCTCCGCGACAGCTTCCAGATCTCTCACGCCCCATTCCGGATCCTGTGATCGGAGCTGCTCGTCAAACGCCGCGTTGGAGGGCGCCGTATGCAGCCCGTCACGCTTAAAGGGCCCATAAATCATCACCACGGCACCGTGATCCAAGATCTCAGTCGCGCCCGCAAACAGTGCCTCGCAGCAAGCCCAGGGCGAGATGTGCAGCATATTGATGTTCACGATCGCCGAGACCGGCGCGGGGAGATCAGAATCACTTGGCCACGTCGGGTCACGCACATCGAGCTTGTGAGGCGGCAATAAATTCGTCAGGTCAGCTTCCGCGCGCCAGACTGCTATCGATGCCAGATTAGTCGCATCCATATCAGTGGGTAACCAGTGGCGCGGGGCGAGGTGCTGGGCAAAAAAAACGGCGTGTTGCCCCGTGCCGG
>CBFHSJ010000108.1:2010-6434 GCA_965658485.1 Luminiphilus sp.
TCGCATCCATATCAGTGGGTAACCAGTGGCGCGGGGCGAGGTGCTGGGCAAAAAAAACGGCGTGTTGCCCCGTGCCGGACGCGATCTCCAACACCGTGCCCTCATCAGGGAGATAGCTGTGGAGGACAGCGAGAATCGCTTCGCGGTTTCGCTCGGTGGCAGGCGCGTAGCGTTTGGTCATAGCCTTACCCGGCGCCTGCGAGAAATATCGCGATTGTCGGTATAAGCAGAATCAGACCGCCTGCGACCAGTAATAAGACTTCGGTCCGACCGCGCCACTTGGGGCGTTCGCCATCAGGATTTTGCGGGGCGTTGCTCATGACCAATCTGCTCGCTTACTCAGGACATATAATGATCGGTGCCTCGGCTGTCGGCAAGGGCAGGCCCCGTTGGTCGCGAAGAACCCTCGCTACAACTAACGATTCAGGCAGCTACTTTGCTACGCCGCGTGCACCGAGCGCCTGACTCGGTGCGCTGCTTCAGCGCCTGAAAGATGTCATTGGCTGTCGCGAAGTCACCACAGTGCCGGGCAATCCAGTAGAGCTTCGCCATGCTGCGATCACTCATTCGATGATACAGATCCATCTCACTACCTCCCGTTGGTGAATGCCGTCCTTGGCATCGGGGTCTTCCGTGACTCGACTTCAAGGGAGTGGTATTTCCGGAGCAGTGGCTCACCCTGAAATCCGCTTCAGTATGGCTTTTAAGCGAGCGTCCGCCTTCACTCGATGTGCCAAAGCGTTGGCTCGTTACGCCATACCCAAATACGTAATCGTCTTATAGAAAACGAAGGACTGCGGGTGAACGCACCCAAGACACAACTGCAGCTCCTGAAAGCCTACCCGCGCTCATAGCGAAGCTGTCACTTTTTGATGCCCCGCCCGCGATCTGTGACAGGGCAAACCGGTTAAACTGCTCCACCCATTAAACATGACGGCCTGTGTCAGGGAGTGACGGTATGACAATGAAAACGATGCTATCAATAGCCTCTGCAATGGTTATCGGTGTTCAGGCCGCCTACGCCAACAACGTGGTGGTGGACATGTCTCAGGTGGAGGACTACACCCAGTACCAAACAGACCTACAGCAATGCGAGGGCCTTGCTGTGCAAAATCAGCCCGATGCACCACAGCGTGAAGCCGTAGCCGGTACTGCAGTAAAAGGCGCCGCCGTTGGCGCCGCCGCTGGTGCCATTAGCGGTGGTTCGGGTTCCAGCGCGGCGAAAAAGGGTGCGGGCATCGGCGTGATTGCTGCCGCCAGCCGCAACAGTCGCAACCGTCGCGCCGCGAGCGCCAACGCCAGCGCGCAGACGGACCAGATCGTGAAGAACTGTATGCGCGGACGGTGCTACAACGTTCTGAACTAAAAGCGGCTCACGCTCTGGCGTGGCCGCACTGCCACCGCTCCGCTCACCTACTGCCGTTGGCCAGCTGCTTCCTACGAACTACGCAAGCTTGGGGCGACGCAAGCACACCACTGGCCTGCAAAAACGAACTCCTAGGCGGCAATCTCACCGTGAGCGGTGGCAAAAGCGGCCACCGCCTTGTCCAAATCGTCTTTAGTGTGACCCGCGGAAATCTGGACGCGGATGCGCGCCTTGCCCTGCGGCACAACCGGATAGAAAAACCCGATGGCATAGATGCCCAGCTCCAACAGACGCTCTGACATTTTTTGTGCCACGACTGCATCGCCCAGCATCACTGGCACAATGGGATGATCGCCTTCCGGTATGGCAAATCCATTAACCTGCATTTGCTCACGAAAGTACCGCGTGTTCTCGTGGAGCGTATCGCGCAGCACCGTTGACGCCTCGAGCATATCGAGCACTTTCAATGAAGCCGCGCAAATGGCAGGGGCAAGCGTATTGGAGAAAAGGTAGGGCCGTGAGCGCTGCCGAAGAATATCGATGATCTCCCGTCGCCCGGCGGTAAAGCCACCCGACCCGCCGCCCAATGCCTTACCAAAGGTGCCGGTAATGATGTCCACCCGATCCATTACCCCACAGTACTCATGGACCCCACGGCCCTGATCACCCATGAAGCCGGTGGCGTGACAGTCGTCGTGATGGACCATTGCGCCGTAGGTATCGGCAAGATCACAGATCGCATCCAGTTGCGCGATCGTGCCATCCATGGAGAACACGCCATCAGTCGTAATCAGAATTCGTCGCGCGCCCGCGTCCCGCGCTTCCTGAAGCTTGGCTTCAAGATCGGTCATGTCATTGTTGCGGTAGCGATAGCGTGAAGCTTTGCAGAGCCTGACGCCATCAATAATGGACGCGTGATTGAGCTCGTCTGAGATCACCGCATCCTCTGGGCCGAGAATCGTCTCAAACAACCCCGTATTGGCGTCAAAGCAAGCCGCATAAAGGATGGTGTCTTCCATGCCTAAAAACTGACTGACCCGGTGCTCCAGCGTTTTATGAATGCCCTGAGTGCCACAGATAAATCGGACCGATGCGGCCCCAAAACCCCATTGGCTGAGGCTGTCACTCGCTGCCTGCATCACCTCGGTGTTGTTAGCGAGACCGAGGTAGTTATTGGCGCACATATTCACCACATTGGCACCGCCCTCAAGGGTGATGTCATTCTTTTGCTCTGAGGCGATGACGCGCTCAGTCTTCCAAAGCCCGGCGGCTTTGATTTCAGCGATCTCTGCGGCGTAGCTGTCTTTTACTGCCTGATAACTCATGTCAGTCCTTCCAATCCAGAATCACTTTGCCCGACTGCCCCGAGCGCATGATGTCAAAGCCTTCCTGAAATTCGCTGTAGTGAAAGCGGTGCGTAATGATGCGTTCGATCGGCAAGCCGCTTTGGATCATCATCACCATCTTGTACCAGGTCTCATACATCTCACGACCATATATGCCCTTGATGTTCAAACCTTTGAAGACCACGTCGGTCCAATCGATGCCGGTATCGTCAGGCATGATGCCCAACATGGCGATGTTGCCGCCGTTGATCATCTTGCTGAGCACATCTCTGAAAGCCGCGGGTGAGCCCGACATTTCGAGACACACATCAAACCCCTCGAGAATCCCTAGGCTCTCCATGAAGTTCCGGGTGATTTCCTGTTTAGCCACGTTAATGGGCTGCACCTTGGGCACAATGCGCTTGGCCAGATCCAGACGGTATTCATTTACGTCGGTCAGGATCACGTTGCGCGCGCCACAGTGGCCCGCGACCATCGCTGCCATAATACCGATGGGGCCCGCACCCGTGATGATGACGTCTTCACCCACCATATTGAAGGACAGGGCGGTGTGAACGGCGTTGCCATAGGGGTCGAAAATACTCAGAAGATCCGTAGGCAGGTAGACGCTGGGGCGGAATACGTTGGTGGCCGGAATCGCCACGTACTCGGCAAACGCACCATCGCGATTGACGCCGACCCCTTCGGTGTTGGGGCACAAATGCAGACGCCCCGCGAGGCAGTTGCGGCAGCGGCCACACACAATGTGGCCCTCTCCCGAGACAATATCGCCGATCTGCAGACCCGTAACGTTTGCGCCCAGCTCGACGATTTCACCGGCGTACTCGTGGCCTGCCGTCATTGGGGTCTTGATCGTTTTTTGCGCCCAGTCGTCCCAGTTGTAAATGTGCACATCGGTGCCACAGATGGCGGTTTTATGAACCTTGATCAGTACATCGTTACCGCCCACCACCGGAATCGGGACATCTTCCAGCCACAGTCCCTCCTCGGCGTGTTTCTTAACCAATGCTTTCATGACAGAAGCCATCCAATTTGTGCTACTTAAAGGACTTTTTATGCGTAATCGCGGCGTTTGGATGCCTCTGGCACAAGATTTTTCAACTCGCGGATCAGCCCGCAGAGATGCCTCGCAGCACCAACCTGTTCAAAATTTTTTACAACCGGCCACAGAGACCACCACGCCTGCGTTTGCGCGATTTCGCGCGCAAGTCCTCGGTGCGCTACTTTGGCTCTATCATGAGGTACGAAACCGTCGTATCGCCGACGTTTAGGCCCTCATGCCATGCGATGCCTTCGCTGAAAAAATAGCTCCCGGTCTCGAGCGTCACCTCCCGAGTGCCGGCGTCACTGGTAATCCGCATCGTTCCACCAGATAACGCATAACCAAAATGCCGCGGGTGAAAGTGCCTCTCATGACCCACCCCGGGCGGGAACGTGCACCGGAATATCCGAAGCTCAGCATCCTCACGCAGGACTTCGCATACCGATTCGCCTTGCCACCCCGCCGTGACGGGATCGGGCAATTCGCCAGACCAGCCCACGGCACTAACGCTCAAGCATATGATCAAAGACCACCTTGATCGTCTCAATAGGTCCGGTTCGAAAAAACGCATCACATTGATCCTTGGGTCAGCGCAAGCACAGCTCGCGTCCTCTTCGCGTTAACAGCATGGCATGGTGACCTCGTATCCACCATGGACAACGGCATTGCC
>CBFHSJ010000109.1:0-6412 GCA_965658485.1 Luminiphilus sp.
CGATGCAGGCCTTAGACGACAGCGCCCTTTGCGCCAAGACCGACGAGTTCCGCTCGCGCCTGAGTGAGGGCGAGAAACTCGATCAATTGCTTCCCGAGGCGTTTGCTGTAGTCCGCGAAGCGGGCGTGCGTGCACTAGGTATGCGCCACTTCGACGTGCAGCTGATCGGCGGCATGTCGCTCCATGATGGCAAGATCGCCGAGATGCGCACCGGTGAGGGCAAGACGCTGGTCGCGACGCTCCCGGCTTATCTCAACGCGCTACCAGACCACAGCGTTCATCTGGTGACGGTGAATGACTATCTTGCCAGTCGGGACGCCGCTTGGATGGGCCCACTATACGAATTTCTAGGTCTGACCGTGGGGGTAGTGCGGTCCGGGCAGAGTGCCGAGGTAAAGAAAGCGGCCTATGGCTGCGATGTGGTGTACGGCACCAACAATGAGTTTGGCTTTGATTATCTGCGCGACAACATGGCCTTCAGCATGGCCGACAAGAGCCAGGGCAAACTGGCTTTCGCGATTATCGACGAGGTCGACTCGATCCTGATAGACGAGGCGCGCACGCCCCTCATTATCTCGGGTGCGGTAGAAGACAGCTCTGAGCTCTACAAGGCCATTAATCGACTGATTCCCAATCTCACTCTCGAGGTCGAAGAGCAGGATGGCGACTTCACCGTCGATGAGAAGCAGCGCAGCATTGAATTGACGGAAAGCGGTCATGAGAAGGTCGAGAGCATGCTGATTGAGGCGGGACTGCTGCAAGGCGATGATTCCCTCTACGCAGCGACCAACCTTGGTTTGTTGCACCACGTGCACTCGGGCCTGCGCGCTCACGTGCTGTTTCAGCGTGACGTGGAATACATTGTTCAGGAAGGCCAGGTGGTACTGATTGACGAGCACACGGGTCGGACTATGCCGGGCCGTCGATTGTCAGAAGGTCTGCATCAAGCCATTGAGGCCAAGGAGGGGGTCAAGATCCAGAGTGAGAGCCAGACGCTGGCCTCGACGACCTTCCAGAACTTTTTTCGTATCTACGACAAGTTGGCCGGCATGACCGGTACGGCCGATACGGAGGCTTTTGAATTCCGCCAGATTTACGGCCTGGACTGTGTGGTTATCCCGACTAATGTGCCCATGTGTCGGAATGATCTGAATGATTTGGTGTATCTGACGCGCGAGGAAAAGTTTGAAGCCATTATTGAAGATGTGCGCTCCTGTATCGACAGTGGCGCACCGGTATTGGTGGGTACCGCGTCTGTCGAGACCTCCGAAGAGCTCTCCCAAGCGTTCGAAAAACAGAAGATTGCTCACAAAGTGTTGAACGCTAAGTACCACGAGCAGGAGGCGGAAATTATCGCCCAAGCCGGACGCCCCGGCGTGGTCACCATTGCCACCAATATGGCGGGCCGCGGCACCGATATTGTGCTTGGCGGCAATCTGGAGGCTGAGTTGGCGTCTCATGGCGACGCGCTGGATGCTGCAACCCGCGAGCAAGTCACCGCTGACTGGCAGGCGCGTCATGATGCGGTTATCGAGGCCGGTGGTCTCCATATTCTTGGCACCGAGCGCCATGAATCCCGCCGTATCGATAATCAGTTGCGCGGGCGCTCCGGACGGCAGGGTGACCCCGGGGTTTCTCGTTTCTATCTGTCACTCGAAGACAGCCTGATGCGTATTTTCGCCTCTGACCGGGTCAAGAGCTTTATGCAGGCCTTAGGGATGGAACGGGGTGAGGCCATTGAGCACCGTATGGTGACCAACGCCATCGAAAAAGCGCAGCGAAAAGTCGAGGGGCGCAACTTTGACATCCGCAAGCAGCTGCTTGAATACGATGACGTGGCCAATGACCAGCGACAGATTATCTATCGTCAGCGAGACGAATTGCTGTCGGATAATGACATCGGCGAGACCATCACCGCAATCCGAGAGGACGTGGTGAACGACGTCGTGAACGGTTTCATCCCGCCAATGAGTGTTGAGGAGCAGTGGGACATACCCGGGCTTGAAAAACAGTTGGAAACGGAGTTTGGGCTGAATCTGCCAGTGGCCCAGTGGCTAGACGAAGATGACACCCTTCATGAGGAGACCTTGCGGCAGCGTATTGTCGATGCGGTGCAGTCGGCTTATGACGAAAAAGCCAAGGGTATTGGCCAGGGCATGCGGCAACTTGAAAAGCAAATTATGCTTCAGGTATTGGACACGCTCTGGAAAGAACACCTCCAAGTGATGGACCAACTCCGGCAGGGCATCCACTTGCGGGCCTATGCGAATAAGAACCCCAAGCAGGAATATAAGCGCGAGTCCTTTGCGTTGTTCGAGAGCCTCTTGCAGCGTCTGAAGTACGAGGTGGTGCGCTTCCTGAGTAACGTGCAGGTTCAGCGGTCTGACGAGGCGGCGGCCATTGAGCAACAGCGCCGGGAGGCGGCAGCAAAGCAGAAAATGGCTTTTGAGCACGCCGATGCCGGACCGGTCGTACCCGAAGCGGCAGAGGCGCCACCGCAACCTGTGCCCCCGCAGCCCGTTACCCGGGCGCAACCCAAAGTCGGGCGTAATGATTCCTGCCCCTGTGGTAGTGGCAAGAAGTACAAGCAATGTCATGGCGCACTGAGCTGATCACTGCTGCCGCGGCAGCACGCCCGCTACTTGTATCGGGAGTGGCCCGATGAGTACTGCGGTAGCGGGAGTGCAGTTAGGCGTTGCGCAAGCTGGCATCAAACAGGCGGACCACGATGATCTTGTGGTGATCGCTCTGGCCCCGGGTACCTGCACATCGGCGCTGTTTACGAAGAATGCGTTTCGCGCGGCCCCGGTACAGATCGCCGAAGCGCGTCTTGCAGCAGCCCAGATACAGCCGCGTTATCTGTTGATCAATACCGGTAATGCCAACGCCGGCACCGGCGAGATTGGTATTCAGTCAGCAAGCGAGTGTTGCGACACGCTAGCGCGGCTGACTGAAACTGACGCCAGGGCAGTGTTGCCGTTCTCCACCGGTGTCATCGGCGAACCGTTGTCTGCCGAGCAGATCAGTGCCGCCCTACCTGCGGCGCTTCATGATTTGCATGACGAAGGTTGGGAGCGTGCTGCCGGCGCCATCCTCACAACCGATACCCGCGCCAAGCTCCGTAGCGCTGAGGTTGACCTGGACGGCCAGCGCTGCACACTTACGGGTATGGCCAAGGGCGCAGGTATGATCTGTCCCAACATGGCGACCATGCTGGCCTTCGTAGCGACCGACGCCGCCATTGAAGTCCCGCTTCTTAATGCAATGCTCTCGGTGGCGGTGCAAGCGAGCTTCAATCGCATCACGGTAGACGGTGATACGTCGACTAACGATGCCGTCACGCTCTCGGCCACGGGACAAAGTGGCGTCGAGATCACAGCAGGTTCCGAACGGGCCGAGCACTTTGCGCAGACACTGACGATGCTGATGATAGAGCTGGCGCAGGATATTGTCCGTGACGGTGAGGGCGCGAGTAAATTTGTCGAGATTCGTGTTACGGGAGGTGAGTCCGAAGCGGCTTGCGATCGGGTGGCGCGCTCGGTGGCCCATTCCCCTCTGGTAAAAACCGCTTTGTTCGCCTCGGATCCCAACTGGGGTCGCATTCTGGCGGCGATTGGTCGCGCTGGGCTTGAAGATCTTGATACCGAAGCAGTGTCCATCCACTTGAACGGCGTCTTAATCGCCGAGCATGGCGCGCGCGCTGCGTCCTATAGCGAGGAAAAAGGTCAGGAAGCGATGGCGTCAGGGGATCTCCTGATCGAAATTGCGCTGGATCGAGGCGACGCGGCGGCGGTAATCTGGACCACCGATCTCTCCCACGACTACGTCCGCATCAACGCCGAATACCGTACTTGACATGGCACTCGTCATCGTTGTGGTAGGCATCCTGATCGACGAAGCGGGTCGGGTGCTGGTCACTCGCCGCGCACCGGGCGCGCATCAGGGCGGTCTGTGGGAGTTTCCTGGCGGTAAGGTTGAAGAGGGAGAAACCCTGATCGAGGCGCTGGCGCGCGAACTCAATGAGGAGCTAGGTGTGCTGGTTGAGACCACTGAGCCGCTCGTGGTGCTCGAGCATGATTACGGCGATAAACAGGTGAGGTTGGACGTCCACCGCGTCACCCGCTGGTCAGGTGAGCCCCGCGGTCTCGAGGGCCAGCCGCTGGCGTGGCATCGCCCCGAGCAACTTCGGAACTGGGCGTTCCCCGCTGCGAACCAGCCGATCCTTGAACGATTGCTCGCCGATTAGTGCGCTGCTGCGCGGGCCAATAACGTCTCGTGCAACACCGCCGCCCGCTGATGTAAGGCATCTAGCGACGTGCTGTTGTCGATCACGATGTCTGAGCGTGCAATTCGTGTTTCCCTATCCAGTTGCGCTGCCATGATCTGCTCAATCAGCTGCCGATCATTCTGGTCCCGGGCCATCGTGCGCTCGACTTGTACCGTTTCTGGTACGTCGACGACCACACTGACGTCCACCATCTCCGACTGACCACTCTCCAGCAACAGCGGGGAGCTCAGTACGACATAGGGTGAGCTCGCCTCGCTCATTTGTCGGGCGAGCTCGTCACGAATACGCGGATGGGTAATGGCTTCCAGCGCTTTTCGCTGACTTTCATCAGCGAAGACCCGTTTCCGGAGTGCCGCGCGGTCGAGTTGCCCGTCGGGCAACAGATACTCCCGGCCAAAGGTCTCAGCAATTTCGGCGAGCGCTGGTTGGCCTGGCTCAACCACGACACGCGCGGCGAGATCAGCATCGACGATGACTACGCCTTGCGTGGCGAGCCAGTCGGTCAGAGCGGTCTTGCCGCTACCGATGCCACCAGTGATGCCCACGCGCAACATATCAGGGGCTCACGAGTTGCAGGTATTCGGTGATCAGCGTGTCACCAAAAAAGAGCGTCAACAGACCGGCCCCCGCCAGGTAGGGGCCGAAGGGCATAGGGGTATCGCGGCCCTGACCTCGCGCGATCAGGATCGCTATCCCCAGCGCTGCTCCGACAAAGGAGGACAATAGAATCATTAGTGGCACAGCCTGCCAGCCAAACCAGGCACCCAGCGCGCCGAGCAGCTTGAAGTCGCCAAAGCCCATGCCCTCTTTTCCCGTGACGAGCTTGAACAGCCAGTAAACGCTCCATAGCGATCCATAACCCAGCATGGCGCCCATGACGGCCGATGAGAGCGGAGTCCATACAGCGAACAGGTTCACTCCTAAGCCAAGCCACAAGAGTGGCAGTGTCATGCTGTCAGGCAGCAGCTGGGTGTCCATATCGATGCCGGTCAGCGCAATCAGCACCCAGACCAAAATTAGCGCGCTCATGGCCTCGGGACCAAAACCAAACTGCCAGGCTGTGCAGCCTGATAGCAATCCGGTGATCAGTTCGACAAGAGGGTAGCGCGCCGAGATGCGCATACCGCATTGCGCGCATTGACCCCGTAATGCGAGCCAGCTGATGACCGGTATGTTTTGCCAGGGCTTGATCGGGGTGTCACAGCCGGGGCACCGGGAGCCCGGATAGGAAAGTGTGAGAGCAGGCTCATTGGACAGCGGTTGCTCGAGTAGCTCGCAGCACTCCCGGCGCCAGCTCTGCTCCATCATTTTTGGCAACCGCAGGATCACCACGTTGAGAAAGCTGCCCACAATCAGGCCCAACGCTATGCAGGTCAGGGTAAAGAAAACTGGGTCGTGAAAGGCCGTGAGCATGCTAGATCGAATCGCGCGACAAGGTCATATGACCGAGCCGAGCATGAAGATCGGCAGGTACATGGCGATCATGAGTCCGCCAACCAGTACACCGAGTATCGACATGATCATCGGCTCCATCAGTGAGCTCAGGCTGTCTACCGCATTGTCGACTGCCGTCTCGTAGTGGTCGGCAACCTTACCCAGCATGTCGTCAAGCGAGCCCGATTCTTCACCGATGGATGTCATTTGCAGCAGCATTGAGGGAAACAGGCCGGTAGTGCGGATTGAGATCGCGAGTGCAGTGCCCGACGTCACATCATCCCGAATGCGACGGATGCCCTGAGCATAGACGGCGTTGCCCGCGGCGCCCGCGGTGGATTCCAGTGCTTCCACCAGGGGCACCCCTGCCGCGAAGGTTGTTGACAGCGTCCGCGAGAAGCGTGCGATCACGGCGTCATGCACCACGCCACCGATAATGGGTAACTTGAGTGCGACTGAGTCGATCCAGTCGGCGAAGCGTTTTGATCGTCGTTTCGCTTGAGAAAAAGCATAGCCCGCGGCAAAAACCCCGAGTAGCAAGATGAACCACCAGCTTTGCACCCACTCTGAAATACGCAGCACAAAGAGCGTGAAGCCCGGCAGATCGGAGCCGAAGCTCTGGAAGGTTTCCGCAAACTGGGGCACCACTTTCACCAGCAGAATGCCGGTCACGACAATCGCCACCACAAT
>CBFHSJ010000110.1:0-6145 GCA_965658485.1 Luminiphilus sp.
CAGCCGTGCCTGTGATCGATAGAATGGCGAACCGGGGCATCATCAAGAAGAACAAGGCCGCTCGCCACAAGAGCCGACTGAACGCCCGCGTCAAGGCTATGGCGAGCTAAGACCTCTGCTTAGGGTTGGCCAGCTCGCTCAGCCGGCGAGATAGTGGTCCAGCCCCGCTTCAATCTCTCTGGTGATGACCCCTTTTAGGGGTCGCATCATGAACCCCAAACGTACCTCCCCCACAACGTGCTCATCCTCCAGCGTCACGGTGCCTGAGAAACCACTGCCATCAAATTGAATCGTCCGGGCCTCTCGTGCGACCGAGGCGCCAAGCGTATCGCCAAGGTGCGCGGCAAGGCGCTCCAGCGCGGCCTCCTGGGCGGCCTGATCCAGTCGATGACAGCGCGACACACGAATAACAGACATTCAACAATTAGATTGGGGCCAGGCGGCAATCCCGCTATCCTACACTGCTCGCGATGATTGGTACGACCCCGCCATGAGCAACCCTGCCAACAGTAGTCAACGCTTCCTGTTTGACGGCAGCGATGTGCGAGGCGAATCGGTGCAAATATCAGACGCTTTGACCGGCATGCTGGCTAATCAGGCCTACAGCGCGACACTCAAGTGCCTGCTGGGTGAATTTGCGGCAGCCGCGGTGCTGATCAGCAACAACCTCAAATACGAAGGTCGCATTATTCTGCAGGCTCGCGGCAAGCAAGCGGTATCGCTAATCATGGTCGAGTGTTCCAGTGAGCGCCACATCCGAGGCATTGCACAGGGCGACCTCAGCGCCGAAGCCGATGAGCCGATGGCCCTGCTATCGGATGGGCAGTTGGTTCTGACCGTGGAACGCGAGGCGGGCCAACGCTATCAAGGCATCATTGCGCTAAAAGGTGGCACGCTCTCAGCTGCGCTGGAAGATTATTTCTCACAGAGTGAGCAATTGGGCACGCGATTTTGGCTTGCCTCTGACGGGGTCAACAGCGCCGGCCTCATGCTGCAGCAGTTACCTGCGCAGCTGACAGACGGTGAAGAACGCATCGAGCAGTGGTCTACGCTGTGCACGCTGACCGAGACGGTCCAAGCTGATGAGCTGTTGGGCTTAACGCCAGAAGCGTTGTTATTCAAGCTCTATCAGGAGGAAACCTTAACGGTATACCCACCGGCCCCCATTTTGTTTAAATGTCGGTGCAGTCGTGAGCGAAGCGCCGACGCGATATCCCTGTTGCCTGAATCCGAGCGAGAGGAAATCCTTGCTGAACAGGGCGACATCACGATGACTTGTGAATTGTGTGGAACGACCTATCGATTTGGTCGAGAAGTTTTGCCTCCTCACAGCGCAGGTAATACGCTGCATTAAATCGATGTCGTAGACGCATCGAATTGAGAAAAATGCTTAACAGCAAATGAGATAGTACTCAGCACGGAAACCAACATGAGCGAAGCTGCCATTTCGACCCCGGATATTCATTCCGGCCTGACTTCAACTGACCTGATCGATATGGCCCTGGCACGGGGCGAGGGCGTGTTATCTGATACCGGCGCGCTGCGGGTCGAGACGGGCGCGCGAACGGGGCGCTCCCCGGCGGATCGCTTTGTCGTCCGGGAACCCTCTAGCGAGGACGCTATAGACTGGGGCGGTGTCAACCGACCATTTGATGCTGACCGGTTCGATGCTCTGTGGGAGCGGGTCAAGTCACACGCCAATCAGTCAGAGACCTGGGTGCAGCACCTGCACGTTGGAGAGCACAACGATCACTACTTGCCAGTAAAAGTCATCACCGCCACGGCCTGGCAGTCCCTCTTTGGCCGCAACATGTTTATCCGCCCTGACACCTACAATCCGGCCAATAAGCCCGAGTGGAAGATTCTCAATGTGGCCGACTTTGTGTGTGACCCCGAGCGAGACGGCACCCACTCGGACGCCACGGTGATCATCAATTTCGGTCAGCGAAAAGTGCTAATCGCGGGAATGCGTTACGCAGGCGAAATGAAAAAAGCCATGTTCTCGGTACAGAATTTCCTGCTCCCCGAGAAGGATGTCATGCCCATGCACTGCTCAGCTAATATTGGAGAAGACGGCGACACCACCTTGTTTTTCGGCCTGTCGGGCACCGGTAAGACCACCTTGTCAGCCGATCCAGATCGCTACCTCATTGGCGATGATGAACACGGCTGGTCCAAGGGTTCAGTGTTCAACATAGAGGGCGGTTGTTATGCCAAAACCATCGATCTGAGTCGCAAAAACGAACCGGTCATCTGGGACGCGATTCGCGGTGGTGCCATCATTGAAAATGTGGTGCTGGACGATCAAGGGCACGCTGACTACAGCGACACAAGCCTGACCGAGAATGGCCGCTGCTGTTATCCGTTGGAACATGTCGACAAGCGCTCGGAGACCAACGCCGGTGGAGAACCCAAGTGCGTCATTTTTCTCACTTGTGACGTCTTCGGCGTGTTACCGCCAATCTCGATTCTGTCAAAAGAGGCCGCCGCGTTTCACTTTCTCTCGGGCTATACCGCCCGGGTTGGCTCTACCGAGGTAGGCGCCGCGGCTGGCATCAACCCCACCTTCTCAACCTGCTTTGGCGCGCCTTTCATGCCTCGTCCTGCGGGGGATTATGCCGAGCTGTTGATCAAACGGATCGAAGACTTCGATAGCCAGGTCTATCTGATTAATACGGGCTGGACAGGTGGATCTGGCGCCCCGGGGGGCTCGGGATCTCGGTTCCCGATTCCCGTCACGCGCGCCGTGGTGAAAGCGGCGCAGGACGGCCTACTATTGGGTGTGGAGACCCGCCACATCGAGAGCCTCAATCTAGACTACCCGGTCATCATCCCGGGTGTGGACGACCAATATGTCGATCCCAAGGCGGGTTGGGGTAATGACGAGGCCTACGAAGAGCAGGCGAGCCAATTGGCCGCACTATTCCTGGAAAATATTGCCAACTTTGACGTCAGCGAAGCGATTGTGGCCGCAGGTCCGAAGAACCCCTGAGCTCCGAGACGGAACCTTTTCAAATCAACTGGCCCGGCTCGATAACGCCGACGAGTCGTCTTTGCCACCAAACCATCTCGCTCGTAAAGCGCGCGCGTCCTCCGCGATCAAGTATAGCGCCGGCACCAGCACCAGCGTGACTCCCGTCGCGAACAGCACGCCAAAAGACAGAGATGTCACCATGGGGATCAGGAACTGCGCCTGAACGCTGGTCTCGGACATGATGGGCAGCAAGCCGACGAAGGTAGTCAGTGAGGTCAGGATAATGGGCCGGAAGCGGTCCTCGCCCGCCTGCAAAAGTGCCGTCACCAATTCCGTGCCCTCCTCTCGAAGGCGATTGATGCGATCAATGAGCACCAGATTGTCGTTGACGACAACACCGGCGCACGCGGTCACTCCCATGATGGAAAACATGCTGACCTGCCAGCCCAGAATCATGTGACCAAAAATGGCGCCCATGAGTCCGAACGGTACGGCAGTCAAAATCAACAGCGGCTGCCAGTACGATCGGAAGGCGACCGCCATCAGGGCATAGATCACCATCATGGCGAGTGCCATAAGCCGCACGGTAGCCTCGCGAAATTCAATTTCTTCCTGCAATTCTCCATCGAGGTTCACAAACAGGTCGGGGTATTGCTGTTGCCACTTGGGCAAGTAATCGCGGAACACCGACTGCACAATCGCGCGCGGCGGCGGGCCGTTCGCTTCAACGTCTGCCTCCACTTCCAACGTGCGCAGGCGATCGAGTCGCTCCAATTTTTGGTACCCGGCCTCAACCCGATAGGTGGCTACGGCCTCAAAAGGCACCTCACTGCCACCGGGCGTACGGATATACATATCATTCAAATTAGCGATAGCGAGCCGCTCTGCCTCTGGATAACGCACCATGACCTTGACGTCTTCTCGCCCTCTGGGAATACGCTGGGCTTCGGCTCCGTAAAACGCCTGTCGCACTTGTCGCGCCACATCCGCCAGGCCAACGCCCAATGTTTCCGCCGCCGGCTTTAACTCCAGTACCAGCTCATCCCGGGGACTATCGAAGCTGTCAGACACGTCAAAAACGCCGGGGTAGGAGAGCAGCGCCTCTCGCACATCCTTTGCCATCGCCTCTAGGTCCTCAACCTTGCGCGAGGCGAGCACGAGCCTGATGGGTTTACCGGGGTCACGGATGGTGTAATCCATGCGTACTTCTTTGGCTTCACTAAGCGAACCTGACCCCGACCTGAGCTCAAGGGCAAAGGCTTCGGTGTCCACCCCTTCACTAACGGTTGCGATCACTACCTCTACTTCGTTGTCATTGGCACGACCCAGAATGCTGCCGATGGCCGGGGCGTCTTCATACTCGGGGCGTTGGTTCCACTCCGTTTTCAGCGCTTCGGCCGCATCCACAACACGCTGCATCACCAGCTCCGACTGCGAAAAAGACCCCCCCTCGGGCATGACAATTTTCGCCTCGACGAAGTCGGAATTGATACGCGGGAAAAAAGCAGACCTCAGCCAACCGCCACCGTAAAGGGCGACGCTCAAACTGAGCATGACCAGAAAGAAACCCGCCACCAGCATATGATGCTGCAGTGCCCACTGCAGGAACGGCCGATAACGGGTGCGTGCGAAGGAAACCAACCCTTCCGCGCATCGATGTCGCCAATCCTCGAGTCGTTTCAAGAGTGGCATTGTCGCAGGCTTCTCAGGGCCAAGTCGTGAGAGATGCGCCGGCAGAATCCACAAACACTCAACCAGCGAAAACATCAGTACCAACAGGACCACAACTGGAATCCCCTTGGCAGCGTGAGCCCACTCTCCAGGCATAAACATCATGGGCGCAAAAAACACCATCGTACTGATCACCGCGAACAGCACCGGCTTAAAGACTTCTCGGACGCCCCATAAGGCCGCCGACTCGCCCTCCACGCCTCTGGTCTGTACCGTGTGTATGGACTCACCGACAATGATGGCGTCATCGACCACAATGCCCAGTACCAGCAGGAAGGCAAAAAGAGAAATCATGTTGAGTCCGACGCCGGTATAGGGAAGTAAGAAAAATGCGCCTAAAAAAGCAACGGCAATACCTACGGAAACCCACACGGCCACAGCCGGTCTCAGGAACAGCACCAACACCAAAAATACCAACAGCAGGCCACCCAAGCCGTTCTTCAGCAGCGTCTCGACACGCCCCTTAAACGGCACCGCCGCGTCCCGCCAAAAAGACAGAGTGGCCCCTTCAGGTAAATTTGGGGTCTGCTTGGCCACCCACTCGTTGATAACCCGAGAGGACTGCACCACATCGGGGTTAGTGGTGACATACGCATACAGCCCGTGCCCGGGCATACCATCAAAACGGCTGAGCGTGTCGACATCCTCAAAGCCGTCTTCAATGGTGGCAACCTCACCGAGATATATCTGCGTACCATCTCTGGCGGTCAACAATACGATGCGCTCGAAATCCTCCCGGTAGTAGGCCTGACCCCGGGTTTGCACGCGGATGTCACCATCGATACCTTTGATGGCACCGGCGGGCAAATTTAGTGAGGCAGACTGAATCGCGCGGACCACATCGTCGAAGGACAGGTTGTGGCGCCGGAGATCCAGCTCCGACACATTGACCGACACTTCGTATCGGCGCGGTGACACCAGATCAACAACCGAAATCCAGGGCTGGCGAGCCAGATCGTCGCGCAGCATCTCGCCGAGTTCTTTGAGCTCCCATTCGTCAAGTTCACCGGCTAACTGCACTATGCCCAGCACGTGGCGGAAGGTGAGCTCGCTAACCACGGGGCGCTCGGCGTCGGTCGGGAAAGTGGTGACCGCATCGACCCGGGTTTTAATCTCGTTGGTCAGTCGCTGGGTGGGATAGCCTGTCAGGGCCTCGACAATCACCTGCCCCATACCATTAGAAGCGGTAGAGCGAATTTCCTTAATACCGTCGAGGTCGTGAATCGCCTCCTCTATCCGCACGCAAATCTGTTCTTCCACCTCTCTAGGGCTGGCCCCAGGAAATGGCATGGCAATGCTGATGCGATCGATAACGGGGGTAGGGAAAAATTGTTTATCCAGACCCGGGATGTTGTAGAGCCCGCCGATCACCAAAACCACCATCAGGAGGTTTGCTGCAATCGGATTAGAAATGAACCAGCCTAGGAGGCCCGGTTTGTC
>CBFHSJ010000111.1:0-3543 GCA_965658485.1 Luminiphilus sp.
CGTTTTCTTACGCGGTGACCAACTGCGATCGCTCGATCGGTGCGCGTCTCTCGGGAGAGATTGCCAAGCGACATGGCAACACTGGTATGGAATCGAACCCCATTACCGTTAACCTTACCGGTACGGCTGGGCAGAGCTTCGGCGTATGGAACGCCGGCGGCCTGCACATGTACCTGCGCGGTGACTGCAACGACTACGTCGGTAAGGGCATGGCTGGCGGCAAACTGGTGATTGCGCCGCCTGAGGGTAGCCGCTTCGAAAGTCGCAAGACCAGCATCATTGGCAATACCTGTCTGTATGGCGCTACCGGTGGGAGTTTGTTTGCCGCGGGTGTTGCAGGCGAACGCTTTGCGGTGCGCAACTCGGGCGCGCATGCCGTGATCGAGGGCGCGGGAGATCATTGCTGCGAATACATGACCGGCGGTCTGGTCACGGTACTGGGTGCCACGGGGGTGAACTTTGGTGCGGGCATGACGGGCGGCTTGGCCTTTGTGCTTGACGAGGACCGCGCGTTCATTGACCGCTATAACAGCGAGCTGGTGGAGATTCGCCGGGTGGCAGCCGAGTCTATGGAGGCGCATCGCCATTTCCTGCGTGACAATATTCGCGAGTTTGTGAACGAGACAGGCTCCGAGTGGGGCGCGCACCTGCTCGACAATTTTGAGGATTACGTCGGCAAGTTCTGGCTTGTAAAGCCCAAGGCTGCCGACATTAACCAGCTGCTCTCGCGTTTGCGGGATACAGACTGAGGCAAGACCCATGAGTACTCGACTGGCTAATCCGTTTCAGTTTCTGGATGTCGACCGTAAGGATCCCGGCAAAAAGGCTATGGAAACGCGCACCGAGGCTTTCGTAGAGATCTATGACCCCTATACGCAAGTACAGGCCGCCGAGCAGTCGCACCGCTGTCTGGAGTGCGGCAACCCCTATTGTGAATGGAAGTGCCCGGTGCACAATTTCATTCCCAATTGGCTCAAGCTATTGGCTGAGGGAAACCTGTTTGAAGCGGCAGAGCTCAGCCATCAAACCAATACCCTGCCCGAGGTGTGCGGTCGCGTTTGCCCGCAAGACCGCCTCTGTGAGGGGGCTTGTACGCTGAACGATGGCTTCGGCGCTGTGACGATCGGCAACTCCGAGAAGTACATCACCGACACCGCGCTGGCCATGGGGTGGCGACCTGACCTGTCCGATGTGGTGCCTACCGACAAGAAAGTCGCGATCATCGGAGCTGGCCCAGCGGGATTGGGCTGCGCAGACATCCTAACTCGCAGTGGCGTGAAGGCCGTGGTGTTTGATCGTTATCCTGAGATCGGTGGTCTTCTCACTTTTGGCATCCCGCAGTTCAAACTCGAGAAACAGGTGATGGAACGTCGTCGCGAGGTCTTCGAGGGCATGGGTATTGAATTCCAACTGAATACCGAAATCGGCCGCGACATCACCATCGATGAGTTGCTGGCTGATTACGACGCGGTGTTCTTGGGTATGGGAACTTACAAGGCGATGGAAGGCGGCTTCCCCGGTGAGGATTTGCCGGGCGTTTATAAGGCGCTCGACTACTTGATCGCCAATGTGAATGAAAAAATGGACTACCCCCGCGAACCGGAGGAGTTCATTGACCTCAAGGAAAAGACGGTGGTGGTATTGGGCGGCGGCGATACCGCTATGGACTGTGTGCGTACTGCGGTCCGCCAGCAGGCGGATCGCGTTTACTGCGTGTACCGTCGCGACGAAGAGAATATGCCGGGCTCGCGCCGAGAAGTGGCGAATGCTAAGGAAGAGGGCGTGCAGTTTTTGTTTAACCGTCAGCCGATCGAGGTAATGGATTATTTTGGCGAGGCCATTGGTGTCAAGGTGGTTGAAACGCAGCTCGGCGAGCCCGGACCGGATGGGCGTCGTCGCCCGGAGCCCGTTCCGGGTAGTGAGGTCGTTATTGAGGCAGACGCCATCATTATGGCCTTTGGATTTCAGCCGAGCCCCGCCGATTGGTTTACTGAAACAGGGGTCACCTGTAATGACTGGGACGGCGTGATCGCACCTGAGCACCAGACATTCAAGTTTCAAACAGCCAACCCAAAGATCTTCGCCGGTGGTGATATGGTGCGCGGGTCAGATTTGGTAGTGACTGCGATCTGGGAGGGCCGTCAGGCGGCAGAGGGGATACTGGATTATTTGGAGGTGTGACCGGCGGGTCGTGTTGGTCTAGCTGCGGAGGGTACACTTCTTAATAATGACGCCATATAGATAAAAAGTCTCTGCAAGAGACAGATCAACAACACAAAAATAAGAACGAGATAAGCAGCAAAAAAAGCGCATCAAAAAAAATATAGCCAAAAGAGAGTCGATAGCATGGTCAGCTTGGAAAATGACCGGTTCCTTCGCGCCCTGATGCGCGAGCCTGTGGACCGAACCCCACTATGGATGATGCGTCAGGCGGGACGGTATCTCCCTGAGTACCGCGAGACCCGCGCCGAAGCGGGCAGCTTCATGGGGCTCTGCACTAACCCCGAATTGGCGTGTGAAGTCACATTGCAGCCGCTTAGACGGTACGCGATGGACGCGGCGATCCTCTTCTCCGATATTCTGACAGTTCCCGATGCTTTGGGCTTGGGTCTCTATTTCTCCGAGGGTGAGGGTCCGCGATTTGAGCGGCCTATTTCTTCTGCAGCGGAGATCGCGGCATTGGATCCTGACCGCGCGGCCAATGAGCTGGGCTATGTGATGGACGCGGTGGCGCTGATTCGTAAAGAGCTCAAAGGCAGCATTCCACTGATCGGTTTCGCCGGTAGCCCTTGGACGTTGGCGACTTACATGGTCGAAGGTGGGTCGAGCAAGGACTTTGCCAAGGTGAAGTCACTGGCCTTCAACGAGCCCAGAGTCATGCATCAGCTGTTGTCGACGCTTGCCAAGTCGGTCGCGGTTTATCTTTCTGAGCAGGTGCGCAACGGCGCGCAGGCGCTACAAATCTTTGATACCTGGGGCGGCTCGCTCAGCCACAGTGCTTATCGTGAGTTTTCGCTACGGTACATGACCGAGATCATCGAGCAATTGCCCCGAGAGGCTGAGGGTCGGCGTGTGCCGGTCATTGTCTTTACCAAGGGCGGTGGTCAGTGGCTGGAAGCCATTGCAGACTGCGGTGCGGATGCTGTGGGGCTTGATTGGACCACTGATATTGGCGAGGCCCGCGCGCGGGTGGGTGAAAAAGTCTGCCTGCAGGGCAATATGGACCCGACACTGCTCAACGCTTCACCTGAGCGGATTCGCGCAGAGGTCGGTCAGATCCTCAGTGCATTTGGCGAGGGTAGTGGCCATGTCTTTAATCTCGGCCACGGTGTCACGCCGGGAATAGATCCTGAGCATGTGGGCGCGATGGTCGATGCAGTCGTGGAGCTGTCGCCCGCTTACCACTGAGAATCGGGAATGGCGTGATCCATGTCGAGCGCTGGAGAACTGGTAGTTGGCTTGCCTACCACTTTTGCCGGGACGCCTGCGACGGTGGTATGCGCGGGTACGTCTTGTAGAACGACCGATCCGGCCCCCACTTTG
>CBFHSJ010000111.1:3642-6070 GCA_965658485.1 Luminiphilus sp.
ACCACTTTTGCCGGGACGCCTGCGACGGTGGTATGCGCGGGTACGTCTTGTAGAACGACCGATCCGGCCCCCACTTTGGCGCCTTCACCCACATGGATATTGCCAAGGATCTTCGCCCCCGCACTGATCAACACGCCGTCGCCAATCTTTGGGTGACGGTCGCCGTCTTCTTTACCTGTGCCGCCCAGCGTGACCGACTGCAAAATCGATACCCGGTTACCGACAACGGCCGTTTCGCCCACCACCAAGCCGGTGGCGTGATCGAGCATGATGCCGTGTCCAAAACGGGCGGCGGGGTGAATATCGATACCGAACTGTCGCGACATCTGGCTCTGCAGGAACAGGGCCAGTGGCTGTCGGTCGTGTGTCCACAGCCAGTGGCCGATGCGGTGAATCTGCAGCGCCTGAAAGCCCTTGAAGTACAAAAACGGGATGTACAGCTCGTGGCAGGCTGAGTCCCGATCAAGAATGGCAGTCAGATCATCTCGAATCGCGCCTCGGATATTGCTGTCATCGCGAACTGCCTCAAGGATCAACTCCCGCAGCATCATTGCCGGTGCGGAAGGGTTATCGAGCAGGTTGGCCAGGTGAAAGCTGAGTGAACACTCCAGCTCCTCATGATTGAGGATGGTCGCGTGCAGAAAGCTCGCCAAAATAGGTTCTGCTACCGCGGCCTCACGGGTCTCGCTGCGGATGCGCTCCCAAATGGGATCCCCATTCTGCATTTGCTTGATGCCGTCGCGTTGGGTGGCTGTCATTGGTTCTGCCCCGTACCCCGGGAGGGTCTCATTGCAGGTGGCAGAAGGTTAGCGCTTTACCCGGTGCTTAGCTAGGTGACTCATTTATTTCGAAAACGCCACAGCGTCTGGCCTCGCTCCCAATACTTCCTCTCGAACAACGTCATCGGTGAGTCGGGCACGAAAGGCTCTGTTTGACCATCTATGCCAATCAGAGCGGCCGCCTGGTGGAATTCCTGTGCAAAAATAGCCCAGTTGGTGCGGAGCTCAAGCCCCCCGCCCAGTGCTGCGAGTACCGGAAAGGCGCCGTGCCCATGGACGCGCCTTTTGAATTGGGAGGCCTTGGGCCAGGGGTTGGGATAGAGCAACCAATGGCTGTGCAGCGTGATGCCGGCTTCCACAAGGCAAAACCAGAACGGCTCGGCTTCTGCGCGAAGCAGCAGGTAATTCCGCGGTCCGATGGCCCGATGCTTTGCCAGCCGATGAGCGGACTGATCGATACCGACTACCAAAGCATCTGGATTCGCTTGCGCAATGAGCGCTGTGCTCATGCCGGTACCACAGAACGAGTCGATGATGAGCGGCCTGTTGTCATGCTGCAACTGCTCGAGCAGCTGCTCGAACGCTTCTCGGGTATGCGCGGGGCAGGGTTTGCGCCAGGGGTGATCTTGGTGATGTCGCACAATCTGTGTGAGGTGCGGATGGGGACCCAGTTGGTCGGTTGAGAGCACCGGCGCAGTGTACTCAGCTTGGCCTGTTTGCGGAGCGTCAATCACCTTGCCATCATACTCCGCTACTTGAGCCTGTCTGGTTAATACTGAAAGCATGCGCAAAGATCTTCGCCCTTTTTGGGTCAAACGTACCTACCTCGCTTTGCGAGCAGCTTGGATCGACTGGTTTGTGCGACCTCGGTGTGCCTACCTTGGTGCGCATGCAACCATCATGGCGCCGTGGTATGTCGATATCTCGGGACCCAACATTCATATCGGCCATTCGTTCACTGCGATCAACACCGTCAGTGATCGGGTGCAGATTGGGGTCTGGGGCCGTGAAGCGGGGCAGGGCCGTATTACCCTCGGTAACGCTTGCTTGATGAGTCCGGGTTCCCGCATCAGTGCCAGCGACGACATCGCGCTGGGTGATGGGTGCATGCTCGCCAATGGCGCTTACATTACCGATTCAGATTGGCATGGCCTGTACGATCGCGTCGAGCGTGCCGCCGAGCCCACGCCGGTCAGGCTGGGCGATAACGTCTGGGTCGGCGACCACGCCACTGTTCTAAAAGGTGTGACGATTGGTGATAACAGCGTGGTGGCTGCCAGAGCAGTCGTCACCAGCGACGTGCCGGCCAATGTGGTGGTGGCCGGCAATCCGGCCAAGGTGGTGAAAACCCTTGATCCGGATACACCTCGCTATACCCGTGCCGATCTTTATGCTGACCCCGACAAGACAGCAAAACAGTTTGAAGAACTCGATCGCTATGTGTTGGCGAAAAACCGTTTCTGGTTTTGGCTATGGACGCTGATTTATCCGGGCGCTCGTCGGGGTGCTTGACCCGGCCTAGATCAAGCCTTGCGGTCATCACAAGAGCCTCAGTGGCTCCTCTTCGAGTAATGCCAGCTGCTCACGCAGCGCCAGAATCTGGTCGGCCCAGTACCGCTCTTGTCCAAACCAGGGGAAGGCGGCCGGGA
>CBFHSJ010000112.1:0-6065 GCA_965658485.1 Luminiphilus sp.
AGTGCCGCGGCGGTGGCCTCAGAGAGTTCCAGGATGAGTGACTCTGTGGTTGTCCAATCGATGCATCCATCCGTCACTGACACGCCATAACGCAACGCCGACAGGTTCTCGGGAATCGCTTGATTCCCCGCCTCCAGATGACTTTCCAGCATGAGCCCGATAATCGACTGGTTGCCATCGATAATCTGCTCACTCACGCTGCGCGCTACAGCAGGCTGCAGCGCCGGATTCTTCTCCGAGTTAGCGTGACTGCAGTCAACCACGATATTGGCGGGGAGGGTCGCGGTCTGCAGGTCTGCCTCACATTGAGCGATGTGTTCGGCACTGTAATTGGGGCCATTGCTGCCGCCTCTGAGCACGATGTGGCCGTACCTATTCCCGCTGGTTTCAAAAACGGAGACCTTGCCGTCAGAGTTGATACCTAAAAAGCGATGCGGATTAGCAACTGACTGCAATGCGTTCACCGCTACTGCCAAACCACCGTCGGTTCCATTTTTGAACCCCACGGGAGAGGACAGCCCGCTGGCCATTTCCCGATGGGTTTGTGATTCTGTGGTTCTCGCGCCAATGGCCGACCAGCTGATGAGATCATGCAGGTACTGTGGCGTAATAGGATCGAGCGCTTCCGTGGCGGTCGGTAGCCCCAGCGCCAGAATATCCCTGAGTAATGTGCGACCCATCGTGAGGCCAGTCTCAATTTCAAAGGAGTCGTCTAGGTTAGGGTCATTGATCAGGCCCTTCCAACCAATGGTTGTCCGCGGTTTCTCAAAATAAACTCGCATGACCAGGTACAGGTTGTCCGCGACCCGTGCCGACAGATCTTTGAGCCGATTGGCATAGTCCAAGGCTGCGTCCACGTCATGGATCGAGCAGGGGCCTACTACGATCATCAATCTATGATCCTGCCTATCAATAATCTGTTCGATGGCTGTCCGGGAGGATGACACGAACTCAAAAACGGTCTCAGGGATCTTGACGGTTTCCCTTAGCGCCGAGGGCGAGATCAAGACGCGTTGATCCGCTACGTTTACGTTATGTATCTGGGGATTGGCCACTGTGCTGTCCTCGTCTTAAGCGCCGACGTCTCATCTCGGCTCGTTCTTGGCACGATGCTGCTGTCACTGAAAACAGGTACCTGCCGGGGGGCGGAGTCTACCGATTCGGTCTTTGAAATTCAGCCACGGCGTCGCGATCCCCTGATCTGTCGCTTCAATCGACACATCCACCGATCGGCGGGTTCCCGACCCTCCGGCGCCCATGGGATACTCCACACCATGCGTTTGACTGTTGATTTACCTCTTTTTGCACCCTTACTGGAGTCGGGCGCGTGCATCGTGACACCGGGTAAACGACTTGCACGCGAGATTACAGAAAGCTGGGTCAGGCATTGTGGAAGTAACGGTTCGATAGTCGCCACCCCAAGGGCAACAACGGTTGATAGCTGGTTGGAGCAAGCATGGCTCCGCGCCGTGGAGGCCGGTCTACTGCCTCCCTCGCGTCTGTTGACGCCACAACAGGATTTGGCTGTCTGGCACCAGCTCATCCGGGCTGACCTAGAGGAACGTATAGGCTTCTCGCTCACCCACCCCAGAGCGGCCGCCCAGCGCGCTCAGGCCGCCTGGAATAAGCTAATGATGCATGACGGCGCCGGACTGAAAGATCTCTGGCCAGCTTTTCATTACGACGATGATTGCCGGGTTTTTGCAGATTGGGCTCACCAATACAGCACTCGGCTCAGAGAATTGGGGGCGTTATCGCGCTATGAGGCTTATCAGCAGCTGTTATCGCTGCCGGTGACAGAGCGACCGCCAGTGGGACTTTTTACCGTGCCTAGCGTGCCGCCGCTGGCTCGCAAGGCACTCGACCATCTGGCTAGCGTGACGCTGGTCGAGCCGGACAGACGTCACCATGCAGATATGCCGGTCCACAGTTTTCTTACCCGGGATGACGAGCTGTTCGCTGCTGCGCAATGGGCCCGCTCAAGTAGCGCTCAGGCGGGGGCAAGAGTCGGGATTGTGCTGCTAGATATGGCCAATGATCGCAATCGTCTCGAGTACTTTCTTCGGCAGGAATTTGATTGCCTCGATGCCCGTTATAACGATCTGCCTGTCAATTTTTCGACCGGCATGCCATTGGCCAGCACACCTTTGTTCCGTGATGCGCTGACCGCGCTGGAATGGGAGGTGCGCCCACTAGATCGTCCGCAGTGGTTAAGTCTGACTCGCTCGCCATATCTGGCGTTCAACGACAACTTACCGATGATCCCCAGCTTGATTCAGGCACAGTTCATGTCGGGTAGCCATGAAATTTCACTCGAGAGTACGCTGCACATCGCGACGCGCGAGAACTCATCATCCGAGGTGACCGGCATCCTCCGCTCGATTAGATCCAGTCGGATCCAGATGGGCGTCAAAAATCTGGATGATTGGACTGAAGTCATTCGTGAGCGCTTGGCGCTCTGGAGGTGGCCCGGTAGACGGGGATTGGATTCGATTGAGTATCAGCAGTTCCAGCGTCTTGATGCGAGCCTGGACGCGCTTGTCTCTTTGTCAGCGGTACTGCCTCATCAATCGTATGAATCCGCCCTCGGTCTTTGGCGAGATTGTCTTACCGCAACCGTATTCCAACCCAAAACCTCGCACGACAGCATCCAGGTATTGGGGCCATTGGAAGCGGTAGGGGGTCAATTTGATGCGCTGTGGATTTGTGGTGCGCAACGAGGCGCACTGCCAGTGCGGCCACGCGTTGAACCCTTTTTGCCAGCGACCATTCAAAAATCGCTTGGCATTGCAGATATCGATGAATCGGCGCTGACAGAGGAGGCCAGCACGCTGCTTCAGGTCTGGTTTGCGGGTAGTCGAAGAGTTATCGCCAGCTTTCACCGCACCGACCAAGGACTACCAAAGCATGCGAGCGCGTTACTGCCCGGTGAGGCGAATGACATCAGCACGTCTTGGTTTCCGCCAGCGCGATGGGCGGCCCCATTGCAATTAGAGCCTGCCCCAGAGGACGGTCCACTGACTCCAAACACGCCTGAGACAGCTGGCGGCACGTCGCTCATTCGGGATCAGGCGGCTTGTCCGTTTCGCGCCTTCGCTAGGCACCAGCTGAATCTGCCTTCGCTTCAACCAACATTGATTGGAATTTCGGCGTCCGAGAGAGGGGCATTTCTCCATGAAGCCTTGTTCAGATTGTGGCGCCAGATCGGGTCGAGCGAAGGGTTGGCTGTCCTCTCGCCAGCGGCAGAGAAGGACCTTATTGAAGCAGCGGTCTCTGGCGCCATGCAGGCAACCGAAAATGCCTGCGAAGCAAAGGGGTACAGCCTGCGAGAGCGAGTGGGGACAGCTTGTTGGCAGTTAGAACAGCAACTGTGCGTTGAACTGCTGGGAGAGTGGTTACAGCATGAGCGCGAGCGGAGTGTCGCGTTTCGCGTTGTCGAGATGGAGCGAAACCAACCGCTTCAGGTTGAGGGACTGTCGCTCACACTGCGTCCTGACCGGATCGACGAGTTTGAGGATGGGCGCAGAGCGGTGATCGATTACAAAACCCGGGCACCCTCGAGGGCCCGTTGGCTGGGAGAGCGTCCACAAGAGCCGCAGTTGCCGCTATATAGCTTGCTGGATTCCGCAATACAGGGCATTGCGTATGCCGAGCTGTCAGCGAGCGACCCGGTCCAGTTTGTGACATTGGGCGAGGACCTCGGTTTTCGAAAAGGGGATGGTAAATCCCTTAAGCAGCAGACCCGCAGCATCGCCGCTACGTGGCCTGAACTCGTCGCGCAATGGGAGGCATCATTGCAGCAACTAGCCGCAGAGTTCTTGGCGGGGCATGCAGCTGTTAGCCCTCAGCCCGGCGCCTGCGATTATTGCGAGCTGCCGTCGCTGTGTCGGATCAACGAGTTGAGTGCCCGCGCTGTTTTTGCAGCCATGGGGGATCCGGCTTGACGGTTTCGGACCATATTGCACGGCGGGAAGCGATCGATCCGACACGGAGCTTTTGTGTCAGCGCGCCCGCGGGGTCGGGGAAAACCGAGCTACTCACGCAGCGGTTGCTAGCACTCCTCGCGCGAGTAGACCGGCCTGAGCAAGTATTGGCCCTCACATTTACGCGCAAAGCCGCCGCTGAGATGGCGCTCCGCGTTGTGGAGAAGCTGGATCAAGCGCGTGAAGCTATTCCGGTGACCGCGGAACACGAGCGTCAGACCAGAGAATTGGCGCTCGCAGTTGTCGACCAGGCGGCACATAAAAAGTGGCGACTGGACGACACGACGCTCAACATAAGAACGATCGACAGCTTCTGTCATGAGCTCACGCGTCAAATGCCGATATTAAGTGGCACAGGAGGGTTAGTAGAGCCGGTCGACAACGCACTGCCGCTATATGAAGAAGCCGTCCGGCAGTTTCTCGCCCAGGCTGGGCAGGGCGCCGCGGGTGAACGCATTCTTCAATTGCTTCGGCATTTTGGTAACCGTTGGTCGCGAGCCAGTGAGTTACTGGTGGCCTTACTGGGACGCAGAGGTGACTGGGCCGAAGTCGTTAATCAACACCATGACCCGGAGACAGCCGAAGCGGTTTTGGCAGAAACCATCAGTCATCTGAGCTCAGAACGGTTGCGGGACGCACTATATCGTCTTCATGGCCACTTGGGCGCACTGCTGCCGGCGATCAATGAAGCAAGGGCCCAGTTCGACAAGCACCCGCTCTCACTCTCCGACAGCTCTGAATCGCTGTCTGATTGGCACGCTATGATCGACATGCTGCTGACCACCCAAAATGAATGGCGAAAGCCGGGGGGTGTTAACGCGAAGCTCGGCTTTCCACCCAAAAGCGACCACAAAACTCAGTTTGCGTCGATTCTGGAGACACTGGGTGATGACTCGCTATTGCGAGAAGCATTGATTGAAATCAAGCATTTGCCGGCCTTAACTCGCAGCGGCCCCGCTTGGGAATTGATCGTGCTTGTCTCGTCTTTACTGCCCGTACTCCAGGCACACCTGCTGCTGGTCTTTCAACGGAGTGGGCAGGTTGACCATACCCACATATCGCTGGCAGCGATTCAAGCCTTAGGGACGGATGAGGTGCCGACGGGATTGGCGCAAAGGCTGGATTATCAGATTGAACATGTGCTGATCGATGAGTTTCAGGATACCTCTTCCTCGCAGGCGCAGCTTCTGGGGCGACTCATCCGAGGCTGGCCTGAACATAACGCCACCGGCGCTGGCCCCAGAACCCTATTTATGGTCGGGGATGCGATGCAGTCAATTTACGGGTTTCGATATGCGGATGTGGCGCTGTTTTTAAGTGCCAGGCAAGGACAGTTCGCTGGCCTTGCGCTTGAGTCTTTGACGTTGACCCAAAACTTCCGGTCTCGACCAGAGGTTGTGACGTGGGTGAACGACACGTTTGCAGAGCTCATGGGAGTAGAGGATGCGCCTCACTATGGAAGAGTAAGGCACGTTAAGGCTGACAGCTTGGCGGGCCATGAGCCGTCTGCAGGCGCAGGCGTCCATATCAGTCTGTTTGAAGATAGTGATGGGAACGGTGAGACGCAGTTCATTGTAAAACGGGTTTGCGACATTATTGCTCGGGAAGGTGATGTGAGCATTGCGGTACTCGTGCGCGCCAGAAGTCATGCTGACGAGGTCGCAGTAGCGCTTGAGCAAGCTGGCGTCGCGTTTACTGGCGACGCGATCCAGTCGCTCGCCGAGCAACCGATTATCAAAGACCTGCTGGCCCTATGCCGCTATCTTGCCAATCCAGCCGACACGATTGCGGCGGTTTCAGTTCTTAGGGGGCCCTGGTGCGGAGTCACGTTGCACACGCTGGCGCGGTTATTAACTGCGCACTCAGAGCGGCCCCTTGATCTCATGCGTGCGCTACAACAAGCTGCGGAGGGCTCCGATGATGAAGCCGTCCGTCTCCGGCATGTTTCTGCAGTGTTGCAGTGGGCCGAACAGAAACGCGATCGTCTGGGTTTGTCGATATGGGTGGAGCAGATTTGGTTACGCCTTGGCGGCGCGCTATCAATACGCAGTAAGGATTTACGTTGTGTCGAGGGGTTTTTGG
>CBFHSJ010000113.1:0-6035 GCA_965658485.1 Luminiphilus sp.
CTTCACGGCATTGATCTCGGCGCCAACCTTGGGCCGCTCGTCAGCGTTAAGCTTACCGAGGGATTTCAGCAGATCTGTGACGCGGCCCTTTTTACCCAGCCACTCGACCCGCAATTTCTCGAGCGCGGCCGAATCCACCGCTGACTCAATGGCAGCAACCGCTTCGGTTTTAAGATCGTCCAGTGCTTGCATCGTTTCGATGTTGCGGAGTCGCCCCGACAGGTGTCAACACAAAAAGGGGAGACAACCGCCTCCCCTTTCTTGACTCAACACGGCGCAATGTCGCAATCGGAATTATCAGGCCGCCAGAGCAGTGCGAGCACGTTCTACCACTACAGAAAACGCTTCCTTGTCGTGTACCGCAAGGTCTGCCAGTACTCGCCGATCCAGCGCCACGTCAGCCCGCTTGAGGCCGTTGATCAGGCGGCTGTAGGTCAAGCCGTTAGCACGCGACTGCGCGTTGATGCGGGTGATCCACAGCGCGCGGAACTGGCGCTTGCGCTGCCGGCGATCGCGATAGGCGTATTGCCCTGCTTTGGTGACAGCCTGCTTGGCAACCCGGAACACGCGAGATCGCGCGCCGTAGTAGCCCTTAGCTTTCTTCAGAATTTTCTTGTGACGACGATGCGCCGTCACTCCACGTTTTACGCGAGGCATAGGTCAGTTCTCCTGATACGTTAAAGCGTTATTTGGCGCGCAGCATGCGATCGATCAGAACCTCGTCCGACTTGTGGATCATCGAGGTTCCGCGCAACTGTCGCTTACGCTTGGTCGTCATTTTGGTCAGGATGTGGCTCTTGTAAGCGCTTTTACGCTTGTAACCACCTGCCGTTTTCTTGAACCGCTTCGCAGCCCCGCTGTGAATTTTTGCTTTTGGCATGCTTACTACTCCGCATTGGCACGTACCGAATCATCGGCCGTGGTTAACTTAATCGGATGTCAGGGCATTCACGGGCCACTAACTCCGTTTTTTAGGGGCGATAACCATTGTCAGTTGTCGGCCTTCCATTTTCGGGAACTGCTCGACATTGCCCAACTCGGCCAGATCGGCTTCTACTCGCTTGAGTAACTCCATGCCGATTTCCTGGTGGGCCATTTCACGTCCGCGGTACCGCAGCGTGACTTTGGCCTTATCGCCATTTTCGAGGAAACGTGTCAGGTTGCGTAGCTTTACCTGATAGTCTCCCTCCTCCGTCCCTGGACGAAACTTCATTTCCTTGATCTGGGTGCGCTTGGCGCGTTTGCGTTGCGCGGCCTTCTGCTTCTTGGACTCAAACACGTGCTTGCCGTAGTCCATGATCTTGCATACGGGCGGATCGTTCTCCGCCATCATCACCAGATCCATGCCGACGGCTTCCGCGGCGGCTTGGGCCTCAGCATTGGTAACAATACCAACCTGCTCGCCCTTTTCGTTGACCAGGCGGACGTTCTCCGCCGTGATCTGATCGTTGGTCAGCGCCTTTTTACTGCTGCTCTCGCTCTTGATACTGCCTCTCTCCCATCAAGGTTTCGCGGTTGGAGATAGTTATCCGAGCTACTGAACACAATCAGGCACTTCCTCCAACGCAAACAGGAGCGCGAGTTTACTGCCCGAAAAGGGGATTCACAAGGGAAAAGAAAGCCGACAAATTGCGCCTCGGGGCGCTATCAGGCGGTTAAAGCCAATCGAGTCCAATCCCGCGGCGTGCAGCCAAAGCGCCGCTGTAAGAAGCGGCTGAAGTTACCCGACGTGGCGTAGCCTAGCTGCTCGGCGATCGCCTGCATCGGGAACACCCCGCTCTCCAGCAGTGGCAAGCACATTTCAGCCCGCACATCATCGACCAGATCAGAAAAACGACAGGAAAGCTCACGCTCGAAACGGCGCTGCAGGGTGCGCTTGTCACAGTTGAGTCGGGCCGCCAGCCGCGTAAGGTCACAAGTTCCGGTGGGAAGGTGACCGCGTATCCAACTGCACGTGTCATTTCGGAGTAACGCCACCTTGGCATCCTCCTGATAGCGATCCAGTTCGGCCATCAGCTCGGGCGGCTCATGTAATTGCCGCTTCAACGGATTGGGTTGCGTCAGACAGGCACGTGTCAGCAGCAATTCGGTTTCCGCTGCGTTAGCCTCAATTGGCACGCCGAGAAAATGACTGGGCCAGTCGGTATTCGACCAGCAAGGCCTGATTCGAATCAACATCGGTTGGAACGCGTCGCCCAACGCGGATTTGAAACCCGCCACCAGCTGGAATACACCCAATACACACATGCGCTCCGCCTGGGAGATCGATATGTCCGCAGGCCGGTCAAGCCACGCTGTGAACGCAGCATGATCACCGCGCATGCTTCCCGTCCAATAAAGTGGCTCGGCATGGCGACAGTTGAACATCAGAACGACTCGCAGCGCGTCGGCGACCGTTTCTGATTGCTCAATCAGCGGCGTCATCACGCCGCCCACCCGGTGATCCTGAGCCTCAGCGAGCTTCAGTAGTGGGAGGTTTGAGTAGAGGCAGAGTGCATCCAAACACTTAGCGATATCAGGCGACATGAGCATGGGGCCCAATCCTCCAGACGTAAAAGCCGAACCAACAATGGTCTCGAAATTATTTAGGCGCGATGATGATTCCAGCAGCTTGTGCGCGCCCCAGAGGCTAGAGGTGCTGATTGCTTGACCCATGAAGCGCTGCCCCTTTGTGATTTTCTTCGTTCTTCATTGATATACGCGGCCTTTGTAGACAGTTGTCAAATATCACCTCACGCCATCGCCGAAGAGACAGTACTATTTTACCCCTCCGGGAGACAGTGCTTGGCGTCCCTACAAGACAGAAAGTGAAGAGCGGGGGCCACACCGACTCAATCCAAGGAACTGCGCTCGAAGATCACGCAGAGCAGCTGGACTGAGGCATACTTCAGTCTGAGTTGGCTCTGGATAGCTGGAATGAACCCAAAGCACGCCGATAAAGGCGACCCATACGCCCTCTCTATCCGCAAAGGGAGGCGAGGACTTTGGGCGATCATCATTGCGATGCTGACGCAAAATGCAGCCGTGCAAGCGCAAGCTGTTGCGAGCCCCGACCGCATCAGCATCGATTACGGTGTGGTCACCCAGCACTACCAGACTAATTGGTCCGATCCCACGCTACCTGCGGGCGTCGCGAGGGGGATGCCGCCCTCTGCCATGAGCAGCGTCAGTGAAAATCAGGGCGGATTGTCCATGCTCACCGACGCCATCAACGACGCGGACTCGACCGAGACCGAGGACCCTACCAGCGAGGCCGCTGTACTCTTCGTGATCGATCTGGGGGAAAACGGCATGACAATGGTGGTGAGCACCAAGACCTCGCTTCAACCCGGCGACTGCGCCGCCATCGAGCGCTTGGGCTCCTACTTCAACCTGCGTGGTGTCAACAACGGCTTCTGTGACCCAGCAAATCAGGTTGCGATCACGCGCCTGCAGGGTCACCATATAGCCGCAGCACAACGTTGTAAGGAAGCCCGAGAACGGCTCGCAACGTTGGACTTTGTAGACAGCGGGGCCCCAACTCCAGGAGAGATAGGGATGCTATGCGATGGCAGTTGAACGAACATCGGATGCAAACAGATGGGCGGGTGAAGCAATCACGACATCGCTTGATCGCACGCTTTGGCGATCATGTTGGTTGAAGAGCATTCCACGCATTCTCTTTATCCCGCTGGTCAGTCTGTTAGTGGTTCTCACAGCCGGCTGTAGTAGCAATAAAACGCAGACCATTAGCGAGAGCTACGTATAATCCGTTGTAAACCTTAATAACAGTCTGGCAGCGCAGGTGGGTAATGTGTCGAGGTTGGCCCGCGCAACCAGTGCATTGCAGGAAGCCGACAGGCTGATTCGCCAGGCAGTCAAGCGAAGGGATGAAGCACTGAAAAACTTTGCCGAGACTAATTCGGACTTCAATGCCACGCCGGAAGAGCTCAATGCTTTGGTGAACACAAACCAATCTGCCAACACCAGTGACGCTGAGACGCTGATTGCTCTCATTACAACCTTTCAATCAGCATTGACGACCGAAGAGTTGACCGCGCTCTATCCCGAGCGAGCGGAATTCGCCGCACAAACTTTCATGCTACTGGACGGGAACTAAGACATGCTTATTGCACTGCTGACTGTGATGCTACTCGGTGGCGGTAGCTAAGAGCTCTCCACATTCATTGCAGAGGGCCAAGAGAATATAAACAGCGCTGTCGAGGATCTAGAGCGCCGCCAGACCGCCCTAGACATTTTGGCGGCGATGGAACAATCCATGCTGTCAGACAGCGGCGAGACCACCGCACTGATTGAACGCGCTCGACAGTCCTTTTCCGAAGAAAAAGTCTGGTCGGCAGAAGAGCTGGACGCACTGTTTGCAGAAGCCAGATCGCTGAATGCCGATCGGGCTCAACGCTTCATAGAGCTGAGGCTGGAGCTAAAATCCTCCCTCACGAGCGAGGAGTGGGACGAGGCGTTTCCCAGCTCCTGACCCGATAACTCATCGGTCAGCCTGAGTCCGCCCTTTTCGCGCGACCTCGGTCGCGAGGGTTTTAAGCAATCCCTCTTGCGTGAGAGACCCCAAGTCCTGGCCATGCCGTGCACGAACGGAGACTTCGCCTGACTCCATCTCCTTATCGCCGACCACCACCACGTAAGGCACCTTGGCGAGCTCGAGCTCACGAATCTTAAAGCCAATTTTTTCGTTTCTGAGATCGGTCTCGGCGCGGAAGCCCGCTGCCTGCAAACGCTCCGCTACTTCAGTCGCATAAGCGGCGTGCTTGTCCGTGATGTTCACCACCACAGCCTGTCTGGGCGCCAACCATACCGGGAACGCGCCCTCGTAGTGCTCAATCAAAATACCAATGAAGCGCTCAAAAGAGCCCAAGACTGCTCGGTGCAACATCACCGGTACCTTGCGCGCGCCGTCCTCGGCCACGAATTGCGCGTCGAGCCGGCCGGGCATGGAGAAATCCACCTGAATTGTGCCTAACTGCCAGATGCGGCCAATACAGTCTTTGAGTGAGAACTCGATCTTCGGGCCATAAAAAGCGCCCTCACCGGGTAGCTCTTCCCATGGCAAACCCTTGGCAGTTAGCGCCTCAGCGAGTGCGGCCTCGGCGCGGTCCCAGTCCTCATCAGAACCCACTCGCTCGGCAGGGCGGGTCGAGAGCCGATAGATGACCTCACTGAAACCAAAGTCGGCGTAGACCTCGTGCAGCATGTCAATGAACTGCGAGACCTCGGGCTGAATTTGCTCCTCGGTACAGAATATGTGGGCGTCATCTTGCGTGAAACCACGGACACGCATGATGCCGTGTAGGGAACCCGAAGGCTCGTTGCGGTGGCAACTGCCGAACTCGGCTAGCCGCAACGGCAGGTCGCGATAGGACTTCAGACCCTGATTGAAAACCTGCACGTGGCAAGGGCAGTTCATCGGCTTCACTGCGAACTGACGCTCCTCGGCCTCGAGCGTGAACATGCCCTCGGCGAACTTGTCAGCGTGACCCGAGCGCTGCCACAAACTAATGTCGACGACCTGCGGCGTTTTGATTTCCTGATAGCCGAAGGCCAGCTGCCTCTCGCGCATATAGCGCTCAATGGTCTGGTAAATACTCCAGCCCGCGGGATGCCAGAAAACCATGCCAGGCGCTTCTTCTTGGGTGTGAAAAAGATCAAGCTTTTTGGCGATCTTGCGATGATCCCGCTTCTCTGCCTCGGCGATACGATTGAGGTACGCCTTCAGCTGCTTTTTGTTGGCCCACGCGGTGCCATAAATACGCTGCAGCTGCTGATTGTTGGCGTCGCCGCGCCAGTAGGCACCGGCCACCTTGGTCAACTTAAAGGCCTGCAGTTTACCGGTGCTAGGCACATGAGGCCCGCGGCATAGATCCATCCAGTCACCCTGCTTGTAGATAGTGATTTCCTCATCGCCGGGCAGGTCCTCGATGATCTGCACCTTGTAGTGTTCACCCATGTTGCGAAAGATTTCGATCGCCTTTTCGCGGGGGCTAACGATCCGCTCAACGGTCAGATCATCGGCGGCGATCTCT
>CBFHSJ010000114.1:0-5885 GCA_965658485.1 Luminiphilus sp.
AAAGAGGGTGCGCAGCCCGAGCTCACGCCGTGGGCCGACGGCGTGCTTCATGGCCCCGTGATGTGCCGGCGCAAACATAAAACCCAGACCCACTTCCTGAACGCAAGCGGCAATCTGCTCGGGGCTCACGTCAAGGTTAACCCCCAGCGTCTCAAGCACATCGGATGACCCGCTGCTGCTCGAGACCGACCGGTTGCCGTGCTTGGCCACCTGCGCACCGGCAGCGGCCGCAACAAACGTCGCAGCAGTGGACACATTGAATAAGTTGGCACCATCGCCCCCCGTCCCCACCAGGTCGATCACACGATCACCGGAGACGTCGACAGGGGTCACTAACTCACGCATCACTTCGGCAGCGCCGGCGATCTCATCAATGGCCTCACCCTTCATGCGCAAGGCCACTAACAGCGCACCAATTTGTGCCTGTGATGCCTGGCCTGTCATCACCGTCGTCATAACAGCGCGCATCGCGTCGCGGGAGATATCTCTTCCTTCCACCCAATTCTCGAGTGCCTGCTGAAGCGTCATGTTGGCGTTTCCACTACTGGCTCAGGCACATCGTGCCAGAAACTGGGCCAGCATGGCGTGACCATGTTCGGAGAGAATGGACTCGGGGTGAAACTGGACGCCCTCAATATCAAGCTCGCGATGACGCAGCCCCATGATTGCCTCCATGGCGCCGCTGTCATCCTCGGTCCAGGCAGTAACCTCGAGGCAATCGGGCAGCGAGTCTGCATCAACCACGAGGCTGTGATAGCGGGTAGCAGTGAATGGGCTGGGCAGACCTCTGAACACGCCTTCACCAGTGTGATGGATGGGGCTGGTCTTGCCGTGCATGACGGTCCTTGCCCGCACCACCTCAGCACCGAACGCTGCGCCAATGCTTTGCTGACCAAGGCAGATCCCAAAAACCGGGATCTTACCGGCGAACTCAGTAATGGCAGAGAGTGAAATGCCAGCCTCTGCAGGAGAACACGGACCGGGAGAGATACAGAGTCCGGCAGGGGCTTTTTGCGCAATGTCGTCAAGGGTGACCTCATCATTACGATGCACCTCAACCTCCGCCCCTAACTCCCAGAGGTACTGCACCACATTCCAGGTAAATGAATCGTAATTATCGATCATCAAAATCATGGTGACACCGAATCCAGCTTCAAGAACGCTAATGCCATGAAAGGACCGCTTTTTACGCGAAATCGGCTAAAAAAACATCATCAAATGAGAAAATAGCCGAAAAACCGTCAAAATGCAGCGATCTCCGGTAAAAAACACCTAATATCGAGCTAGCGGATTATCCACGCGGCGATGTAACCCGGCTGGTCATTTTGCCGCAACACTAAAGCCACTTTTACCACTACAAACAATTTGGCAAGGGCGTTGCCCGCTGACGGCTATCCAAATATCAAATGCTGATTTGGCTTGTCAGTTAGTAAGCACCAACTTTTTATGGTGCTGTCTCGTTTTGCCGCAAAATTACCCGCAATAGCTGGCCCCGCAAACTTCACCTTAGGGGAATAATCGACGGGATAACTGCGTTAATACACAGGTAAAGAACTGGTGAAGAGTAGTCTTAGGTGCTAATTTCATCAGCCCTTAAAATTCGCACGGCGCTCCGAACATGCAGCAATTGACACGCACCCTTGCGCAATCCGCAAGGGAAACATGCGGGACAGCAATCACCGCCTCCATGGCGGGTTTTTTGTTGTCTGCCTTTGTGTCGAGCGGTGCTTTGGCGGACACCGTTTTCAAGCATGGTGGCCACACCTACAAAATCGTCACCGAGCCCGCTAGCTGGCATCAGGCCTCAGAGCGCGCTGGCGCGATGACGCTGGGGTCCAACGCAGGCTACCTGGCGAGGATCGACTCCTCTCGGGAAAATAAGGCGATACTTAATGCCGTGATGAATCATCTCTCTGAGGAGCAGCTTGAACAGACCTTGGCAGAAGATGGCTCCATTGCTCCCTTCATCTGGCTTGGCGGGTCTGATGCTGACGCGGAGGGGATCTGGATTTGGAGTAATAACGGCGATCAGTTCTGGAGAGGTGACTTCAACGGGTTCGGCGTTGCAGACCGTTTCATTAATTGGGGCGTGCAGCCAGACAGCGCGACGGGAGATGAGGATGCGCTTGCGATGGGCTTGGGCGATTGGCCTGAGCCCTTCTTCGACCTAGGGGCTACCGGGCAATGGAACGATCTGGATGTCGATACGAGGCTGATGTACGTCGTGGAATTTGACGGCACGTCCGACCTCAGGGTTGCCATTGAAGAGCCTATAGCGGGTGGCATGCACTCTGGCATTGGCTTGATCCGGGGTTGGGCCGTCTCCAGCAACGCCATTGAGCGTGTTGAGGTGTTTATCGACGGTGAATACCTTTATGACATCCCTTACGGTGGTAAACGCCGAGATGTCGGCAAGGTCTTCGAGGAGATACCCAATTCAGATCGGTCTGGCTATGCCGCAGCGGTTAATTTCAGTGGGCTAGAAAGAGGCGATCATGTCTTGGTGATCCGGGTGACTGACAGCTTTGGCTCCGTGAGTGAGCGCTCTGTCGAGTTCGGCGCCACAGGGTTTGAAAAAAGCTACATTTCCCCCGACGATTATGTAGACCTTAGTTGGGCGGGCATCTCCGCTTTAGGCAGAAGGATCAGCATCCAAGGGGCGTGGATCGGCGAGCAAACCTATAACATTACGTTAGAGTGGCGCCCAGAGTCGCAGAAATTCGAAGTCACCAGCATCACACCTCAGTAGCCTCGATAAAGTCGCATCACTGAACGCGCGTCAACAAACGTTTTTCGGACTTAATTCGGCGTGCTCCTTACCGGTGAGAGGCCAGGGATACCAACTGGAAGCAATCGCAACCGTACTAACCGCTCTCACCGCACATAGCTATTGCGCGGAGCATAGCTCGGGCCTTGTTCAGCGTTTCTTCCCATTCCAACGCCGGTATTGAATCGGCGACAACGCCGGCTCCCGCTTGTACGATCACACGCTGGTCCTTGATCAAAGCCGTCCGGATTGCGATGGCAGTATCCATTTCTCCCGCCCAAGACAGGTAGCCCACTGCGCCGCCGTAAATGCCCCGCTTGATGGGCTCCAGTTCATCAATGATTTCCATCGCACGTAGCTTGGGCGCGCCGCTCAACGTCCCCGCGGGCAAGGCCGCTTTCAGTGCATCGATCGCTACGATGTCATCTCGCACCGCCGCGGTGACGTTAGAGACAATGTGCATGACGTGGGAGTAACGCTCGACGACCATCTGCTCGGTGAGCCGGACGGAACCTGCCTTGGCAACACGACCGACATCGTTGCGGCCCAGATCGATCAGCATCAGATGCTCTGCGATCTCCTTTTTGTCGCTCAACAGATCTGCCTCGAGCGCTTCATCCTCATCGGCAGAGCTGCCGCGCTTGCGAGTGCCTGCAATGGGTCGGACGGTGACCTCGCCGCCCTCAAGGCGGACCAAAATCTCAGGTGAGGAACCCACTATCTGAAACTCACCCAAGTCAACAAAGTAGAGATAGGGAGATGGGTTCAGATTGCGCAGTGCGCGATACAGCGTCAAGGGCGATTGCGCGAAGGGGATCGTCATGCGCTGCGACGGGACGACCTGCATCACGTCTCCCCGCAAAATGTAGTCCCTAATCACGGATACCCAATCTTCAAAGGTCTCCTGCGTGGTCGAAAACTCAACCTGTGACTCCACATAGCGCGTATCGAGCGGCCTCAGCGAGACGGGCTCGAGTGGCGGCCCTGGCTGTGCAAGCCGAGCCTCCAACGCATCGAGGCGATCCATCGCGCGACTGTAGGCATCGGGTAAGGCAGCGTCGGCATTCACCACTAACGTCAATGCGCCGGCCAGATTATCGAACACGACCACTTCCTCGGAGAGCGTCAGCCAGATATCGGGTACTCCGAGCGTATCCTCAGGGCAGCTGCGGGCAAGCCGCGGTTCCACGTAGCGCACGGTGTCGTATCCAAAATAACCCACCCAACCACCGTGGAACATTGGCAGGTGCGCCATTGGAGCGCTGCGATACCGACCTACAATCTCATCGATGGCCGCAAGGGGGTCAGGCGCTTCAATAACTTCACTGGGTACCCCATCATCAAAAAGGGTCAGCGTTTGGCCGTTTACCGTGAGCCAGCGCGAGGCGGGCAGACCGATAATGGAGTATCGGCCCCAGCGCTCACCACCCTGAACCGATTCAAACAAATAAGAATGGGGACCGCTGGCAAGTTTGTTGTAGGCCGACAGCGGCGTCTCGGTGTCAGCCAGCAGGGCTCGGCTGACCGGTATTCTGTTAAAGCCTTTAGACTGAAGCGCGGTGAACTCGCGCTGGGACACTGACTCGCTCACGCGACCGCGGCAACCTCGAGTTCCTGCCGCAGCTTATCGATCACTGCCTGATAGTCGGGCTGATTGAAAATCGCTGAACCGGCAACAAAAGTGTCGGCACCCGCCTCCGCGATTTCCCGGATGTTGGCTGCACCCACGCCGCCGTCAACTTCAAGACGAATGGGAAGCCCTGCTGCGTCGATCATTGCCCGCGCTTCGCGCAATTTAGGGAGGGTCGAAGGGATGAATGACTGGCCACCAAAGCCGGGGTTCACCGACATCAGCAGCACCAGATCCACCTTATCCATCACATACTTAAGAGGCTCGAGCCCCGCCGCGGGGTTAAACACCAGGCCAGCCTGACAGCCAGCATCACGAACCAGCTGTAGAGACCGATCAACATGAACAGAGGCATCTGGATGGAAGCTGATCAAACTGGCGCCCGCATCAGCAAACATACCTATGAGCGCGTCGACGGGCTCAACCATGAGATGCACGTCAATGGGCGCCGTGACACCATGATTGCGAAGCGCCTGACATACCATGGGGCCAATCGTGAGATTGGGCACGTAGTGATTATCCATGACATCAAAGTGCACCCAGTCGGCGCCTGATGCCAACACCTGCTCGACCTCCTCGCCCAGACGCGCGAAATCAGCAGAGAGTATGGAGGGCGCAATCACAAAAGGCTGCATGAGGTCCGCTCAGTATCGATTTTCGCCTATGTTACTGCCTCAACGGAGTCGACGCGACTGATCAGGGAGAGTTAAACGTTGAGCGCCGCCAGACGCTCAGGCGTACCGACATCATTCCATACGCCTTCAAACCTCTCACCCGATAAGTGCCCCTGCAGAATGGCGTTATCGAGTAATGGTTTGAGTGAGCGCTTGCCGCGCTCGTACCCGGCAAAAAAATCGGCTGCATAAAGTGCAATGCCGCTGAATGTCAGAGTATTTCTTGATCGAGTATCAGAGGTCACAGCGTCTTCAGGTTGCTCCACCTTGCCGTCAACCAGGCGAAAGTCGCCCTCAGGGTGATGGACTGGATTGTCAACCAACACTAAGCGGCCCTGCCCGGAATCAATGGCTCTATCGATCAAGCGCTTGAAGGGATAGTTGGAGTACACATCGCCATTGACCACGAGAAAGGGCGCGTCACCGAGTAGTGGCAGGGCCTCAATGATCCCTCCCGCTGTTTCCAGCGGCGCCGCCTCTCTGGATACCCGGATGCGAAGGCCCCATCGACCGCCATCGCCACAGAAAGCAGCGACCTGGTCGCCGAGGTATGAGGCATTAACCACTACTTCGCTAACTCCGGCATCGCGCAAGCCGAGCAGATGATGCTCCAGCAGGGGCACACCGCCGACCTTTAGAAGCGGCTTCGGGGTCTCATAAGTGAGGGGCCGCATCCGCTTGCCCTCCCCCGCCGCAAGAATCATCGCTCTCACCAGCTTGCCCTATTCCGCATAGCCCTCTGCATAGCCCTCTGCATAGCCCCCTGCATAGCCAGCCCGTTTAGCGCGCATCGGTCCGTTGATCGCTATACCAG
>CBFHSJ010000115.1:0-5817 GCA_965658485.1 Luminiphilus sp.
TTGCTCGGGTTGAGGGCGATACCTGCACAATCTGGAGCGGCACGCAGTACCAGTCAAATGATCAAGAGGTCATTTCTCGCTTCCTGGGGATCCCGCAGCAGAACGTCACTATCCACCGACCGCTTATGGGCGGCAGCTTTGGGCGTCGCTCGAGTAAAACCGCGGACTACACCGTTGAGGCGGTAGAAGCGGCCATGGGTGAGTCGGTACCGGTTCAAATTATTTGGTCGCGGGAAGAAGACATCCGCAGCGGCCATTATCGGCCACTATTTGTGCACAAGCTCCGCGGCAGCGTGGACGAGTCCGGTATGCCGGAGGCCTGGCATCAGGTCGCAGTGGGTCAGTCACTCATGCAGGGCACCAAACACGACCCTGCCTATATGGTGCGAGGCATGGATATCTATTCTCTGGATGGCTGTTTGCAGGAGCCGTTTGGCGTGTTCCCCTATGGGACCTCTTACCAGATTCCTAATCATCGGGTTGAGAGCCACAACGCGCCTAAGAAAGGCATTGTTCCTCAGGAGTGGCGATCGGTTGGCCACACCCACACGGGCATTGCCTATGAGTGTTTCCTGGATGAGTTGGCGCACAAAGGCGGTATCGATCCCATGGAGCTTCGGTTGCGTCTGACCAAGGACCACGCGCGCATGAACCGCGTATTGAGCGTACTGAAGGAAAAGTGTGATTGGGACAAGCCGTTGGCACCGGGTCGCGGACGCGGTGTGGCATCACGGATCTACAACATTTCGCCGGTTGCTCAGGCAGTCGAGGTGACGGTTGCCGAGAATGGTGATTTCACCGTTGATCGCGTTGTCTGCGTGGTGGACTGTGGGTTCGCGGTGAATCCGCTCGGTATCGAGGGCCAGGTGGAAGGTGGGCTTGCCTATGGGCTGGGAGGGGTGGCCTTTGGCAACATCGACATCGTGAACGGTGAAGTGCAGCAGAGTAACTTCCATGACTATCCGGTGATGCGTCTGCCACAAATGCCGAAGGTGGAGGTGCATATCCTGCCCAGCGATGAACCGCCTACCGGGATCGGCGAGCAGGCGACAACACCGATTGCACCGGCCGTCGCCAATGCCTTATTCAACGCGACAGGGCGGCGCGTGCGCCGCTTCCCGCTGTCGAGTCAGGGTTTTAATCTGGTCTGAGGTCGAGATGGTGCTGGAGCACATGGTGTGGCTCACCCCTAAAGCGGGGGTGAGTGATGACAAAATGGAAGAGATCCTAGCGTCGATTCGCGCGCTCACTCATATCCCGGGTGTTCTGGCGATTTCGGCGGGACGAAACATGACTGACCGCGCCAATGGCGCGACCCATGGGGTCCTTGTGACGCTGGAGCGGGCTGACGACTTGCCGGCGTATCTGAATCACCCCGATCATCAAGCGGTCGGGGTGGTATTACGCGAGCACTGTGAAGTGCTCGCGCTGGACTACGAGCGTTAACGCGCGCTGACTGAACCCGTCGCTTTGGGCGCAAACACGAGCAGGGCATTGCCCGCTTCATGGTTATAGAGCCCGTATCCTGAGTTGATCACCATATGGCCTGCGCCGAGTGCAGGCCCGGAGCCGCTCATGCCGCCACCTTGCGCGATGACACCGTTAGTGCCGGTCACCGGTGTGGTGGTGTTGTAAGACCAGATGATCTCCCCGCTGTCCCGGTCATAGATGCGGACAATCCCATCGAGGTGACCCGCAATTACCGCGCCATCGATGGCCGTAATGGCGGCCGAGACCCCGGGGTCGCAGAACGGCCGGCCCTCGCCGCAAACGTTCTCCTGCACGTGGCTCCACAGCACCTCGCCCGTCACAGCGTTGACCGCTGAGACACCCGGGCGGGCGAGTTCGGGATCCAGCCATTCACCATTGCGGGTATCGTTCATGTCATTGATGGGGACATAGACGGTCGTGCCATCCGCGGCCATGCCGAAGTGCACGCCGCCCTGAATGCTGCCGCGGCCCAGTTTGACTTCCCACAATTTGTTTTGGCCTGTCTCCCAGTCGAGCGCGAACACTCGGCCGTCTTTTTGACCAGCAACGACCACGGTTTTGCCTTCCCCGATATCAATTAGCAGGGGGCTTGAGGCTTGGTCATAGTCGGGGCCATCTTCCTCAGGGCAGTTGGGGTTGTCGGCCATCATGCAGGCGACGTTCCAGGCGTCGCCCGGGAAGGTTTGTCTCGACCACAAGCGCTCTCCGGTATCGAGCGCCACAGCGATCACGGCGTCGCTGTTGGTATCAGCAGGGGAGGAGTAGTTCTCACCGGTGCCGAAAATCAACAGGTTTTTGTCCACGTCGACGGTGGGGCTGGTCCACACCGGTGCGCCGGAGGGGCCGAGCATATCTGTCCCGGCGCTGGTGGTACCCACCGAGGCAGGCGGGCTGGGTATCGCGTAGCTGTCCCAGATCACGCTACCGTCGTCGGCATCGACCGCCATCACGTGGCCGCGGAAGGAGCAGCAGGCGTAGTCTGGGTTAGCTGCCGTGACCACTTCGAGCGAAGACACGGGCACATACAGTTTGCCCGCAGCATAGGCAGGGGTGCCTGTCAGGGTGGCACTGTGATGCTCATCTGGACTGCTCTGCCAGATCAGTTCGCCGGTGGTGGCGTCGACAGCGTAGAGGTTGGCGATGATGTCGCCAAAGTAGGCAGTGGCGGCGCCGTCTGGCCCGCTTTTGCCAAGGGTAATGCCGGTCCGCACTTCAGCGCGCGCAGCGTAGGTCCAGCGGACACAACCGGTCTCCAGATCAAAGGCATAGACCGTACCGTCCTGGCTACCCACAAACACGGCACCCATGGCGATGGTCGGTTGGGATCTGGCCCGGGTAGAGGCGGGAAAACCGAAGCTCCACTTCAACTCAAGATCGTCGATTTGAGACCGACCAAAGCCGGCGGCATCAGGCGATACGTAGCGGCGGGTATCGTGGCCCCAGCCTGTCAGCTGGCCCTCGTCGAGCGACGAGAACTCACCTGCCGGGCCCTTGCACCAGGCAACCTCAGGGCCCGCGTCAGGATCACCGAGGCGCATTTGCGTGATGTACTCGACAATGTGTTGCTTATCTTCGTCGGATAAGTGAGCGGCCTGCGACTGCATAATGCCCTCGGTAATAGACCGGTACAGCACCTGCGGAGACATGAGTTCCAGCCAAGTCGTGTGGGGCGCCTTGTAGACTTGCGCCTCGTGACAACCGGCACAATGTTCAATGTAAAGAGGCTTGCCTGGAAGCGCGTCGCGGTCGCCCAGATCACCGACCCAGGCGTATTGCTCATCCATCGAGCCCAACGTGGCAGGCTCGGCTTCTGCGGAGGCATCTGCCGCCGTAGATGTGTCTTCCTCTTTTGCCTGACAGCCTATTAGTAATGCGATAGTAAAGATGACGGCTCCGGCGCCGAGGCGGTTCCCCATGTCAAAGATCATTGCGGCCACTCCCTTTTTGTTCTGTTGAAAATAATAAAGGCTTCTCGAGGAGATTGGTACGGACATTTAAGGAGAGTTGCCTTGGAGCCTTCGTCGCTGGCTCGGGGTTAGAAAGCTGGTTATGGTGGGACCTCGGCGCACGCAGAGGCGATCTTGGACCACATGGCCATCCTTACTCGCGCTGCGGGATATGGGGAACGTTTGAGTGGTACCGGATGGTGATGGCTTCCGGCACGCTGGCCGGTGGCGTGACCTGGTGGAAAATCTCAGCGCGACGCTTTAGAAGCATCGGCGGCTCAGCCACCATATCCCCATTGCGCAGAGTGCGAGTAGCGAACGGTGGGGCAGAGTTGTGACAGGTAGGGCGGGGTCAACTAAAAGCAGAGCGGCATGAATATGGGGGTCTGAATGACAGAGTTTGATGTAAGGGTAGATCTCTTAGGCAAGCGCGCGCTGGTGACTGGGGCAAGCTCGGGAATTGGCGCGGCTGTGGCAAGGGCTTTAGCGAGCAATGGTGCGACGGTGTGGGTTAATCACCCAGACGAGGCGACATTAGAAGCCGCAGAGGCAGTGGTGACGGGTATTGTCGAGGCGGGCGGCACGGCTCAAGCGATACAGGCCGATGTGAGCAGCGAAGCTGACGTTTTGGCGATGTTCTCCGCGCTGGAGTCAAAGCCATTGGATATCTTGGTTAATAACGCGGGAATCGCCCACTCCAGCCCGATTGAGGCGCTGGAGGTGGCAGACTTTGACCGTTTGATAGGCGTGCACCTGCGCGGTACTTTTTTGTGCACTCGCTCCGCATTAAGGAGGATGTATGCACAGAACAGCGGCCGCATCATCAACACCGCCTCGCAACTTGCGTATATTGGGGCGCCAGGATTCTCCCACTATACCGCCGCGAAGGGCGCGATTCTGTCTTTCACGCGCAGCCTCGCTTTGGAGATTGGGGACAGACCAATCACCGCCAACTGCGTGGCGCCCGGGGCAACGATGACGCCGATTCTGGAGGACGTACCAGCTGACATTCTTGAGGGTATTCGCCAAAACATCCCCGCAGGTCGGGTAGCAGATGTCGACGACATCGTGGGTGCCTACCTTTTTCTCGCGAGTGACGCCGCAGGGCACTTCAGAGGCCAGTGTCTAAGCCCCAATGGTGGAGATGCCTTTCTCTGAAGCGGCCCCGTCCATTCCTGCTTTAATGTCGCTTATGGCTACATGTTGCATGGTGCGACAGTTTTTTCGCTGAAATTGATCATTAAACTGGATTGCAATCGCAGGCAAAAAAGCTGAATATATATACAGTACTTTTGAAGGCGGGTAATTTGAGCGCAAAACCTAGGTCAAAGAGTGTTTAGCGCGATAAAGCATGATTCTTCGGGGCACAGCCTGAACGGCATATCAGAGGAGCAAGACATGGATCCGAACAAGCAGAAAGCATTAGACGCGGCGCTATCGCAAATTGAGCGCCAGTTTGGCAAGGGTACGGTCATGCGCATGGGTGACCAGGAGCGGGTAGCGATACCCTCGATCTCCACTGGCTCCCTAGGGCTCGATATCGCACTGGGTATTGGCGGCCTGCCTAAGGGTCGCATTGTAGAGATCTATGGTCCGGAGTCTTCGGGCAAAACGACACTGACGTTGCAGGTGATTGCTGAGGCGCAAAAGGCCGGCGGCACAGCGGCCTTTATCGACGCCGAGCACGCGTTGGACCCCCAGTACGCTGACAAGCTGGGCGTGCAGGTCGACGATCTCATCATGTCTCAGCCTGATACGGGCGAGCAGGCTCTGGAAGTCGCCGAGATGCTGGTGCGCTCGGGTGCTGTTGACGTACTGGTAGTGGACTCGGTGGCGGCACTGACTCCCAAGGCGGAGATCGAAGGCGAGATGGGGGATTCCCACGTGGGCCTTCAGGCGCGACTCCTAAGTCAGGCGATGCGCAAACTCACTGGTGCCATCAAGCAGACCAATTGCTTGGTGATCTTTATTAACCAGATTCGCATGAAGATTGGCGTCATGTTTGGTAGCCCCGAAACCACCACCGGTGGTAACGCACTCAAGTTCTACTCCTCAGTGAGGCTGGATATTCGCCGCATTGGAGCAGTAAAGGAGGGTGACGAGGTCGTCGGTAATGAAACTCGAGTCAAAGTGGTGAAAAACAAAGTGTCGCCGCCGTTCCGTCAAGCGGAGTTCCAGATCATGTACGGCAGTGGTATCTACCACATGGGCGAGGTGATTGATTGGGGTGTGAAGCTGAACCTCATCGATAAGTCTGGGGCCTGGTATGCCTACAAAGGCGACAAAATAGGCCAAGGCAAGGCAAATGCCTCCAAGTTTCTGGAGGAAAACGCAGTCGTTGCCAAAGAAATTGAAGACCAAATCCGGCATCAAATGATGG
>CBFHSJ010000116.1:0-2385 GCA_965658485.1 Luminiphilus sp.
GCCAGCTTTGGTGGGTCAAGCCTGCAGCGCGACGGTTACTTTGACAACGTCGCACTGGGTACCGAGCTCAATGACAGAGATCGGTGGGCGCTCAGAGGAGAGTTGATGTTTGATATCAGCGATTCCACTCAACTGCGGGTTGCAGTCGACTTCGATGAATTGGAAGAAGCGTGCTGCGGCACAGCGAACCTATTTGACGGCCCGGCCGGCGGTGCCTTGGCAGCGCTGTCGATTGTCCCAGGCATTGCCTATAGCACTGAGCCTTACGAATATGAAACGTACTTGAATCAGGATCCCGTGAACAAAGCGGAAAACGGCGGCGTTACTGTCGACTTTTCCACTGAGTTCGGCGACATCACCTTCCAATCGATCACCGGCTATAGAGAATCTGAAATCAATAACGAAGACGAAGACCTCGACTACAGCGGCGCAGACGCCGTCGGAATTCGCTATCTGACTGATATTGACACCTTCACGCAAGAGTTCAGACTGAGCGGCACCAACGGTGCTATGGACTGGTTGGTGGGCGCTTTTTACTACGATGAAAGCATCTATTATGAGAGTGAGATCGACTTTGACACCCAGTTTAGAAACTACGCCAATATCCTTGTAGGCGGCAGCCCCGCCGCAGGTGAGGCAGTCATTGGTGGATTAGAAGCTTTACTGGGTTATCCGACTGGTACCTTCTTTGCGCCGGGCACCAGCGTGATGGACGTAGCCACGTTGGACAACGAGACAATGTCAGTCTTCGGCCAAGTGTCCTTTGATTTGACTTCACGCACTCAGCTCACCCTCGGCTTCAACTATGTAGACGACGAAAAAGATGTGGGGATATCCCAAATCAATAACGACACCTTTTCAAAGCTCGCTCTAGATGGCGCTGATGGTGCAATGGCGCTGACCAATGCCGGCTTTTTGGGCGCTTACCCAGGCGCCTTTGAGGCTACTTTCGGACTGCCCTTTACACCTGACAACGCAGCACTAGTCGGCTCAACACCGGCGGGGGCAGCAGGAATGCAACAGTTGCAAGCGGCTGTCCTCGGTCAGGTCGCCGCAGCCGTCGCCATGGCGGATTTGTCTGACCCAACTCAGAACCCATTCGTTGGGCTCCAGGCACTTCAATTCTTGCCGCAAATGCTTGAGGTGCCAAACGCAGCGAATGGCGGTGGGTCCGCGGATGAAAAATTCACCTATACCGCGAGCCTCAGCCATGACTTTTCAGATCAGCTAAATGTTTATTTTACCTACGCCACCGGCTACAAAGCGACCTCTTGGAACCTGTCCCGAGATAGTAGCCCCACGCAAGGCGAATATGACGCGCTGGTCGCGGCAGGTGTGACGCTCCCTAACAATTTGACGGTCGGTACCCGCCTCGCAGGCCCAGAGGAATCCGAGGTTTTGGAACTGGGCATTAAGTACAACGCAGAGTGGGGATATATCAACGCGGCGTTCTTCAATCAAACCATTGAAGGATTTCAGTCGAACGTATTCACCGGAGCCGGCTTTAACCTCGCCAACGCCGGCGAGCAGTCGGTGGATGGCGTGGAGGTCGACGTGATGCTGCGACCCACCGAGCGCTTGTCGCTGGGCGTATCAGGGACCTACCTCGATCCCTTCTATGATTCCTTTATCGGCGCCAATGTTGGCGGCGAGGCCATTGATTTAAGCGGCACCATACCCGGCGGCATCTCAGAATTGACCTTGAGTTTAATCGGGTCTTATGACTTCACCGTCCTCGGTTGGGATGCCTGGATTCAGGCCGATTACCGGTACGACAAAGAAGTCGACATTCAGGATGGCGGAGATCTGTCTGAGTCCAACATCTTGCTTGAGACGACGAACAGTCGCACCCGCGAGGTCGGATTGTTAAATGCCAGCGTGGGTATCGCCAAAAACGGTTGGGAGTTCCGGGTATGGGGCAGGAATTTGACCAACGATGAGTACTTGATCACCTGGTTCCCCTCCGTGGCCCAAACAGGCAGCTTCACCGGTTACCCCAACCAGCCTCGCATGTGGGGCGCCAGTATCAGAAAGAGTTTCTAATAACCGGCTATGATTCCTGCGCTGCCTGAGGTTCACTCGAGCAGCGCGGTCTCTACTTCACTTCAGCCAAATAGGTGAGCTCCAGACACGCTCCTGAAGCGTGGTGTGCAGGTCAGGGCGCGGCTCAACCCCGGCGCGGATCGCATCCCATGTCGACCATCGGCAGGTTGGGTTTTCCAATGCACGCACGTAGTAAAACGCGCGGCTGTCAGGGTCATAGTTGGGGTCCTGCCATACCGTCTTCAGCTCAGCGGCGCCAACGCCCTCAGTGATACTGCAATCAGAGATGTCGACCCGGGCACCGTTATCGCCGCAGCGGTGGGTATCAGGGTCAGGGGTCAG